>JAGLWT010000014.1 GCA_023133295.1 bacterium | reverse complement strand
TCCCATATCTTGTTTGGGGTGCGGCATGAAATGATTGTAACAGGAAAATTATTCGGTTAATCGAAATAACGATTTTTCGGTTTCTGGTGAGAATATTGTTTTCATCTCCACCTCGTACCAAGACTGAGCAGCAGGCTTTGGGGTTGGTCGCCCGGCGCTGCCGGGCTCCCGTTGAGCGGATGCGGGAAGGAAATACAGAAATGGAGTGTCATCCAGAGGGAGTTGGCGACCGTGGGATCCAGTTTTATTTATTCCGAAAATTTCGGAATAAATACGCCAACGGCTTCAGAGTGGTATGTATAGGGAAACATATTAAAGATATTGATCGATTCCAGTTTATAATTTTTGAATTGTTTGACTGATCTTAAAAGGGCGGAGGGGTTGCATGAAATGAAATAGATCACTTCCGGCTTCAAGGACGCGATCGCGCCGAATATTTCCTTGCCGGGGCTCTTTCTCGGCGGGTCCAGCATCAATACCGTCGGGGAGATCTTGCGCTTTTTCAAAGTGAGAAGACCCTCTTCGACCGGTAGATCCAAGTATGACACATTGATATCATCCGCGAAAACACCTCTGGCATCATTAGTGCTGGAATAGGAATTCTCCACGAGGTATATTCTTCTTGCATGCTCCCGCAGGAAGGCCGCGAAAAAACCGAATCCCGAATAGAGATCGACCAGATCCCCGGATAATTCCTTTTGACGGATATTTTCTGAGATGAATTCCGCGATCTCAACGGCGATCTTGGGATTTGCCTGAACAAAAGAAGACGGATAAAAACGAAAATCCTGGCCTCCGGCATTAAGTTCGAGTTTCTTTTCATGCATGGAAATCGTACGCCGCTGCCTATCGGTTATAACCCAGCCCGTCAGGCCAAGCTGCCGTGATATCTTGTTTATTCTTTTCGCGCCCCCGGAAAGGATTGAATCAAAGAAATATTCAATGCCTTCACCGTGTTCGGTGCTCGTTACCTTGATCTCTTTCAATTTATCCGACAATGGCCCTGAGCGGTTAACTATTGAATTCCATCTTCGGATGATACGGTTTATTCCGGGCACGCATACGGGACATTCAGAAATACCCTGAATGGCATTTGATCTTAACATCGAAAAACCCAGGTATCCATCTTTGGTAAAATGAAAGCGCGATGTGATACGATAGCCCAACTCCCCTGACATGGACTGGAAATTTATCTTGTCCTTGTCAATATTCAATCTTTCGCATTCATTGTATATCGCCTGCTTTTTTACCTGCTCCTGAGATATTGGTGACAGGTCGCCAAAGGTACATCCGCCGCATTTACCGAAGTGCGGACAATGGGGACGGGTATCTCTCAGCGGAGAAGGTGTGATGATCTTATCTATTGTTGCATAGAGTAAGTCCTTTTTTTCTTTGCTCACGGTGTAGCTGACCACATCGCCCGGCACCGCCAATTCCACAAGGACTTTCTTCCCCGCGGTTTCGTCCATACCGACCCCGTAGATCCCGTAGGATATATCAGTTATTTCTACTTGTGATTTCGTCAAGTTTTATACCTCTTGTGATTAAATTCTGATTGAAGAGTTCGCCCTTAAATGAATAAAGCTCTCTTTCGAGGATAGTAGCGGTCATTGTACATCCCCCGGATGCTTTGAAATATTTCTGGCGGCCATGAAGGCCGCCATTAACAAAATTCTTTTCATTACTGCATCTGGTAAAGCATCTTCACTTCAGTATCTTTGTGGTCCATAAGGAATGAGAGTTTTTCGCCTAAATTCTCGAATATTAATTCAAATTTGTTCTTTTTCTTTTCTTTCGCCAATTTGACTTCTTCGCCGATCTCATTCTTAATATACTCCAATGCGTCAACGGTATCTCCGATCTGATCCGCGAGTCCGAACTTCACGGCATTGATCCCTAATATGATCCTGCCGTCAGCATACTTTGTGATATATTTCGCGACCTTCTCATCACTGTCCAATTCGGGGAATTTCTTGGCAACGGCTTCCTTTCTGCCTTTGATCACGGCATTCAGGAAAATAGAATAGGAATCATCGACAAGCTGCTGAATGTATGCCTTTTCAAATTCCTTCATGGGGCGGGAGGGGTTGCCTATATCTTTATACTTGCCGCTTTTGAATGTAAGAACATCCATCTTTAAGAATTTGTAGACATCGGTCATATTGATCATCTGCATGATGACGCCGATAGAACCGGTAAGGGTGCTCTCAGCGGTGATGATATGATCCGCGGCAGCGGCGATATAATAACCGCCCGAGGCGCATAACGATCCCATCACGACATAGATCTTTTTTCCTTTGTTCTTAGCATGCATCACTGCTCTGTAGATCTCTTCGGTAGGCCCGATGGATCCGCCGGGGCTGTTTACATAAAGGAGCAATCCCTTGATCTCTTCATCTTCGGTGAATTTCATTATGCTCTTGACCTTGAGCTTTGAATCCGTAATGATACCTTCGATCTCAACAAAGCCGATATTGCCTTTTGAATAAAGCTGACCTGTGAATTTTGAGGACTGCTTTGACGCGCTGCTTCCCAAGCTCGCGAACGATACGGAAATGACCACGCAGATCAAAAGGAAAAACAACAAAGTTATACCGAGTATGATCGGCCCTGAATCTCTTTTTTCGCTCATAATACCTCCTGTAAAATGATTCTGTCTAATTCTACTTGAAAGGAAGGGGTTTTATTTCAATATCCCTCATTGATATATTCCCGGGCGGTTTCAACATAATGTTTTGCCGAGGATCTTAATTTCGCGATCTCCTCATCGGACAATTCTCTTATGACCTTCGCCGGCATGCCGACAGCAAGGGAATTGTCGGGTATCACCTGATTTTCGAGAACCAATGCATTGGCGCCGACAACACAATTTTTGCCTATTTTCGCACCTGAAAGCACGGTCGCTCCCATGCCGATGAGAGAATTATCTCCTATGACGCATCCGTGAAGTACCACATTATGCCCCACGGTAACATCCGCACCGATAACAAGGGCATCCGGCGGGAAATCAACATGGCATGTGACATTATCCTGAATATTGGAATTCTTCCCAATGGATATACTGTTGATATCCCCTCTTAAAACGGCATTGTACCAGATATTGACATTATCTTCCAAAGTGACCTGGCCGATCAGGCGGGCTCCGGAAGCTATGAAAACATCTTTGCCTATCACGGGCTCCTGCCCGTTCAATTTGAAGAGCTTCAACTCTTATCCTCTTTGAGTTCCTTGATGATCGTATTTGTATTTCTTAATCTGCAGAGAAGGGTCTTAATAATATTTTCGTATAATTTCTTTGATATTTCGGGGTTCTTCTTGGCGAAGATGTCAAAAGAGAATTTCCTGACAATAAAAAATGTTGTGTCCTTGGTCGCCTTAACGGTCGCTGAATGAAGTTTTCCGTCCAGAAAACTCATCTCACCAAAGAAGTCATTATTCTTCATCTCAGCCAGTACTATCGTCTGCCCCTCTATCTCCAATCCTATGGTAACCTCACCTTCATCAATAATATATAGGCTTCTGGTCATCTGACCTTCCTCTAAAATAATTTCGCCCGCACTGCATGATTCTGGGCTGCAGATCGCTAAGAATAATTGCTTTTCCTCTTCATTGAAATCGGTAAAGATATTGAATTCCTTTTCCTCAAACAACATAAATGCCTCCTAAAAATCGTATGAGATCCCAATAAAATTATTGATCCCGGAAAATGCCCTTTCTATCTGCAGAGAATAATCCAGAATTATATCCTTTACTTTATATTGAAATCCTGTTGAAATATTAAAATTATTTGTTCCGACAGAGAGCCTGAATTTCTCATTCACTCTATACCTCGCGCCGGCTCGAAAGCTCAATTTCAGGGATATATCGAATATGAAAACCCCCGAGAGCTGAAGCGCGTCTGAGACGGCATATGCCGAACAGACAGTGAATACCGGCTTGGTTTCCTCTTCACGGCCGCTATCATAAGTAATAACCTGTACAAGATCATCAGCGCCAATGCCTATGCTGAACTTACCGACGAACACGCTAAGATTGAGCTTGATACCGTATCCTGAGCTCGTGACCTGGTAGAGGTCCTCAAGAAAATACTTAAAAGTAAAAGAGGCAGTTACCGGGGCACGGCCGAATCGATAGGCGAAACCGCCGGAAAACAGAAATCGCGAGATCGAGAAGGCGTCCCCTGTCTTGCTGCCGTCCTGCAGGGCTTCTTCGAATCCGCCCACAGAAGAATAACGCAGGGAAATAAAAGGAGATATTCCCTTTTCAATCTTGAATGCCCCGGAAAGCTCCATAAGACTTCTGCCGAATGAGAGCATGCCTCCGGAAAAGGTAACTCCATTGCCTGGGATCATGGGAAGTACCGAAGGATTATAACCCGCATTGCCTAGCTCCTTGGAGAGCGCGAACGCGCCGCCGCTGCCCGCCTGCGAAGCGCTTGTAGGGACATTGGTCCAATCCACCGTATAAGAATATGCAGAGACCGCAAGTGTCAGAAAAATAATAAGTGTGTATATCTTGAAAGCTCTCATCTTATTCTCAGCCCCCTTACCGTTTTCTTTCCGTCCGGGCCGTTTATATGCAAGAAGAATACACCGTTGACCTCATCAACGGAATCCCATGAAAAGATCACATTCGTACCCGCCGTACCCTCTCTCTCATCGGAATACAACTTGTCCATGAATTCGGAGAAGACCGTAAATGAGACCAAACCCGACTTCTCAGGCTTATAGACCACATTGACCAGCCCTGAAAATGGGTTGGGAAAGCAATAAGCGACCTTCACGCCGGGGTCTGTCTCCAGGACCGCAACATTGAGTGCATTGAAAACATCAAGGCGGCCATGTCCGGTTTCAAGGTCATAACCCGGGTCACCGGAATCAACCGCAGTAGAGGTCAAGAGTAACTTTACCTGGTCAGGGTTTGTGAAGCCCAATGAAACAAGCAGAGCGGCAGCACCCGCAACATGCGGGCATGCCATCGATGTACCGGAAGACCAAGCATAATCACCATTATTATATGTTGAAGCTATCCAATTGTTCCAATCGGCGGGACCGTCCACAGGGTCGCCTCCGGGAGCTACAATATCCATGCCTTCTCCATAATTTGAATAACTCGATCTGCCGTCGGAGTAATCCGACGCACCTACCGCAATAACATTCGTATATAAAGAGGGATAGTCTATTGATGATTTTCCTTCATTGCCGGTGGCGGCGATGACGACACATCCATTGCCGTAGGCATAATCGACCGCCTCCGCAAGTATTGTTGTTCCGGTTCCTCCGCCTATACTCATCGACAGAACATCCGCACCGTTATCGGCGGCCCAGCGAACGCCTTCCGCGATATCTGAATCATAGCCGTATCCATCGTCGGCAAGGACTTTGATCGGCATGATGCTGACACCGGGGGCTACACCCACAACGCCGAGATTATTATTCGCGATAGCGCCTACTGTTCCGGCGCAATGTGTACCGTGCCCATGATCATCGTCAGGATTTGTCGGGCTGTATGGGTTTCCCCCTGAATCCGCGAGAATTAAGTTACGCCCCGTGACCAGATTGGCGGCAAGATCGGGATGGTCAAGATCTATTCCGGTATCCACAACGGCTACTATCACCGAAGGGGAACCGATGCTGATATCGGAGTAATCCTCAAAGCCGATGCGTTCCATATTCCACTGATAATCAGCATATAATGTATCATTGGGAATGAAATTTATCTTCTTCAAATGATCCTTTTCGAAGAGGTCCAGGCCGTATTTCTCTATCGCGAGATCGCGCAGGTCTTCCGCTCGTCTGGTCTCAGGCATTATGATTATGGAAAAGGTATCTACCTTCTTAATGAAGAACGCCGATTCACCCTTTATAAAGGAAGAAACCGCGGAGGGATCTCCTTTTATTATATATCTCGCGGGACGGGCACAAAAGCCCAATACCGAGAATAAAGCCAATATGATGATCAAATGCTTTTTCATCTGTACCTCTGTCTTACATTTTATTCATTTTTACTTGTTTATTCAAGTAATGAGAATAAATTTGTGCTGATAAGAGCAAAAATACGAGACATATTATCGAAATAATACCGTTTATCATCATCCCGTAAAAGAGATCCGCCCTGTCATTGATATATCCGATAACGGGGATCAGGGTCATGGAGCCGGCGGCACCTGCTGCGAAAATTATCCCGACGGGTTTTCTGCTTTTTCCCAGAAGTCCGTTATACATCGAGATCAGGGTGGGATATACGCCTCCGTAAAAGAAAGCAGAGATCGGAATGAGATATACGGGGCCGATAAAAAGCCCCCAGATAAATACCGATGTCCCCAGAATATGACCAGCTATCATGCATACTCCGGGCCTCACTTTCTTTGAAATAATTCCCGCGGTGAGGCGGCCTAATAGCAGAGAAAGAAAGAATAATGTGAGAAGCAGGCCAGCGGAAGCTTCCCCGAGTTTCAAACCCTTCAGGGCATAATTATATACCCAGCCGGATATGCCGATCTCCGTCCCCACATAGAAGAACGCAGCAACATAGAATATCAGAAGCGAAGCGATACCGGCTCTTCCCGCCATGCGTGAATTGTCATCGGGAACGGCCGACGCATGTCTGAAGGCGGCCGAATAGAAAGGAATGAGCAGGAGGAATGCCAAAGCGGGCAGCAAAAACAAAGGGCGGTATCCTTCATATCTGCCCATTATCAATAATGAGTACTGCGGTGCAGCCATCGCGCCGAAAGCATAGAAGAGATGCAGAAAATTCAAGGCGGACGCCTTATTTGTTGAAATTTCATGCACCAATTGATTGGTCGCCGCGAATACTGTAGAGGCGAAATAACCGTAAAAGAAGAGAGCGATTATAAGAAAATAGAATTCTTTTGTTAAAAAGACGCATAATACCGCCGCCGATGTAAAAAACAAAGAAAATACAACGATACGCCGTTCTCCGAATCGGTGAAAAAGAAGACCCGAGAAGAGATTGCCCAGAAGGTATCCCAAGCCCGAAAGAGTAAATATCAATGAGGACAGAGTGTAATTGATCCCGTATTCGGCGATCGTTTCAGGAATAATTATACCCCTGAGAGAGTCCGCCACACCAAAAAGAAAGATGTAGAAAAAGAAGAGCGGGAAAAATCCCTTAACCTTTTTCAATTACTATTTTCTTATATGGGTAAAGTTTCCCCGTGATAACCCCTCTAAATCCGGAATATCCGCAAACACATACCCATTCACTGCATGCCTCGGTATGATGATTGAAATGCATCTCTTCCTTTGGGATGAAACAATTAAAAAGGCCCATAGGAGAAGCGCAGCGAGGGCATATCACAGGATTTTCGCAATTCAGTGTATGCTCAATGGGACAAGCGCCGATAAATTGGCAATTATCCTTTTTACTCCTCTTCTTCATCCCACTCGTCGTCATCAAACTCAATATCAGCGATGATCTCATCAACCTTCTCACTGCCTTGCTCAAGCTCCAAGGCCAGCAATTCGACCTCATCCAGAAGGTCCTGAGCATCAGCGAGCAGGATATCCAGCTCCTCATAAGTGAGGTCCCAAAGCTCTCTTCTTGAAAGCTTCAATTTTTTCATAACGCTTTCCAATTTCTCAAAGTTCATATATACTCCTAATGTACTGCTCCATAATTACTTAATGTACTGCTCCATAATTACTTATCAAGTAGTTCTTCAAATATCTGCTGTGAAAGTTTCGGATCGCAACGGCCATCGGTCACCTTCATCATCATTCCCATAAAGAATCCTATGAGTCCGGTCTTTCCGCCGATATACAATTTGACTTGAGCGGGATTCTCGCTAAGGATCTTTTCCGCGATCTCTTTCAGTTCATTCCTGTCAGAGATGACCGATATGTTCTCATTTTCCAGTATCTCATTAAAATCTTCCCCGGACAATAATCTTTCGAGGATGGATTTAAAGATCTTTCCCGTTAATTTCCCTGTTCCAATCCGCTTTACTATATCGGCAAAGGCCTTTGGAGGCAATTTACAGTCCTCAAATCCTTCTCCCCTTTCCCGGAGGTAATGAATTACGTCACCGGTGATCCAATTGACCATCTGCTCATATTGAACACAGTACTTCGAGGCCTCGATGAAGTAGAGGTACATCGCCTTCTCGGAACTCAATACATAGGCATCTTCCTTTCGCAGCCGGAAATTGAATGTGAGCTGATTCATCGCGAATCCAGGGGTAAGAGGAAGGTTATCCTTCAAGGCGAAGAGGTTCTTCTCTGAAAGCAGAATAGGCGGGATATCGGGTTCGGGAAAATACCGGTAATCATTGAATGATTCCTTCTTTCTCATTGTCCGTGTCTTCTTTGCTTTGCTGTCCCAATTTCTGGTCTCGGATTCGGGAACGAGATCACGGTCAAAGAGAGCTTTTTGCCTTTCTATTTCATACTCAATCGCTGAGCGGACCCCGGAAAAGGTATTCATATTCTTTATTTCAACACGGTAATCGGGAAGAACGGCAAGGTCATGCGTCAGAGAGATATTGGTGTCTACCCTGAGAGAGCCCTCTTCCATATTACATTCGGATATACCTAGATATTGCGCGGTCCTTTTGAGGAATTCAAGAAAATATACGACAGAATCCGAGTCGTGGAATTCCGGCTCCGTAACTACTTCCAAAAGAGGGATGCCGGAACGATTGTAATCGATCGTGCTCCCCTTTTCAAGAGAATCCTCCTTGTGCACCAGCTTTGCTGAATCCTCCTCCATATGAACCCTGCTTATTCCCAGAGAATAAGTATTTTCCGGGGAGAAGAAAAAGAAATTCCCGTCATACCCTATCGGGAATTCATTCTGTGTGATCTGGTAATTTTTCGGCGTATCCGGATAAAAATAATTCTTTCTGTCAAAACCCGTAAAGAGATTGATGCGGCAATTGAGCGCGAGCGAGAGATTCAGCGCGCTTGTCAATATATTGCGGTTAAAGACCGGCAGCGTCCCGGGCTGTCCGGTACATATGGGACAGATATGAGAATTGGGAGCGGCACCAAAAGTATTCTTGCAATTACAGAATATCTTGCGGTCAGACTTCACCTGAATATGGACCTCAACACCGAGCACGGGAAATACATCTTTTTTCATTTCAGCTCTCCCGCGACCTTTCCCGCGAATTTAAGCAGGTCCAGGTCAGAACCGATTCCGCCCATCAGCTGTATTCCGATCGGCAGCCCATCCGAACTCTCTCCGCAAGGCATGGTGATCGCCGGAGTGCCGAGTATATTGGCAATGGCGGTAAAAACATCACTGAAATACATGGAGACCGGATCATTTATCTTCTCGCCCAATCTGAACGGGGGTGTCGGAGTGGTGGGCAGCAGTATATAGTTTATCGTGCTGAAAAACGCTTCGTAATTCTTTCTCATAAGGCCGCGTATCTTCAATGCCTTCTTGTAATATTGTTCCGAATATTCCGATGCCGTCACATATGTTCCCAGGATGATCCTGCGTTTGACCTCTTCACCGAATCCGAAACTGCGTGTAGAACGACGCATTGAATCAATGGTTTTGCCCTCTTTCCTCAAGCCGTACTTGATCCCGTCATAACGGGAGAGATTGGATGAGGCTTCGGCAGTTGAAAGGATTTGATATAGAGGGACAGAATTCTCCAGAAACGGTGGTGAAATATTCACCATTTCCGCACCGAGGTCACTCATTTTTTCTATCAATTCAAGATAACGGGACTGAATATCGTCAGAGACGGGTATAGGGTCAAATCCGCTCATGATACCCACTATCTTGCCCCTCAAGTCCACATTATCATAATTGATCTTTTCTATATCCTGCAGATCTCTATCCGCATAAGAAGTAAGGTCGAAGGGGTCTTTATCGTTCATTACGGATGACACCGTAATAATGTCATCTACATTGTTCGCGATTATTCCGATCTGATCAAATGAAGAGCAAAAAGAAACCAGGCCGCGGCGGGAAAAGACACCGTAAGTGGGTTTAAATCCGTACAGGTCGCAAAACGCGGCCGGCTGTCTCACCGATCCGCCGGTATCCGAGCCCAATGCGAACGCACAGCTGCCGACCGCGACAGATGCCGCCGCGCCGCCTGAACTTCCACCGGGTACATATTCGGAATTAAGCGGGTTCTTTGTAGGCCCGAAGGCGGAATTTTCAGTAGAAGAGCCCATGGCGAACTCATCCATATTCGTGCGCCCCACAGGCAAAGCGCCCGCTGCCAGTAATTTCTCCACAACGAAAGCGGAATATGGAGAAACGAAGTCCTCGAGCATACGCGAGCCGCAGCTTGATATCTTCCCCTCCAGAAGGATATTGTCCTTCAGAGAGAAGGGAACATTGTTCAAACAGCCCTTCTTGGTCTTTGAGGGCTTTACCCCGTAGGTCTCAAGGAATATGTTCAGTCCTTTTGAATTATTTATCGCCGACTTTACTTTATTCTTGATCTGCTCGGCAGGTGAATTCAGCGTATCCGCGATAGTGAGTTTTTTCATTATTTATCACCCTTGATAGGAGGGATAACCGGGTCGCCGCCCTCGGTGACCGGGAAATTCTCCTTTATTCTTTCAAGAGAGTAAGTCATTTTTTTGGAGGTCAGGGAAAATTGATTATTGACCTGTTGAAAGATAACATTGCCGACCAGGAAATCCTCCGAAAGGTTTTTTATCTTGTCTATTTCAACAATGATATCACCAAGGTCCTCGGTCAGTTTAGTGAGCTCTTCCGGCTGGACAGTGATCTTGGCAAGGTCCAGTATCCTTCTGATCTCTTTTTTAGTTATCTTTGAGTTTTTCATATAATTGCTCCTGGGTAAGGGGAATATTCCTCAATCTCTGCCCTATCGCGTTCTTAACGGCATTGCCAACAGCGGGCGCTATTCCCATAAGCGGCATCTCGCCCATGCCTTTGGCGCCGAAAGGCCCCTTCGTATAGGGTTTTTCCACGATAACGGGCATCAACTCTCCCACATCCAGCAAGGTAGGGATAAGGTATGTGGAAAAATTATTCGAGATTATCTTTCCATTGTCAAGGACCATGTTCTCATAGATGGCATAACCGATCCCCTGCAGATTTCCGCCCTCTATCTGGCCCTGAGCCAATTGAGGGTTGATAACCCTGCCGAATTCCTCGGCTGAATAGAGAGAAACAACACGGGTCGAATAAGTTCTCAGATCGACCTCCACTTCGGCGTAATTGGTAACATATGAGTAAACCACATATGCGTCACCCTGGCCGTCCTTTTCAGCGTATGTTGTGCCGGGAGGCAGATACCAGCCACTTTCTATCATCTTGACCCGGGCAAGCCACGCCTTGAGCGCGAGCTCCTCTACAGAGATGATCTTTTTATCCCGGGCAAATACATGGCCGTCTTTGAATACGATCTGTTTATTCGCGGCTATCATTCCCTGAGAGACCATGAATTTTATGAGGTTGAACTTAATTCTGTCGGTAGCGGCCTTTATGGCATTTCCCGAAATGAATGTCGCTCTGGAAGCGACGGTGGGGCCGGAATCGGAAACCTTTTCAGTGGAAACACGGCTGTGATGCACTTTTTCCATGGGTATTCCCATCGCGTCAGCGGTGATCTGTGAGAGAACGGTGTACATCCCCTGGCCCATTTCTGTGGTTCCCACGGAGAATTGTACGGAGCCGTCTTTAAATAAGGATACAAGAGCGCCGCCTTTCTGAAGAGGGCCGCCGCGCGCGCCGAGTCCGACACCGTAGAAGAGGGATGCTACTCCGATACCCCTTTTCAGATATGAATTCTTCGCGTTAAAGCGCTGAACTTTCTTGGACCTGCTCGCCCATTTAAACGCCTTCTTACCGGCTCTGATGGTATCTCTTATGCCCACACTTTCTTTGAGTTTCTGTCCAGTGGCGGTTCGATCGCCCACCTTAAAGGCATTTATCTCCCTGATCTTAACGGGGTCAATGCCCAGTTTCTCTGCCGCTTCATCCATCTGGGTCTCGGCGGCGAATATGATCTGCGGTGTTCCAAAGCCGCGATAAGCACCGGAGGGAACCTTATTTGTAAGCATTCCGAACCCTTCGATATCTACATTTTCACAGGGATACGGGCCAACCGCATGTATGACCCCGCGCCACAATACAACTGGCGTCAAGGTAGTATACGCTCCAGCGTCAAGATAATACCTGACCCTTACTCCCAGTAATTTACCATTCTTATCAAATGCGGATTTATACTCGGTGTAAGACGGATGTCGTTTGCTCATCGTCTCAAGGTCTTCTTCCCTTGAAAGTATAAATTTCACCGGCCGGCCGGTATGATGTGAAAGCAATGCGGCTATCTCCGCGATAATGCTCGGAACATCTTCCTTTCCGCCGAAAGCTCCGCCCGTAGTCATCAAATTTACGCTTATCGAGCTCAACTCCCTTCCAAGTATCGCGGCAACACCGTCCTGTACATAGAACGGACATTGCATGGAGCCGTAAATCGAAACTATACCGTTGAGTTCGGGCACCGCGATCATGGATTGCGGTTCAAGATAGGCATGTTCCTGATAATTAGTTGAATATTTATTCTCGATCAGGAGATGGGCGGTTTTGAAGGCCTTTGCCGTATCTCCCCTTTTTACATCGTAGCGCTGACAGATATTATCTTTTTTTTCGGGATCCACAGCGATCTTCGCTTTCACACTCTGATGAATGTCAAGCACCGGCTTATCTTCCCTGATCTTAATTTTTATCTTCTTTATCGCTTCTTTGACTACTCTTTTCGATTCACCCGCCAATAAAACGATGGGCTCACCGTGGTATCTGACCCTCTTTTCCGCGAGAAGCGGCTGATCATCAAATACAACGGGGACAAGGTTCTTCCCCGAAATATCCTTATAGGTCAGTACGGCTTTGATCCCCTCTACAGCTTTAGCGGCGGTAATATCCAGCGACTCGATCGCGCCGGACGCGCAAGGGCTTCTGAATACGCCGGCATGCAGCATTCCCGGAAATAAAAGATCATCCGTAAATATGGATTCTCCCCTTGCTTTTTCATATGCGTCAACACGCTTTACAGATCTTCCGACTTCGCTTATCTTTTCCTTCATCCTTTAAGCAACTCCAGCGGGTCTCCGTATTCCCCTGTTAAATAGGGTTTCAAACTCTTCATTGAACAGTACTTCCCGCACATTGTACAGACATCAGTGTCCTTGGGATCGGACTGGGAACGCATCTTGTCGAATCGCACAGGGTCCAGGGACAGCTTCCCCATTGCTTTCCAGTCAAGTCCGATACGCGCGGTCGCCATTTTCTTATCCCATTCTCTGGTTTCTTTTCGCTTGACCATATCCGCTACATGCGCAGCGATGCGCGTCGTAATTACTCCCTCACGCACATCGTCCAGCGACGGCAGCCGTAAATGTTCCGCGGGAGTGACATAACAGAGAAAATCCGCGCCTGCGGAAGCGGCTACGGCTCCCCCGATAGCGGCTGTTATATGATCATAACCGGGAGCGACATCGGTGACCACAGGGCCGAGAACATAAAACGGCGCATTACGGCACAGCTTCTTCTCTAAAATAACATTGGCCTCAACCTCGTCCAGCGGCACATGGCCGGGGCCTTCGATCATGACCTGTACTCCCTGACTCCAAGCTCTATCCGTCAATTCGCCCAGTATTATCAATTCCATGAGCTGGGGCCTGTCTGTAGCGTCATTAATGCATCCGGGCCGCAGGCCGTCGCCAAGGGACAATGTAACATCATATTCCCTTGCCATATCAAGTATCTCGTCAAAATGTGTATATATCGGGTTCTCTTTTTTATTCTTCAGCATCCAGCCGGTCAGGAACCATCCGCCTCGGGATACGATAAGATTCAATCTCTGCTGAAGTATCAATTGCCTGATCACTTCACGCGTCACTCCGGCATGTATTGTAATGAAATCAACACCGTCCTTTATATGCCTGTGAATACCCTCGATGATCTCCTTCTCTGTCATTTCAGGCACGGATCGGCCCGACTCAACGGTCTTCACTGAGGCCTGGTATATTGGAACGGTACCGACCGGAATGGTGGAGTTCTCGATGATCATTTTCCGCATCTTATCGATATCCCCGCCGGTGGAAAGGTCCATCACGGCATGTGCGCCGGCTTCGATGGAGGTCTTTAACTTTTTTAATTCATATTCGTAATCTATCATGTCCGATGATGTACCGATATTCGCGTTCACCTTGGTATAAAGCCCCGCGCCCACTCCCATGGGCTGCTCTAACTTATGCAGTTTACTATTGGGTATGGCGATCGTTCCGTCCTTCAAACCGTTGAGTATATGTTCCTGAGAAACATGTTCGTACTCCGCGACCTTTTTCATTTCTTTGGTGATATTGTTCTTTTGTGCTTCGATGCGCTGTGTCATATCAATACTCCTTCGTCTCCGAATCTGTCAACATAACGCTGAAGATTCTTTTCAATATCCCCCTCAAAGATATCCGAGACAACAGCTGCCATCTCGAAACCCCCTTTAATTAACTTTTCCGCTCTATCTGTGTTGATCCCGCCGATGGCGACCTTGAACACATCGGGGTGCCCGGATGCGATCTTAATGGCCGCTTTTTCTCCAAGAGGCGAGGAAGCGTCACTTTTTGAAGAGGTTTTGAAAACCGGGCCGAGTCCGATGTAATCCGGTGCCAGGGCGGCGTATTCAGAGAACTTTTTGCCGTTGACAGCGGATACTCCGACAAGCAGCGAGTCACCCGCCAAGGATCGCACGGTCTTATAATCCATATCGGAATCACCTATGTGAACGCCATTGGCGCCTGATGCCAATGCGACATCCATCCTGTCATTTATGATTATCAATGATTCGGAAAGAGCGGTTCTCATATATTTCGCGGAATCCGTATATTCCTTAGTGGATACTCCTTTCATTCTGAGCTGTACAATGGCGATACGGGATGCCCGCAATATATCGCATACCCTTTTAAAATCTTTATCAAAGCATTTCGGTGAAAAGACCGGATATATCTTCTTGGAATAGAATACGCCGGTACGCTTATTAAAAAGTTCCGCCGCTTCCTTCTCCAATTGGTAGAATTCATAACGCAGTTTTTCGACCTCTTTCGCCAGAGCCGGGTCAAATAATTTCAGAAATTCCTCAACGACACGGATGGATTCCTTCACCCTGCCCGCATTTGAGTAGAAAATAGCTTCAAGTCCAGATCTGATCTCTTCCTCGTCGGTAGAAATCTCTTTGCCTATATCTTCCGCGATATCTCTTGAAATATAAAGTTCTGTCGCTGAAAAGGACCTTTTTACAAAATGGGAGAAACGATGACGGAAATTCTTCGCGGAAGTGGTTAATTTGATATCTTCAAAATAGAATCTGAGAAGTTCTTCCAGAACCCTCATCCCTTCATTGAATCTATTCAGATTAACATCAATTATTCTCTTCACACTGTCCATTACACCCGCCAGTTCTTCAATTGAAAGTCCTTTCCCGGACTCCTCAAGGAGATATGGGAAAAGGTAGGATGCATTTCGCTTATCACGCCGTTCTTCTTCAGAACAAAGTTGATATTGAAATCCTCATTCTCCCCGATGCCCAGTAGATAGAACGGTATCCTGATCTCGATTATCTCATCCTTGCCGAATTCAATACTCTCGGTGACATCTACATCACGCAGCATTGCCTGCTTTGTATTGACATCAAAGGTACAGCGGAGTTTTTCATCCTTCAGAATATTCACATCTATCTGATCAAAATCATCGCTCACCGTATCAAAACGGAGAAAGAGATTGTAAAGGTCATAGCCGAAAAATATTTTTCTAACCATCTGATCCACCTGTTTCATCGTGCCCGAAGTGTTCCGGGTGTCAATAAAACCCGCGAATACCCATTCATAATAAGTATCTTCTTTTCCATTGATGAAGGGTTTGATGAACTTGACCGGATCTCTGAAAAATACACTTTCGCCGGCTTGACGAATAGGGATGTCGAGCCGTCCGTTCAGAGAAAGCCTGGCATCAGAAGCGATATTCCGAAGATGCAGGCGGTACAGATCATCAAAATCCATCCCAGCGGCGCTGCCGTAAAATGTATCATACCACCAATTCCAGTCAGAGCCTTCCGCCGCATATAAAGCGGCCCTGCCCACCGGTGAAAGGTCTTCAGGAGCAATAGTAGAACGGATAAGCGTTAAGCTATCCCAGGATAAGTTCTTTCCCTCACTGCCTATCCACAGAGGGAATCCCACATCTATCCAGCTTCCGGGTGCTACATGATCAAGCTCACCGCAGTCAAACTCCTCAGCCGCATGTTCCAGCGTATAGGTCTCGACCTTCTTGTCAGTGATTGAGGTAAATAAATTTCTGAGAAACGGTAGGCCGTTCTCCGGAAAATATTCCCATGCGTTCTCGCCATCCATGATAACGATCAGCGGAATAGAACTATGATCGAGATGATCATGAAAATGTGATATGCTGTCGGATTTATCCATAGCAGAATACTTGAAAGCGATATCATCCGAGATCCTTCTATCGCGGAAAAAGAGTTTTACACCATCGTACTTGTACAGCGTAAAATCCCTCTTTGAACCGTTCAGGCTTTTAAATAGTACCCTTTCATCAGACCCCGCGTATTTGACTCCACATTCTCCCATGAGAGAGACGGACGCGGAATCAATGGAGCCCTCGGAAGGCCACATGCCAGTGACATTAAGATCGAGCTTGCTCATATACTCCAATGCGGATGTTATCTGGAACTTCGCGTCATCCGGGTATGAGAAACGAAGGGACGGCATGGGGATATTCATATCCTTCACACAATTTGTGTCCATAAGAAGCGGAAGTATGGGATGGTAGAACGGAGATGCGGTGATCTCCAGATGATCCGCCGACTGAGCCTTGGATAATAAACCGAAGAATTCACCCACGATCGACTTGGCGGTTGACCATACAAGCTCCTTGTCAGAAGATGTTATCGCTTCCCTGCTGCGTATATTTCTGAGCTCCTCATTCTTCTCTTTGGCAATGGGTGACAGCCAGTAGTAAAAGAACAATGTCTGAAGCGCCATGATATCATCGGGGGAATATTCCTCTTTGCTGTCACGCTTTTTATAAAGCGAATAATAGAGATGGCTATCCATAATCGCCCTTTCGAAATTAACGGAAAAGAAATGCTTCAGGATAAATTCCAGAGTCTCATCGTCAATGGAAGCCGGATCGCTCAAAAAGGCGCGTATCCAAGGGTCATCGACCTGTTCGGGGTTCTCCGTATAATCGGCGATCTGATCCAGAAGGACAGGTGAATAATTGAAATTCTGCTTCACGCCCGGAAATTCAAGAGCAAGCTCAAGGAAATAATGATAATCCTTTATGAGATGTAGAAATACCCAGGGTAATTGATATTTACCGGTGCCGTTATCCTTATAAAGAGGTTGGTGAAAATGCCACCACAAAAGCAGTTTATTCATCTTATCTGGAAAGGAAGTACCTCGCCTTGATCTGAATGTCGGATGCGATCATCGCTTCTCCATCAAAGTCCTTGTATCCTTCAAGAACCTCGGCAGCTTCATCCACCTTTCCCTGCGCTTCCAATGAAAGCGAGCAGTAATAGGCGAAATAGGGCTCATATATGCTTCCATGAAATGCCTTCAGTCCCTTTTTATAGATCTCAGCGGACTTCGCGAAATCCTGGGACAGCTCATATGATATGCCCCAATTCATCAGCGCCAACGGGGCATAAGGCGAGCGGGAATGCTTATCGTAATATGTTTCAAATACCTTGGCGGCTTCTTCGTATCTTTTGAGCTTGGAGAGGACAACGCCCTTGAAGAACTTTGCATCTCTTGCCCCTTTGGTAAATTTCTGTTTGTCTATCACGATCTCAAGTTTCTTTAAGGCAGCGATATTCTTGTCTTCCAATGTATCGTAGATCGAATCGGTGTTATTGGGCTGCTCTTCCTTGGTGATCTCGGAAAGTACATTTACAGCTTCTTTTAACTTGATAACGCTTTGCTTATCTCGAAGGGATACCGTCTGAAATGCGCCGATTATTACAAGCACGACTATCAGGCCAAAAAAGAAATAATTATCAGCTTTTTTTCTTGACGCGGGATCATTCCAGATCTCTTGTAATTTGACAAATAGAGGCTTCCTCTTTCCGCCTTCCTTTTTAAGTTTTTTCATCTCGATGCTCCTATGTGTATATTAAGTATAATATTTTAACATTATATTACTTTTCCGTTATGTTTTCAAGGCGTTTCCGTGTGACGTATAACGTGTAGCGTGTAACGTGAAGAAAAGATGGATTCCGTTAAGAATTCGCAAAAGTATTAATAATAGCAATGATTTCTTTGGCCCGATCTTTTCTCTCGAGTCCAGACTGAACATGCGCGTAAATGCTCTCTGAAAACTCTTTCCGCCGCAAGAACACCACAAACTGAGATTTTATATACTCCTTTACATCACTGGGAAAATACTTTCCAAAATCCGCTAAATCAATTTGTCCATCAATAATTGTAATAACATCCTCGAAATCCTCACTTATCCTGAGATCCTCCGCTCTGCCATTGTGAGCTTCGATCTTAGCCGCAATAAAGAAGGACAAAGGCAAAATTTTGATGCGCAGACCATTTATAATTTCAATGTCCTCGGCCTCATTAAAACCTTTTCCATGCCATTTATTTGTAAACCCCAATATGGACTCATCAGTAGGCATGACATCAATTAAACTCTCATCATATATCCAGCGACAGATCGGATCATCGCCGTTTGTAGAATTTTCGAATCCCTTACTTCTCATGATTTTTTCAAGATTGTAATACATCATTCTGCTTTGAATCTGGATGATGCAATCAATATCTTTCGTCGGTCTGAAATCTGAGACTGCTGGATTTTCGATATAGAGAGGGACAACAGAACCGCCTACAAACACAACTTGGTCTTTCAATTCTTCCAATGCAAGAGCTATTTTTTCTATTTCAGAAATCAGATTTGAGCGTCTAATCATTTATTTATTGATCCTTTGAAGCAATTGCTCTCTTGCTATCTTTACTTCTCTGACCCTACCAATGCGGAGAGAATCTATTAATGCCAGAAATTCATACATTCCGGAATCATTTAAAGCAGCTATCGGAACAGTTTTATACAATGGCAAGATACTTATTCCCTTAATTTTCCCCTTGCTGTATGGCCAAATATAAATTTCTTCCGAGCTGATTATATCGGATACCGGTTTAGCGGAATGGGCGGTGGGAAGCCCTCTTGAGGGAGGACCTATTTCTGCGGGAAAAGCATACTTCAGCCCGTGAATAAGGAATTCCGCCATTGCCGAAGTACTTACCCTTCCACTTACCGGATTGATAAGTCCCGAATCTTTACATCGCTTAATAGCCATATGTACTTCGGAATTGCTTATGGCGATAGAATTAGAGATCACTCTTATCGACCATGATTTTTCTTTATACAGAAAGACCCTCAGTAATACTACAATATCCTGCGGCTTCAAATTCATTATCATACTCCATCACACTCGCGTTCGCTGTTCGCGAACCACGAACATGTATTTTATAGCATATTTTGCACAATTTTTCAAGAGAAAGTATCTTTTTTTCCAGTGGCTCTACTTCTTTCCGTGAAGCTTCCTAAGTATTTTTAACATTTCGGTCATTTGACGCATTCGTGCAACAAATATTTGAAAACAGCTCTTATTGAAGCAAGCTGGTCATCTATTGTGCATTGTTATTATCTGAAATCATACTATGGCAAGAAAAGGGAGAAAAAGAAAGCTAATGTTGCTATCTGTGCGGTTGCGCGGAGATTGTCAGAAATCATTTATCATATGCTTAAAGAAAATCGTGAATATCAGGAAAGGTATGTAAACATGAATTAAATGGGCTGCCCTCACCTCACACTAATTGTGAAGAATTTTTGTGAAGATTAGGGAGCCCTCGTCGGACATTTATCTTGCTATATCGGGAGCGAATAGAAGATTGGTCGACAGGATCTCGTTCGACAAACAATATATTTTTTAGAAGGGCTTGACTTTTTCTTTCATAGAAGTGTGAGGGGTGAAGTGTAAAGTGGGAAAGCACAAGAAGCAAATGCCAGACGATCCGCTCAATCAGAATTACATCAAAAGATGTGTGGAGGATGTTCTCAATTAATGCGCAGGCGCTGCTTAAGAACAACGCCTATTATTACGCAGATACTGGTGTTTAATTTCTTGTTAGTTGGTTAGCTCCATGGCATTGGGACATTTGGCGTTGGGGCTGCACCCCCACTAGGAAATGAGGAGAAATTCACTTCGTCCAATAATTCTTCAGCGGAATATACGCCTATGATACCAAGTTGAGCAAGTTCGGCAAGAGAAAGTTCTGTGGTGTAAATGTAACAGTCAACAAGTTTATCTGTTGCGGAAAGCTGAGTGTAAACTGTCTCGTTACAAGCAAATACCTGATAGTTCCCATTCTGGAGCGGTCTTGCTATCACATAATTATCAGCAAAGGCAAAACCTGCTATTAAAGCAACAAAGAGAAGTACGAGAAATGATTTTTTCATGGGGTCCCTCCAATTATTAATTCGTTCGTTGTAGCACTTTAATACTTTAAAGTCAAGCATTTCGCGAGTTTTGTATCAGAATATTCATTCTCTGTGTTTAAGATCATTAAGAGCAGAAAATATCTTTAATGATACTACAATGTGAGATTTCAATCGTTGAATTGAGCCTTTAATTTCAGCAGTTCCTTTCTAAACTTTTTTATCTCATAGAGCTCTTTGTTTCTTTTTAATTCTTTGTCACAATGATCAAGACCTTTTTTCACATATGATCTGTCTGCGGTAAGTTCATGGAGAAGTATACAGGATTCTATCTTTAGCTTAACTACGCTCGTTGTCCGCAAAAACTCGATTACCTCCTTGTGATCAAAGTCGTTCTCCTCAATTGACCTCAACTTGAGATCGTAAAATTCAATATGCTGAATAGACACTTCATTACCAAGTATCTCCGCATTCTTTCTGGACATCTCCAGATATTCTCTGGCTCCTTTGTGATCCTTGAGTTTTATTAAGCTAACACTTATCAGAAACTGCGAAAGCATTACTTTTTTTATCTCCTTGACCTCATTTCCAACCTTGATCGCCTGTTTGAATTCTTCAATAGCTTCCCTGTATCTTTCCAATTCACTCAACAGTAACCCGGAGATCTCATGATAGTTACAGATATTCAATTTTTCCCCTGTAATAACAGCAGTTTCATAGCCCTCTTTCAGATATCTCTCTGCCTCTTTGAAACGGTCGAGAAATATCAGATTTTCCGCAAGATTCATGCAAATTGAAGCCAGAAGAGTTGAAGATTGCGAATTTCTTATAAATTTTTCAGCCAATTTAAATTCCTGGATGGCTTTCCTGTGTCTTTCCATTTCAGCATAGATCATCCCTGTTTTGAAATGCGAGTTAATGATCCCTAGAATATTCTCGGATTTTTCCGAGATCGCCCGGACTTTTTTCATCCATTCAATAGCTTTTTCATATTTTCCGGTCAATTGAAATACAGAACCGATATTTGAATATACATTTGTCAGTGTGGTTTTATCCCCCATTTCAAGGCTTATATCGAGTTGTTTCCGATAAAGTTCAAGGGCTTTTTCATGCTCCCCATGAATGAAATGGATATTGGCAATATTTCCGTATGCCATCCCAATTAATAACCGATCACCCATCTTTTGTGCTTCTTTAAGAAAATCATAATACCTATCCATCGCTTCTTGAAATTTACTCATATGATAGAAGATGTTCCCAATATTTGCCGTGGCGGTGACAGATTGACGAAGATTATCTGATCTTTCGGCAATCTCTTTTTGCTTTCTCAGGTATCCAAGTGCTTCAGGATACTTCCCGATGAACATATTGATGATCCCGAGCATGCCGTAGGCACGGGTTGTATCTTTATTCAATCCGTTCTCTAAAGCTATTTTCAACCCCTTTTCAGCATATTCACTGGCTTCGTTAAGAAGTCCTGAATAGTAATAGGAATTTGAAATCGTAATATGCACATCAAAAAGAGATCTGGAGTCTCTTATGCTCTTTTTCAGATACTCGGCAAGTACTTCTCTGACTTCGGAGTACTTCTGAAAAAAAAGCATCACCTTGGACCACTCCAGAACAGCGGAAAGGATAATATCGGTATCTCTTGTCTTTTCAGCCAGTTTTCTATTTGATTCAGACAATTCAAGGGCTTTCTTATAATCACCCAAAAGAGTATGAATTTGAACTATCTGATTCTGCAGCATTACTTCTTCAGCCGGAGTTTTATTATATTTTAAAAGCCGGTTGAATTTCTCAAGCGCGTCGGCATTTTTGAAGTTTCTTTGTGAATATTCAGCGCTCAATCTCAGGAATTTTCTGGCATCTTCGATCTCTTCAGCCATCTCGTAATGATATGCGAGGTCTGAATAATAGTCCTCTTTGCCTTCATATATCTCACTCATCGCGCCGGCGGCGATACCGTGAAGCTTTCTAAGGCGTGAACGAAGCTGCATTTCATAAGCAGTTTCTCTTAGAAGTGAATGCTTGAAGATATACCTGATCTCGGAAATGGAATGCCAAAGGTCCTCATTTTCCCCGGCTGTCAGGACATCTGTGATGTATGATCTCTTCAGCATCTCGGAAAGTATTCTCACATCGAACTCCATCCCAAGGACAGCGGCGGTGTACATCGCGTCTTTAATGTTCTTTGTGAGCTTATCTATCCTCGCGATGATGATCGCGCTGATATTTGCCGGTAGTTTCACTGAGGAAATATTCAGCTCATATTCTTCATTTCTCAGAGAAATATATTCATTCTCCTTCAGGAAAAGGCAATATTGCTCAATAAAAAAAGGATTGCCGCGGGTTTTGTTCTCAATGTAATCCTTGAGTTTTCCATCAGGGGGAGAGCCCAGATATTCCCCGATGATCTCAAGGGTGGCATCTGAGGAAAGTGCTTGCAGATGGAGTTTTTTTGTTCTGACCTCTTTCTCTAAAGAAAGCACCACATCTTTGTCCTTGTCATGTCTCGCGCATGCGAACACTGCCATCGGAAAGTCATCAATATTTCTTGTGAGATCCTTCATGCACGAAATTGAATCCGCGTCCAGCCAATGTATGTCTTCAAGTATCATGACCAAGGGTCTTTTAATACTGTGAAATTTGAAAAACTCTTTGATCGCGACGAGAGTATTTTCATATCGCCCTTTCGGGTCAAGTTTGTCATATAATGTACCTTCCGTTCGAAGGCCTATAAGTGCCGCCAGCATGGCCTTGGTCCTTTTCAGTTCACTCATAGAATATCCAGCACGGAGATCTTTAGAAGCCTTTGCGGATAACAATAAGTCATTGAAGATCATATCGAATGTCTTGTGATTTTCATCTTCACTCATCGAAGGGTTCTGCTGAAAATATCTACTGAAAGTATATATGAACGGATTGAAGGGTTTTCGGACCACATCATCCGTTTTCATTACAAAAATGTCAGTCTTGTCTCTGATATTCGAAGCAAATTCATAAATAAGTCGGGACTTGCCGATGCCTGCCGTGCCGTAGATGTAAAATACTCCGGCAAAACCTTTTTGAAATATTGGTTTTGAGAACCGTTTAATAGCACCGAGCTCTTTTTTTCTTCCCACAAGACGGCTCTTGAATTGCAGATCGAGATCCTCAAGTTTTCTATCACCTAAAATGTACGGGATCACGCCTATTACCTTGCCCTTTAATCTTTGTACCGGTAATTCCAGAAAGGAATAATGAGTTGACATTTTGTCCGCGACATTTTCATCGGTCCAGATTTGCTTTTTCTGAGCATTCGAAGCGAATCGCGCGGCCTGATTGACATTATCACCGATCATTGTATATGTGCCTCTATCGGAATTACCGATGAAACCGGCATAAACCGCGCCGTAAGAAATGCCTCCTCTGATGGTTAATCCCTTCACTTTTTCAGCAAAAGAACCGATACGCTTCACAAGGTCAAGTGCCCTGAAAATATTGTTCTCATATGACACCGGAGCTCCGAACACAATGAATATCACATTCCCCTTGTCGCCAAAATCAAGAAGATTCAGATATCCGCCGTTCTGCCTTGTAATATGCATGACAAAAGTGATGAATTCATTGAGTGATTTGAAACCGAAATTCTTCATTTCGAAATTAAAAAAAATAGAAGCGGTGTTCCTGAATTCTCCCATTAGAGTGAGCTCAAGGATCTCAGCCGGGAGGAATTTCTCGGCTATTGACCGTTGTATCTGTTTTTTACTGTCCCTGCAAACCACAGGTACCGTTTTGACATCTGTCAGAATGTATTTGCCGCTGCGCTTTTTATAGGATACGGCAGCTTCGAACATCTCTAAAATACTATCGTCAAATAGCACTTCACCGGCGCTGCAATGCTTTTCACATTCGGCAGCCGCGATAATGGGTTCGCCCATAAAATAATAAACGGATCCATCTTTATCGCCCAGGATCCCCCATTTCACGGTCCCAAGAGATATCCCTATCTTCACTCCGATATTAAATGTTCCAAAACGAGACTTCTGAATGCTGATCTCCTTGAGATCCCGAATAACGGAATTTGCGGAATGAAGCGCATTCGCCGAATATTTCCCTTTGAAGATCGCGGTGAAAGCATCACCCGCAAAGGTTGAAATAAATCCGCCGTTCTTGTAGACGATCGAGATCATATCGTTGAAGATATTATTGATCATTGATGACATTATCTCGGCACCTTCTTTTCCGTGCTCCATGAGCTTTTCTGTCATCGATGTAAAACCGGAGATATCCAGAAAAAGGACCGCTGCGGAAAACTTGCCCTGAGATTGGCCTTTTTCATACTTTTTCTGAATGAAATCCGGTAAAAGATTTATCATATGCTGTGCACTGCATGCCCATCAAGTACGATGTACGAGGTACAAGGTGATAAAAACAGTACGGCGTACTCAGTCTGCACAGCAGACTGTTGTTCCACTGGGTCCACTGCGAAGCGTGTCCATTGTGCACTTGTCGCTTGTGCTCTGCGAAGCGTGTCCATTGTCAATTGTCTACGGTCCTCCAACCGAGCTCTGTAATTCTTCATTCTTCATTTTTCACTGTTCACTGTTCACTATCTCTATGCCCTTGCCCTCAACATACCTTATCCGGGCACATCTTACAGGGCATGACAATCTTGATTCTTTCATCAAGAATACTTCCGGTTCAGGATGTTCTATTGTAAACTGCTTGTTGCCGTCAATTGTCTCTATCTTGTAAATATATATCTTTTCAAGATCGGGTATGTTACCTACAGAGTACTCTCCCTTCATCTCATTATAATCTTTCGGGTATTTATGTTCATTTTCTACATAATTTTCGATGCGCTTGCCGATCATCGTGATATTGATAATATATATCTTTCTACTGGAATCACTTCTATACCATTCGCCGCTGGGAATGCTGAAAAACAGGATCACAAAAGCGATTCCAAAGAATAGTGATAACCGCCTATTAATACGGGCTAATCCCCTGATCGCTATATCGTGATCTTCTTTTTTAAGGATAAATATTCCCACAAAAAAGAAAGCGCATATTATCAGCAGAAGTATGTAAATATTTAGGACGAGGCCAACGAAATACAGCACGATAGCCAGAAAAAATACGGAATCCATCTTGAAATTGAATTTTCTTAACGCTTTCTTTGCAATATCTTTATTCTCTTTATTAAATCTGAGTTTCGCTACATTTCCGACTATCAATGACAGTACAAAAATAATCAATACACCGAGAATCAGAGATGTTCCTAAAGAATCAAACGGTATACATCCTCTGTATAGCGCGCTGTAAATCGGGAATGCCAGCGTAACGGCAAACGCTAAAGCAAATAAAATGATCCCAAAATACCTCTTGCTCTTTTCATTCTTCATTCTTCATTTCTCCTTTACTCATCTTCCCGCATCCCATCCAGAGGACAGGTCAAGCCCTGTCCCTACGATTTTTCCAGGTATGCATCTTTAATCCATTCCTAACCCTGTGCCCTGTGCACTTGTCGCTTGTGCTCTGCGAAGCAAAGCCTCGAACCTCCTTCCTACCCGCATTTAGAGAGAAGATACCCTCCGATATTCGCGAAAATATGTACAATGATCGCGGATATGAGACTTCCTGTCTTCTCACGGTAATAACCTGCCACAACTCCCATAATGAACGCAAGTATCACGATCGACAATACAAAAGCAAAATCCATTCCCATAGTAAGGAGCATCATATGCATTACTCCGAAGAGAAATGCCCCGATAAGCACCGGAATGCTAATGCGGAATCTGATAATAGTAAATCCGTATTTCGACAACGGAGAAAGAAAGCTCTGGATAAGTCCCCTGTAGAGTACCTCTTCACAGATGCTTGCGATGAGCCACACAAAGAGCAAGATGTGCAGAAATCCCGTACTCATCATGGAGTCTGACATAGGGGTAAGAGGCTGGATTATTAATGCGGATAATGTGGCACCTCCAATACCGATTCCCAAACCGAAAATCATCATCTTGATCGGCTGAAAGTTCACCGGCAGCTTGAAACCATACTCAGAAAGCTTACCTTTAGATAAGATCAAAGCCATTACGAGCGTAAAAACCAGCATCGAAATATGATTGATAAAGCCAAATGCCCATGGATGGCCGGGCTCGGGCCGTATAAGCGTTATCGCAACTGAAGCCAGGAGAAACGCGGCAAATGTAAATAAGACAGCGGCAAAGATCCTGAGAAGAGCCGAAAAAAGCTTACTCATTTTTCCTCCACAGAGACCAGCCGGACAAGCTTATGTTTACCTCTGAGACTGATGTCGCCCAAATCATTGACCGTATATTCCTCTTTCAAAGAAAGCTTTTGAAATATATCGTCCGAGATTATCAGATCCTTGCCATATTTCCGGCACTCCCCCATTATCCTTGAAGTTGTATTCACCACATCACCGAGAAAAGTGATCTCGCTTTTGATCAGCCCCATCTGCCCGACCGTCGCGCGTCCGCAGTGTACGGATGCGCGGAATTCAGGAATGCTGCCGTAGCCGGCTTGGAATTTGCCATTCATTGTGCCTATTAGATGCTGAATGTCAAAAAAGCATCTGACACAATTATTATTCTTGACACCGTTTTTCATGCTCCAGGTAATGATGACCTCGTCACCGATGTATTTGTATATCTCGCCCTTACTCTTCAGGATAGGATCCGTCACCGCGATGAAAAAATCATCCAGAAATGAGAGAAATTGCTTATTTCCCATCTCTTCAGCAAGTGTTGTGGAGCCCTTTATATCCAGGAACATGAAGATGGTATCCTCTTCTTTGGGATGCAGATATTTCCCTGAGATTATATTTGAAAACGCCCGAGACCCGAGAAGACGCTGCAATTCGGCAATTGATGAGATCAGGAAGGTGATCGCAAAGGAAAATATAACAAGGGCGAGAAATATTTTAGGAGACAGTGTAACCGTTTCACTTTTGAATAAAATACCTGCCAGCCATATGGATCCGACGATGATCACGGTAAGGAGCAGGTTCTGAATAATACTCGCGACCAATGACCTCATTTTTCTAAGATATCTGTGAATGATGAAGTGGAAGGTCATGGTCATCAAAGAACTTACGGAGAATCCGATAAACGCGCCCTGAAAGAAAGTAACAGGATGCCATCCAAATATCAGCACAGGGAATGTTCCTCCGGCTATAATACTGATGAGAGAAATTTTCAATAGGTGGGTGATAAAATATTTACGGGCAGCGTGACTACTCATTCTCTCATTCCCCAATTGTTGTACCGAATCGGTTTCTGATATCTATCTCTTGCATCAAAAGATGCGGTAAAAAAGTTTTTCGGGATTCCAGGAGATGTAACGCTCCCGGGATTCAAGATAGCGGATATGCAGGAAACCCATATCTCCAAGTGTTTCACGATCCAATGAACGCTCATATTCAGGTTCGTTGAATGGCAATAATGCCTTTTTCGATCCCAGATACAGGAGATGCTTTTTCATGCCCAGCTTCCATTCGTACCAAATGAGGAACTCATATTCATTTCTGGAGAGGAGATTCTTGATATCTTGACGCTTATGTAGAATTTCCAATCTGTCTTTCTTCGCAATAGCGTTATTAAGCTCGCTATAGAGGTCAAGAAGGCGGATGTCACTGAAAGGGAATTTAAACTTCCTGCCCCAGTCGGTACCTCTTTTTAATGATATGTCAAAGGTATCTCTCAAACGATTTCCGCATTGTGCTTGAATATACGGCTCCCAAAATATCACATAGCAACTCAATATTCCGGACTCGCTCTTTAAGAACTTTGCGGGAGTGATCACGGTAGGAGCCTTGGCTGGGCCGAATGGTTTTAAGACAGGGATTTTGATATCCTTATAGGATTCCGCTTCCGACGACTTGACGATAGGGATCTTAGCCTTGAAAAAGGGATGGACTACACCGTACTTCCTTCTAAACTCATCAATGTTTATGTGGGAGGCTTTTGTTGTATTCATCTATACCCTGTATGAATATACTACAAAATAAACTTTTTTTCAAATACTATATTACTATCTTGAAGATCAGTGAATTCCCCTCTTGCAGATCCCTTCGGGCAGCAAGATATAGAAAGGCCCTGGGAAGAATTTCCCAGGAATACAGGATCTCGTAAATTTCCCTATTATACAATGTATTCATCTGCAGTTTTGCCCGAACGAACATCTTAGGGGTAAGATACCACAGTCCGTAGAAAAGATGGTTTTCGTTCCCGCCCGAATATGACAAAGGAAGCGTCGTATCGTAACTTATTCCATAAGCGAATTTCAAGGTACCCGTAGGCGAAAAGGCAAGGTCGAAGGTAAGGGTCTTATAGGAAATAGAAGATAAATTATAATAATCGGCACGCTTTCCCATTGAAAATACCGCGGAGAATCTCAGCGGCAGCGATGTAGGAGAGGCAAATGCCGCACTTAAGTTATTCACACTCATGGAAGCACCGTATCTCTCTCTGCCGAGCGAACCGTTCACAGAAAGGGTGCTGAAATCATAAAAAACGAATGTAAGATACGCGCTGCCGGATATGGAATGGTCCTCACTGTCGTGATAATCCCTCAAATTGGCGTTCAGCCCGGCATAAAGAGTATGGAAAAAAGAAGATTTATACCTCATTAAATTCAGGGATGAGAATACCTGTGTCTGACCGGCGTCAAAGAAGTAGCCCTCGGGCGAATCAAGGTCATCGCCATTGTAGATCACATGGGCGTTGAAGCTGAGATATTTAGAGTTGTAATAGTAATTCTGAAACGCGCCGAAACCGGAAGTACCGGTGTTTGAAAATGTGAGCGACGAAGTTGTTCCCGAATATCTGGAAAATCTTAAATTCATAACCGCATAACCCGTCATGCCCGATGCGGCATCAGTATTAAATCCATTGATAAACAGCCCGATATCGGACATCTTCAAAAACGATTTTTTAAGAGAGCCGATCAGATAATCTCCGTGATTTCCCTCATTGTCCTTAAGGTACATCAAGAAAGCATGATCATCATTTTTTCTGTAAAGGACCTTTCCTCCGACCAGGGGCTTCACCACCCTCCTTGTATAGAAAACATGTGTCGGTGGAAGATACTGGGTCACTGAGGTAAAGAAATTACGCTTCTCCGGTAAATATAATTCAAAGCGGGAAAAGTTGAATTGAAGTGTGTCTGCCTCTATCTGCGCATAATCGGGGTTGATCGTCAGGCCGACATCCAATGCCTTTCCCTTTGAAAGATCCAGTGACAGTCCAGCATCATATGAGCTTTCCCCCGCGAGGTCGCTCTTTGCGAGCACGAACGGATCCAGATTGATATCAAATAAGGGTGAAAGCTTCTCCGGAAAAAGGAGAGTACCGCTCTTATCCATATTGGTCGAGGATTCAAAGGAATACAGAGGATACCAGGTAGTATTTTCCTGACTGTTGAAGTGAAATCTCAAAAAATTGATCCTGAAGGTATCCGTCTTCCCCTGTAATGGAAGATTTTTAAAAGGAATGTATATTTCTGCGGTCCAGCCCTCATCTATCTCAGTAACCTCTGAGTACCATACTCCGTTCCAGTTCTTATTAAAGATCCCTCCATTTTCAAAGTAAGCGTCGATATGGGAATTTCCCCTCAGTACAGCGAAGTAATATCCCGTGGCGCCGTCATTGCATGGATCGATCAGAATAGAGATCTGATCAGAAGAATTTACTTGTTCGATCTCACCGAGTGACGGCGGTTTGCCGTCCTGGCCGTCATGATTGATAAAAAGCAGATACAGGCCCTCTTTTGAATATAATACTCTAACCTCGGTGGGATTCGTCTCCGGCTCACCGGTATCCGGCGTCCGCTGTACAAAATCCGTGATAGTATCCGCTTCGCTCCATACGGCATCGATCTTTCCGTCGATCACTGGTAAAGATGCGGGTTTATGTACAGATATGGAAAAATCCGCAGCAAATGATGCGCTTGAAAATATCAGAAAAAGAATGAGGGAGAAATAGATCGCAGGGTTGCAGGGTGATAGGGTGATAAGTTGATAGGTGAGGGATGGGGAGATCCCTGGATTCCCGCTTTCACGGGAATGACGAGTGTGATTCCTTTCTCTTTCCACATTATTCACTATTCACTTCCCTATAGGCCTCGTACTTCTGCTTCGCTTGTGCTCGTGTGCACTTGTCACTTGTGCTCCGCGCAGCGTGTTCCACTGGGTCCACTGGTTCACTAGGTCACTTGCTATTTATTGTTCGTTGGAATTGACTCAAATCTAAACATTCCATTGTCAAGTTAATTATGAATCAGAACACTAAGGGGTTTCAGGTTTGACCGGAACAACTATCCCCGCAATGATGTAGAAAATAAGCATTGGCAGGACACCGGTGGCGATACCCAATAGCAGAAATATCAAACGGATCAATGTTGAATCTAAGTCAAGGTATTCACCCAGGCCTCCACAGAAACCGTTAATTTTTTTATCATCTCGAGACAGGTACATTTTTTTCATATTTCCTCCGCTCATTGAATTATACGGAGAATAAAATAATATATTTCAATTGATTGAGTTTTGATCCGTCTTTGCTAGAGTGCTCTGATCCATAAATACATGAACAATGGCTGATGGTATTTTTGTTCCGTATTCAAGGCGCAAGGAGCGCCGCATACCCCCTGCGGTATGTAAGTAACGAGCAACGAAAAAGACAGAAAAAGAGCATCAGCCCGAAGGGAATATCATCTTTGGTAAATTTCTTCCTCACTCTTCGCTCTCGGACCGCAGAGGGTACGCTGCGCTCATTGTTCGTTGGAATTGACTCAAATCTAAACATTCCATTATCATTGTATTTAGGGATCAGAACACTGGATGTCATTTTTTGCAGCGATATTCACCACGGCCATCATTCATTAAAATCCCAAAACTCGTTCGTTTTAGCTCACTCAGACAATTGGATATTTTCGGCTGCGCCACCATTCAGTCCGGCCGTTAAAAATGTCAATGTCGCTTAAACTGCTCAAAACTCTTTTGGGGTGGTCGCCCGGCGCTGCCGGGCTCCCGTGGAGCGGATGCGGGAAGGAAAATAAAGAAGTGGAAAGTGTCATCCAGAGGGAGTTGGCGACCGTGGGATCCAGTTTTATTTCATCCTGGTTCCCACTTTACACCTCACACTTCACACTTCAGACTACGCCTTCCATTGTCATGGCATTTACGAATCAGAATATTAGCCGTTAGAACGGTTCATCTTGCGATGGCCGGAATCCTTGCCATCTTTGCGTTTTCCAGAAGAGTGGTGATCCCGGTGGGATCCCTTCTTTCTCTCTCTCTGAAGGTGCATTTTGAACTTATCGAACTGCTCCTTGTTCAGGATCTTTTCTACCTTTTTCAGATGTGCGATACGATCCTTGGCCTGCTTTAATCTCAAGGCGTTGATCTTCTCTTCCAATGTGAGCATTTTCGCGTAATCGATCTTGTCTTCAAGAAGAAGTTCCTTGATCTCCAGGCGCAATTTTTGAATACCTATGCGGATTTTCTGGGATTTCTTTCTTTTCTCGATGTGGAGTTTTTCCATCTCCTTAACCTGCTTATCGGAGAGGTCCAAAAACTTCTGTATCCTCTCGCCCGGCTCGAATCTTCCATGGTCCGGCATAGCATCAGCTCTTTTCCCGGTCATTCCCTTCGCAAAGGGTGCAGCAGCAAACAGTAACAAAGCAAAAAACAGTACAAGCGTCTTTTTCATATCTACCTCCGCTTTACCAATACAACGATTGCGGGAGAACAAAGGTTACATAACATCCAAAAAATGTTCTGTTTCATAAATAGAGGGTCGAGGCTTATAGAGAAGTGAATAGTGAACAGTGAACAAGGAAGAATGAAGAATGAAAGAAATCCTAGATGCCACGCCTGTGGCTCTGCATGACAGGGAGGAAAACTGGATTCCCGATCCCCGATGTAATCGGCGTAAACTGCACGGGAGTGAGATTCGAAGAAGTGTGGGGATCAAAATAATTGACAATGGACAATTGACAATGGACAATTACTGAGAAAAGTTTAAAAGTTAAAGGTCGAGAAAGATGGATCTTTCGTTTCACTCAAGATGACAGCGGACAGGTCAAGCCCTGTCCCTACGATTATTCTCCCATTATTCAATTTTCGTTACCCACTTGTCCCTTGTGCTCTTGTGCCTTGTGCTCTGCGAAGTTTGGGGTACGGCGTGATATGATTGTGACAGGAAAATTAATGGGTTAAGCGAAATAACGGTTTTACGGTTACGGATGTGCATAATGTGAAGAAAATCAAATATCAATTTCTCTATAGATCTCGACCTTCTTATTTACCTATCAACCTGTGCACTTGTGCTCTTGTCACTTGTGCACTTGTGCTCCTACCACCGATTGTCATCGTATTTATGAATCGGCACATACATTATCCCTACATATCTTTCTTTAAGCGAAGTATTTTTGTAGTTGCGAAGTCATTTTTTACTTGAATTTCTCCCCAATAAGATGTATAATATAAAAATTAATGGAAAATCTCTCTTAATAGGAGTATTTATGGAGGATTTAAAGAGAACGCCTCTTCACGATATACACAAGCGGAATGGAGGACATATTGTTCCCTTCGCGGGCTGGGAAATGCCTGTCCGTTTTTCTTCCATCAAAGAAGAGCATATTGCCGTAAGGACCAATGCCGGGATCTTTGATGTTTCGCATATGGGAGAGTTCATCATTCACGGCCCTGAAGCCGTCAAATTCGTCGACATGCTTATCACCAATTCCGTTGGCTCCCTTGAAAACTATCAGATCTGTTATTCTCCCATGTGCAATGACAAAGGCGGCATTGTCGATGACCTCCTGGCTTATAAATTCAATGAAAGTAAAATAATGCTTGTTGTCAATGCTTCAAATATTGAAAAGGACTTTGACTGGGTTGTGAAAAAGAGCGCCGATTATGATGTTGCCGTTGAGAACGAATCTGCGAATTTTGCCCAGATCGCCATTCAAGGCCCGAATGCGGAGAAGATACTGCAGAAAACGGTAGTTTCTGAATTGGGAAAGATCGGCTTTTTTCATTTCCGCGAATTGACATTTAATAACGGGATAACGGCTATCGTATCCAGAACCGGATATACCGGCGAGGATGGATTTGAGATATATATGGCATCGGCTTCCGCGGAGAAGATGTGGATTGACATTATGGAAGCAGGTAAGGATTCTGCTTTGTTGCCCATCGGACTCGGCGCCAGAGATACTCTTCGTTTTGAAGCGAAATTGATGCTTTACGGCAATGAGCTTGATGACGCGACATCCCCTGTTGAGGCCGGGCTTAAGTGGGCAATGGATATCAACAAGGATTTTATAGGAAAAGACCGAGCTCTGAAAGAGATAGAGAATAAACCGGCGAGGGCCCTTGTCGGATTTGAAATGGAGGAACGCGCTATTCCAAGGCATGGCTATGCGATTTTCGCCGGAGATGAAGAAGTCGGCATCGTCACCAGCGGGACCTTCGCGCCATTTCTTGAAAAATATCTTGGCCTGGGGTATGTATCCCGGTCCCATAGAAAAAGAGGCACTCAGATCGAAATATCGATCAGAGGAAAAAATAAAAAGGCCGTTATTGTAAAAACGCCGTTTTACAAGAAACAATACAAAAAGGATTGAGGAGGAAACATGAAATTCACAAAATCACATGAGTGGATCAAGCAAGTGGGTGATGTTTACCATGTAGGTGTAAGCAATTACGCTCAGGAACATTTGAGCGATATAGTATATGTAGAAGCGGAAGCGGAAGGAAGCAACATCGACAAGGGCGAGAGGATCGGAACATTGGAATCCGTCAAAGCGGCTGAGGATTTCGCGGCTCCCGTGGATGTTGAAATAGTCGCCTTCAATGATGCCCTGGCGGATCAGCCGGAATTGATAAATACCGATCCCGAGAATGAAGGCTGGATAATCACGGTGAAGGTCCTCAATGAAACACAGCTTGATGAGTTGATGGACGAAGCGGCATATAAAGATTTCCTGTCCACTTTATAATATTATCCTTTTTCGGAGAGGTAGATGAAGTACACGCAATTATCAAAAGACGATATAATTTCCATGTTGAAGGTCATAGGCGCTAATTCCATAGAAGAACTCTTCAATGACCTTCCCGCATCGTTGACAGATAATTACGGTTCAATAAATAAACATGGGATGACGGAAATGGAATTGCGCAGAAAATTCCATGAATATGAGAAGAAGAACGGCACGGGCAATGATCTGACCTGCTTTCTCGGAGGAGGATATTACGATCACTTCATCCCTTCGATCTCTTCAGCACTCTCATCCCGCAGTGAATTCTATACCGCATATACTCCCTATCAGCCCGAAGCGGCTCAGGGATCTCTTCAGCTCATCTGGGAATTTCAGTCGATGATGTCCGAGCTTACCGGGCTGCCCGTCACAAACGCGTCAATGTATGATGGAGCGAGCGGATTCGCGGAGGCCTTTCTTATGGCATTTCGCCTGTTTCGTGGGAAAAAGAAAAAATTCATCTACTCTTCCACCGTCAATCCCGCGTATATTGCCGTATTGAAAACCTATTTACAATTCAAAGAAAATATTGAGATCGTTGAGATACCGGAGATCGACGGCCATACCGACATCGCCGCTCTCAAAAAACAATTGGACGGAAATACAGCCGGAGTCGGACTCTCCTATCCGAATTTTTATGGACAGATCGAGGATATGGGAGAAATGGCAGAGCTTATAAAAGCTCAGGGGGCGATACCCATAGCCGCCTTCTACCCCATGGTCTCATCGGTTCTGAAAACTCCGGGAGAACTGGGATTTGAGATCGTTACAGGAAATGGACAAAGTATGGGAAACCCCATTTATTTCTCCGGGCCCACCTTCGGCATCTTCTCGGTCAAGAAAGAATATATCAGACAGCTGCCCGGAAGATTAGTCTCGGAAACCGTGGATCTGGAAGGGAAAAGAGGATTCGTCATGACCCTTCAGACGCGGGAACAACATATAAAAAGAGAAAGAGCGACATCGAATATCTGTTCAAATCAAAGCCTGAACACACTTCTGGCAAGTATCTATATGTCCTTTGTGGGCAAGGAAGGCTTTTATAAACTGGGACAAAGGATCATGCAATTGACAGCATATACCGTCAAAAAAGCACAAGAAGCCGGTATAAAGATCAAATTCAGGAAGAACAGGATATTCAATGAAATAGTATTTGATGTACCCGATCCAGCGGCGATATTATCAAAGGGCATTGATGCCGGATTAGCACCCGGCATTCCGCTTGATGGATTGATGCGTGAAAATGGACTGATGACGGCGATCACCGAAAAAAGAACCAAGGAAGAGATCGACACACTTGTAGAATTTCTCAAGGAAGGCGGCAATGGATAAGACCAGAGAGCTGATCTTTGAAATGTCCTCCCGCGGTGTAGAGAATATCTTCCTGGGTCATGAAGAATTCAATGAGACACCCATGATCGAAAAAACCCTTCTGGCATCCGAAAAGGCTGATCTTCCTCAGGTTGGTGAATTGGATATAGTTCGTCATTACACCAATCTTTCCAAGCTGAATTTCTCGATCGACGCCAATTTCTACCCCTTGGGCTCATGTACGATGAAATACAATCCCAAGATCAATGAAGAGATCGCATCCTTCAGAGGATTCGCCTCTCTCCATCCGATGCTTCCCGAGACAACTGTCCAGGGAATGCTGGAGCTTCTTTATACAGCCGGCGAGTATCTTAAGGAGATATCCGGCCTTCCCGGAGTTTCTCTTCTGCCGGCCGCCGGAGCTCACGGTGAATTGGCGGGAAATTTTATATTCGCAAAGTATTTCAATGATAGAAATGAAATAAGAACCAAGATGCTTATCCCTGATTCCGCACACGGCACAAATCCCGCATCGGCCATCATGGCGGGCTTCCAACCCGTAGAGATCCCCTCCGACGAGAATGGAGACATCGATCTGAAAGCGCTCAAAGAGGCAATGGACGAATCGGTCGCTGGGATCATGATGACACAGCCCAATACACTGGGCATATTTGACTCAAATTTCAAGAAGGTCGCGCAGATCGTACATGAAAGAGGCGGCCTGGTCTATATGGACGGAGCCAATATGAACGCGATGCTCTGTCATGTCAAACCCGGCGAGATCGGTGTGGACATCATGCACTTCAATCTTCATAAGACCTTTTCCACGCCCCACGGCATGGGAGGGCCCGGCGCGGGGCCGATCTGTGTCAGCGGTAAGCTGACGGAGTATTTACCCGTACCCGTGATCGGGAAGGATCAGAACGGCACATTCCATATGGAAGATAATATCCCCCGCTCTGTCGGAAGGATGACAGAAGGATACGGCAATATCGGCGTTATCCTGAAAGCCCTCGTCTATATGATGGCCCTCGGAGTTGAGGGGCTCAAAGATGCCACGGATATAGCGGTTCTGAACGCTAATTATGTCAAAGTATCATTGGAGAAGCATTATCATCTCCATTTCAAGGGGCTCTGCAAACACGAATGCGTGTTCGATAACTCCTTTCAAAAAGACAAAGGGATAAGAACCCTTGATATAGCTAAGAGACTTCTGGACTACGGCCTGCACGCCCCTACCGTCTATTTCCCGTTAACCGTGAAAGAGGCGATCATGGTGGAGCCGACCGAGACAGAAAGTAAAAGATCGCTGGACCGTTTCATTCAAGTAATGACAAAGATCGCCGGAGAGTGTAATGATTCACCGGAGCTTCTGAAAAATGCTCCCACCAAAACACCCGTGAGGAGACTGGATGAAACACAGGCAGCGAGAAACCCGATACTAAAATGGGAAAGAGGAGAACAATGAAAATAAGAAAGATGCTGATCTTAACAGGGCTGATCGCCTTTGTATTATTTGCCGGATGTAAGGCAAATTTATTTTCTCCATTTCATAATGCAGATTCAGATACCTCTCTGGATTCTCTTTTATGGGACGGAAAGGCCGCGATGGAAAATCTTGATTTTGAGAAGGCCGAAGAGTATTACGGTAAAGCCATGGAGGACTACCCCCATTCCGGAGCGGCGAGACTCGGACATTCCGCGGCATACATCGCACTTAAGGAGATCAACATTCTGGATCTTTACAAGGATCTCGATCTTTCCGATGAGACCGTTGCTGATACGGAAAGCCTGTTTCCAAGAAATAGGTGCGCTCTTTACAGAGACGGAGCGTTCACCGTGGACACCGACCTCACTCCCATCCTCAACGGAGGCTGTGATCTCTCCCCAAGAGATGGAGAAACAAATCTAAATATAGCTTTTACTTCATTACTTTTGGGATCACTTCAGATCTATGATATGGACGGCAATGGAAATTTCATAGAATCCCATGAAGTTCTCTATCTGGGAAAGGACATGAATGTTTACGGTTTCGAACTCTTTGCCACCGGAGGATTGACCGCGGGGGAAAAGAACACCATCGTAAACAATCTCAACGCTCGCATTGATGATGTCATTTATTATATACACAAATCAACCACCGCTATCAATTATGCCGTTGAAGCATTGGAATTGGATGACGAAGACCCGGAGATGCTCAATGAGATCAACTCCATCGCCAATTCCGTTTCCCGGCGTATAGCTTTCTACCGCTATAAGGACGAAAAGGACAATGATGATGATTGGCTGGATGTAAATGAGGATGCCGTCGCCGATACTATGGTATGGACGGATACGGACGGAGACGGCTTCATCGACGATGCGACGGATACACCCTGGACATGGGACAGGGTGAACGCCCTCACCTTTCCTCTTAACGCGGGATGGTTCACATCCACGGGAGGAGAATGGGAAGGCGGTGACTGGGGCGTAGACGAGGAAGACATAGACGGAAGGGATAATGACAGTGATGGTGTCATTGATGAGGACTCGGGGGGCGTTATATGAGACGCATACTTATTATCTTCCTGCTTCTTGCCGCGCCGCTTTTTTTTGCTGAAGCGGAGATGCCTTCATTGGATATCTTTTCAAAAAGTATCGGTGAAGCCGCTGTCACATACGGTTATTCTTTTGGATCATATTATTACAATCCCGCGAATATCACATACTTCAACTCCGGAGGTTTCACTGTATTCTCTCCCGCATTGTCATACAATGAGGAAGCATGGGACCTATACGACTTCTATTTAGAAAATAAAGACCGTTTTGAGGGAGAAGATTTTGACCCGATGACGGACCTTGAATGGGAAGAGCTTGAAGAACTTCTCAGCAAGGACCCTCTGATACAGATACAGGTACCGCTGAATTTCCTGATGATAACAAAACCCGACAGATGGGGATTACAGACGCTCTTCGGCCTGAATATGACATTGAATCTGGCAACAGACATACAGCGCGGCGTGATGCCGCCTATTTCCTCCTCTATCTCCGCACTTGCCATGGGCGACATCCTTATACCTCTAGGGATCGCGGGTAAATTGAAGATCGGAAAGCTCCTTTTCCGCTACGGCGCAACTTTCAAGTATATTCACAGGGAAAAGGTGGAGTTGGCAAAAGAACTCGCGCCGGCCGTATTGGACTATGTTCCCGTCAGATACTCGGGAAACGGCTTCGGCGTTGATGCCGGTACGGCGGTGGAAATAAATGATCTGATAACAGTGGGAGCGGCCCTGAGAAATATCGGCGGTATGAGATTCACCTGGACAGCGGAAAAGATGGATGAGGAAAACACCGCCGCGATCACGATCGACACCGCCGCTACCTTTGTAAAACCGGATCTCAGCATCGGGATCACATACTTCCCGAAGATCAAGGGAATGACAAAGATCATCGATAATAATTTTATTTCTCTGGCGTTCAATGACATATTGGCCCCTCATGATTATTTTCTTAATCATATCAAGCTCGGATTCGGAACTCGAATACTCAAGGTATTTAATTTATATCTGGGGCTGAACGGCGGATATCCCACTGCCGGCTTGGATATAGATCTCTGGATATTTCATCTGTCATATTCTTTCTATTCGATAGAACTCGGGAAATTCCCCGGACAGATCAGGGATTCCAGACAGATATTCTCATTATCCTTCTCCGGTATGCGAAGGCCTCAGACAAAGGAAGAGGCCCTGCGAAAGGATTTCGGCGCAAAGAAGGAAAAGAAGAAAGACAGAAAACAGCCGGGAAACCTGACTGAGGACAAGACAGAAAAGAAAGAAGTAAAGAAGGAAAAACCGGACCCGGAAGCGGAGGCTAAGATACAGGCCAGAATAAAACAGGAACAATTGGAAGCGGAAAAGAGAAAGCTTGAGGAAAAAAAGAAGACCGACGAAGAAGCAAGACGGCTTAAAAAACTTGAAGAAGAAAAAAGACTTGCCGCTGAGAAACAGAAAACCGAAGAATTGAGGATCAAAGAAGAAGCACAGAACGAATTAAAGAATCTCTCAAAACCCGTCACACCACCTGCTAAAAAGGAAGTCAGGAAGGTTGAAGACATTGTTGAAGAGGAAATAATCGGAGAGGAAACGATCGTCCCGAAGGAAGAAGTACTTGAAGAAATGCAGGTGGAAAAAGAAAGTGTGGTAAATGAGATCAAATTCTTGAACTATTCCGATGTTGACCCGAAACAGGTCAAGGTCGTCCTCAATATCCGATTCGCGTCCGGAAGCACTCAGATACCCGAAAGCGGGAAATCAGACCTTTACACTCTTCTGAACGGGCTTCACAAGACAAAGGGAAAGATAAAGATCTATTCTTACACCGATTCATCCGGCTCCGATGCAATCAATCTCAAATATTCACAACTCAGAGCGGATGAGGTTCGGCTGTTCTTGGTCAAGAACGGTATCGACCCTGCCAGAGTAACTGCCACGGGATACGGGGAAACTAATCCTATTGCGGATAATACCACAAAAGAAGGAAGAGCAAGGAACCGTAGAATAGAGGTGAGTTTCCAGATCAAGGAATAATATGAAATACAAATTAAAGTACGGCGTAGTAACGGATCGGGGAAAGAAAAGAGAGATCAATGAAGACAGCCTTCTTGTGCTGCCGAAGAAAAATTTCTTTGCCGTCGCGGATGGAATGGGCGGGCATTACGGCGGCGAGGTCGCCAGTAATCTTGCTGTTGATGTCCTGAAGGAAAAGATCAATAAGAACCACGCACTTTTCGGAGAAGATATCCCCAATGAGAATATGGAAGTTTTTGACCGCATCCTTAGCGATGTGAATCAGAAGATCCGTGACAAATCCGCGAAATCCAAGACCTACAACGATATGGGCACAACTGTAGTCGGCCTCTTATTCTTTCCGAATACCGTACTTTCTTTTCATGTGGGAGACTCCCGCAATTATCTTCTCAGAGAGGGGAAATTGTTTCAGATCTCATATGATCATTCCTGGGTGAATGAGCAGCTGCGCTTCAATAGATTATCCACACATGAGGCGAGAACCCATAAGTGGAAGAATGTGATAATGCGCGCCATGGGTGGCCAGGATATAATATTTCCCGAATATTCACAAATGGATATTTCAAAGGGTGACCTTTTCGTGATATGCTCCGATGGACTTTCCGATATGGTGCCGGACAGGACATTACAGAAACTTCTGAATCGTTTCGAAGATCCCCAGGAGATCGCCAATATCCTGCTTAACGAAGCATTGAAGAAGGGTGGATTAGACAATATCACCATAGTGGTAGTGAGGGTAGCATAATGTTGCGCCGATGGGAAAATTTCATTATTTTCAAAGACTATGTATTCTTGAAAAAATTGGCGACCGGTGGAATGGCGAGGGTGTATTTAGCCCGCAAGAAAGGTGCACACGGTTTTGAGAAATTCTACGCCATTAAAGAACTCCATGACCATTTGAGAGAGAATGAATCGTTTTTCTCCATGTTCGTTCAGGAAGCGAAGCTGTCGTCCAAATTGGATCATCCGAATATTGTAAAGATCTTTGACCTCCTTGGAGAGGAAGAGCACTTTTTTATAGTGATGGAATATGCCAAAGGCAAGAATATTCGGGATATCCTGCGGGTTGCAGCAGGACAGAAGGAAGATCTGTACCCTATCGCATTAAAAATAACCTCCGAAATGCTGATGGGCCTGGATTTCGCGCACAACTTAAAGGATATTAACGGAAACCCTCTGAATATCATCCATAGGGATATTTCTCCCCAGAATATTATGGTCTCTTATGAAGGGTCAGTAAAGGTTACCGATTTCGGGATCGCGAAAGCCGCTGATAATGTAGAAGAAACGCGAACCGGTGTCTTGAAGGGAAAGGTTTCCTATATGTCTCCGGAGCAGGCCTTCGGAAGAAAACTTGACCGTCGTTCCGACCTATACTCCATGGGGATTATTCTATATGAGATGATAACTCTGAAGAAGTGCTTCTCGGGAAGGAACTCCGTTGATATTCTTGAGAAGGTAAGAAATGGGAATTTCATAGCTGTTGATAAGATCGTTCCCGGGATCAACCCGCAGCTTAATAACATTTTAAATAAAGCATTGGCATATTCGGCTGATGAAAGATACCAGACCGCAGCCGATTTCCAGAAGGATCTTGAGGACTTCATTTTCGAGAACAGGATACCAGTTAAGGACTTGAATGTCGCGAACCTTATGCACAAGATGTTCGAAAAAGACATCAAGGAAGAATTTGACGAATTAGCCTCTCTATCCCGAAAGATCCAAAAGATCCCCTACTTAGCAGAAAAAAGTAATGATGATATAGAGACCGGCAAGGTAGTAGGCAGTTCGAGAAGGAAAACTAAATCCAAAAAAAGCGCGGCGAAAAAACAGAAGCCGAAAGAAAAAAAGCGTATCGGTTTTGGCGCATTGATATTGAATATCCTTTTGATGCTCATTATTCCCCTATTGCTTTTTGACATCTTCTTTGTTTCATACTACAGGGATTTTGTTGACGCTTTCCCTTTCAAAGCACCGGTAAAGCATACACTTAAGTACCGCCCGGGCTTTCTCCCTGATATTAATCTGGCGCCATATTACAAATATCGGGAGATCGATGTCTCATCTCCGAGTTTGCCCGTGAAATACATCTTCCGTTCAAACCCCGCTCCGCTGCTTGTCAATATGGCAGGAAACGATACTATCATAGCTACACATGAGGAGTCCACGGGTATTTACTCAATAGATATCATGTCATATATTGACTATAATCTGGTTTTTTCCACAAGCGGGTATCAGAATGTCACAAAGAAAATATTCGTAAGGAACACCAATACCATTCCTCATTCGATCAATTTGGAGGATAAGACCTCTACGGTCACTTTCAAATTCGACCCCAAGGACGCAATGCTGTACATCAATGATCAGCTTCTTTCTCAGGAATCTCCCTACATATATTCGTATAATCCGGATAAAGAGACCGCGAGCCATACGATCAAGCTTAAAAAATCGGGATATGAAGGAATTGAGAAGATCATCACATTCTCAGGTGATTCGAAAACCTATACGATAGCTCTGGAACCCAAGTTCATTAATGTCACATTCAGGATAGTTCCCTGGGGGATCGTAAGTGCAAAGGGCAAACAGATCGGTATCTGTAATAAGGAATCAAGTTTTACCAAACGAATGCAGGCGGGTAAGTATGACTTTACTTTCCTCTACCCGGACAATGATGTTCAGCAGCAGGTTTCATATAATCTTGACAAGTCCCAAACCATTACATATAATTTTTCCAAGATCTATGCTCACGCATTCATCACCTCTTATCCCCCTCAAGCGGATATTTATGTCGATGATGTTCAAATGATGACTACACCTCAACAGGCGATGCCATTGAAAGCGGGCTATCACAAGATCGTTATTCACAAAAACGGATTCTTGCCATGCACCCGAGAGATCAATGTTTCGCCCGGAGAGGAGATTGCTATTCACTGTGACCTTGAAAAAACGATAGAATGAAAAGAAAGATCTTCCAGAGACACTTATTGACCGGTATCAAGATCCTTCTGGATGGCTTCATTGTCTATTTCGCCTATCACCTTTCATATCTGCTTCGACATAATGAGATCCTGAATAGTTCGGAACTCAATTTCATGGAATATTTTGAACTCTTCTTCATAGTGCTTTTCATTAAACTCTTCTCCTTTCTGATAACCGGAGTTTACAGGCACCGCAGAGCTTTTTTCTCCCTGGACGAACTCAAGTATGTCTTTAACGGAATCGGTGTCGCTTTCCTGATCACCATATTTTTTATCTTCTTTTCAAAGGGCTTTCTTTTTTCAAGAACAGTTCTATTGTTATGGTTCACATTCACTTTCATCTCCATTTTCTTCTTCCATTTCTTTTTCAGCCGATTTGAGATATTTCTTTATTCCAAGGGATTCGGAGTAAGGAATATCGCGATAATCGGTTTCACTGAAACCGGAAAAGACATTGAAAGCAAATTACGGAATTACCCTTCTCATGGAATGCACTTCATTGGATATATCTCATTGGACGGGAAAAAACGAAAGAAAACGCTGGGCGGATTGAAGGATCTCTCAAGGCTTATTAAACAGTATGGGATATCTGAATTAATGATCGCTGATGACCGCATTAATGATGTGGACAAGATCGATATCATCCATACCGCGATGAAGCATGGTACTCATGTAATAATCGCTTCGTCTTTATTTGAATTGTTGGCGTCTAAGATCTCTGTCACTGAAATATACGGCGTTCCCACCCTGACGATAAGCCCTTCCCCGATACAGGGTTTGAATCTCGCTCTAAAGAGGGTAATGGATATCACATTTTCTTCTCTTTTCCTTCTCATCGGTTCACCGTTCTTTCTCTTACTTGCTATCGCTATTAAGATCAACTCAAAGGGACCCGTTCTTTTCTCGCAACTCCGAGTAACAAAGAACGGACGGATCTTCAAATGCTGGAAATTCCGTTCCATGGTAGCGGATGCGGAAAAGATCAAGGAAGATCTTAAGCATCTCAATGAACAGACGGACGGGCCTACTTTCAAGATAAAGAATGATCCCAGAATAACCATAGTCGGGAAATTTATACGGAAGTTCTCTATCGACGAAATACCGCAATTTCTTAATGTCTTCAAGGGTGAGATGTCTATCGTCGGACCCAGGCCTCCGGTACCATCAGAAGTGGAGGAATACCTGCCCTGGCATAATGAACGCCTTAGTGTTAAGCAAGGCATCTCCGGATTATGGCAGGTTTCCGGAAGAAGCGAATTAAGCTTTGACGATATGGTAAAATTGGACATCTTCTATGTTGAACATTGGTCAATGTGGCTTGATATTAAGATAATTTTGAAAACAATACCCGCAATACTCAGCTCCAAGGGAGCATATTAATGGTTAAAATATTTTGGAGGAATGTATGAAGATAACGGTCATTGGTACAGGCTATGTCGGCCTGATCACGGCTACATGTTTCGCTGAATTGGGAAATCATGTTATTGGAGTCGATGTTGATGTTGAAAAACTCAAGAAATTGAGAAATGGGGAATCCCCTATATACGAGCCCGGATTGACCGAGCTTCTGAAGAAGAATATCAAAGAAGGCCGATTGACCTTCACCGAAGATTCCAAAGAAGCGGTAAAGGAAAGCTCAATAATCTACATAGCGGTAGGAACACCTCAGGCCGATGACGGGTCAGCGGACCTGAGCTATCTCGTGAGCGCGATCAAACACTTTGCCCCCGCTATCGATCATAAAGTGATCATAGTAAATAAGTCAACCGTTCCTGTAGGGACAGGGAATTATGTAAAACAATTGCTTATTGAGGAAAATATTTCTGAGGATCTTTTCGCTGTTGTGTCAAATCCTGAATTTCTCAAGGAAGGAAGTGCGGTAAACGATTTCATGTATCCTGAAAGGGTGGTAGTGGGCTCTGACAAGAAAGAAGCGGCCGAGGTCATCGCAAAGCTGTACGGCCCTCTCACAGATAAGATCATAAAAACTAATATCCTTTCGGCGGAGCTGATAAAATACGCTTCTAATGGATTTTTGGCCACTAAGATCTCTTTTATCAATGAGATCTCCAATATTTGCGACAAGGTCGGCGCCAATGTTCGAGAGGTGGCATACGGAATGGGACTTGACACCAGGATCGGCGGTAAATTTTTAAACGCCGGAATAGGCTACGGCGGTTCATGTTTCCCCAAGGATACGCTCGCGCTAATTGATATTGCCGACAAACTCAATTATGAATTCAAGATACTCAAGAAAGTCGTCGAGGTCAATCACGACCAAAGAAAGGTTTACTATGCCAAGATCAAGAAAGAGCTCGGAGACCTAAAGGGAAAGAAGATAGCCGTATGGGGCCTTGCTTTCAAGGATAATACCGATGATGTGCGTGAATCACCCGCACTGGACATAATACCCTGGCTTTTGAATGACGGCGCGGAGGTGTTTGCTTATGATCCCATAGCGCAGGAGAATGCCGCGGTACTTCTCCCTGAGAGCGTAAATTATGTAAAGGATGCTTACGATACGCTCAACGACGCGGACGCGCTGCTGATTATTACCGATTGGAAGGAATTCAGACAGGTTAATCTGAGCGAGATCAAGAAACGCTTGAAAACTCCGCTGATCATTGACGGTAGAAATATGTACTCAAGAGATGATATGGACGAGAACGGGCTGACATATATCGGAATGGGTATATGAGAATAATTATTACGGGGGGGGCCGGATTTATCGGCTCCCATCTGTCCCGGACATTGCTTGATCAGGGACATGATGTAATTGTGATCGATAATCTGATCACCGGTAATATTGAGAACATTCGCCTTTTGCTGCCCAGAAAAAATTTCAGTTTCATTCAACACGATGTTTCAAAGCCCATCTTTCTTTCAGATAAGATTGATCGGATCTATCACCTTGCGTCCCCTGCCTCGCCCATCGATTACCTGAAGCTTCCCATTCAAACGCTTAAGGTCGGAGCATTGGGCACATATACCGCCCTGGGAATGGCAATGAGACACAATGCCGCTCTTTTGATGGCCTCAACCTCCGAAGTTTACGGAGATCCGCTGGTTCATCCTCAAAAAGAGGATTACTGGGGAAATGTGAACCCGATCGGCCCGAGAGGTGTTTATGATGAAGCAAAGCGCTATGCGGAATCGATGGTGGAAGCGTACCGCAGATTTCATGGCGTTAATACACATATCGTTAGGATCTTCAATACTTACGGCCCTAATATGCGCCCCTACGATGGGAGAGTAGTTCCCGCCTTCTGCATAGGCGCTCTGAAAAATGAACCGCTGCCTATATTCGGAGATGGAAAACAGACTAGATCATTCTGCTATGTTTCCGATCTTGTTCGCGGACTCATCGCAATGATGAATTCAAATGATCCGGGCCCGATCAATCTTGGCAATCCTCATGAAATGACGATAAAGGAATTCGGAGAGATCGTTAACTCGCTAATTAAAAATACCGCGGGATTCGAATATAAGGAACTCCCTGTGGATGACCCGAAGATAAGACAGCCGGATATTTCAAAGGCGATAAAAATATTGAAATGGAAGCCGGAGATCGCGATCGAACAAGGACTTCAGGAAGCCATAGAATATTTTAAGAGGTTTGTATAACTCATCCGCTATACCTTAATCTCGGGGTTTCCTTACTCGGCATTTACCTGCTTCTTCGGATAAGCGGATTTCTCCCCGCAAAGGAAGGTGAACCTCCAGGAATGCTGGGGTTGGTATTTCTGATACCGCTTGCCTTCATTTCTTATACCAGCGGGGACATAAAATTCGGGTTTATCGGTGCTTTCGTCCTTCTCATCGGCATCCTGGATGATATCTTTGATCTATCGGCAATATTTAAACTGATACTACAGATATCTGCGGCGGGACTCTACTTTCTCCTATTCCCTTCAACAACTATTTTTCAGCTCTTTCTCCTTGTTTTCATTTTCAATGCTTTTAATCTTTCCGACGGTATTGACGGCCTTCTTCTATCTCTTACATTCATTTCGATCTCTTGCGTATTCTTCTTTTACAGGGATCCTTCCCTTCTATTTCTTTTTTCGACCATGCTGCTTCTTACATTGGTAAACTGTCCCAAAGCCAAGATATACCTCGGAGATACGGGTTCGCACTTTCTGGGATTGATCTTCTTTCACTTCTTCAGAGCGGCATTTACCGGTGTGTCGGGCTTCTATCTTCTTCCCATTTTTATCATGATCTGTTTTTATCCCTTCTTCGATACTTCCTTCGCGCTAATACGCAGATCCATTCAAAAGAAAAACCCGATGCGGGGAGACCTGAAACACATTCACCATGTTCTTAGAGAAAAATTCGGCGCTATACGTTCTTTGATATTACTCATCTCATTGAATCTTATAAATAATGTGATATTTATCACCATTTACAAATATGTAGGTTTGAAAATAATTCCTGTAAGTAGTATAATTATACTGGCAATTGAAGGATTTTTATTAATTTATGCGTGGAAAAGTAAAAGACTATGAAATAATCGAAAAAATCGCCTCCGGCGGTATGGCGGATGTCTTTAAAGCAAAAAAACTCGGCGCTCGAGGATTTTCCAAGATATTCGCTATAAAGGTCATCAAAGAAGATATCTCCAAAGATCCTAAATTAAAGGATATGTTCGTCAAAGAAGCCGAATTGTCAGCCCGTTTGGTTCACCCTAATATCGTTCAGATATTCGAATTGGGTGAAGAGGATAGTGTTCTTTACATCGTTATGGAATATATCCACGGAAAGAATCTTCGCGAGATCGACAAATTGATCGGCTTCAGAAAGATCTCATGGAAAAAATCCGCATATATCGCCTATAAAAGCGCGCTGGGACTGGATTTCGCCCATGGCGCCAAGGACCATTACGGAAGGCCCCTTGAGATCGTTCACCGTGATATATCTCCGCAGAATATAATGGTCACATTCTCCGGCGAGGTCAAGGTCGCGGACTTCGGAATTGCCAAGGTGGCAAAGGACGGTATTAAAGAAGAAAAGGTCCTCGCGGGGAAATATCCATTCATGTCGCCCGAACAAACAAAGGGCGATGTTCTTGACAAACGCTCTGACCTCTTCTCTCTGGGAATAGTATTTTATCAAATGCTCACCGGCAGGCCTCCCTTCACCGGAAAGAACGGACTGGAAATAATAAAGAGTATTCGAAACGACGCGCCAACTCCCCCGTATAAAGTCAATCCTGATATTCCTGTAAATGTTTCAAACATCGTTATGAAATGCCTGGAAAAGGAACCCGATTTCCGTTACAATACCGGTTTGGAAGTTGCCAAGGACATCGAGAAATATCTTCCCAATTTGATAGACATTTCAAATAAATTAGGGGAATTCCTTCTTGAAAAATATACGGTCAATCTGTCAAATAACATGACAAAGACCTCTCTTGATCAATCAATGGAATCAACGGAAACTCAGATATCAAAAACCATAAGTTCTATTATGGAGATGTTGAGGGAAGAGCCCGAGAATGTTGAATATCTTGAAAAGATCGGCTCAATTTATCTTATTCAGAAGAAATTCGATAAGGCATCGGAGTATTTCACCAGAGGGCTGGCGCTCGACGATTCTAACTTTCTCATCAGATTCAGGCTGGCTCAGATATTTCTACGAAAAAAGGATAAGTACAGTTTCTCCCATCAATACACCATTTTGAAGAAATTGGACCCGAAAAATCCTCATATTGATCTTCTCCATCTTCAGTATTTGATCATTTTCAAGAAATGGAAAGAGGCAGCGAAAGAGTTGAAAAGGCTTGCCAAGATTGAAGATTTCCAGGATAATATCGATTTCCTGGTCCTTCAGGCAGAATATTATTCATTTAAAAAAGAGTATTCCAAGGTGATCAATAATTATCTCAAGATCTCTGAGATCGAACCGGAATTCTATTTCTTCAAAGAAGAGGTCAGACTCCTTGTTGAGGATCTATATGTATCCATTTTCGGAGAGGAAAAGATCATTGGCGAGATGACATCCAACGGCGAGAAAAAAGACGAGGAAGCTCGCGCGAAAACCTATGAAGGGAAGAAGGCTCTTGTGATCGAAGATGATAAGAACACGCGGATCCTTCTTAAAATAATCCTTTCTGACGAGGGCTTTTCCGTTGATATGGCAAAAAGCGCGTTCAATGTTGAGAAATTACTCGAAATGCATGATTATGATCTCATCATTATGGATGTCCTGATGCCCGGAAAGAACGGCTTCAAACTCCTCGAGCAGCTGCAAAAGAGTAATCTGATCGTTGAACATACAAAGGTCTTCATGATATCCGGAATATATAAATCAGCTAAATTTAAAAATATGGCAAGCGATCTGGGAGTGCTGGTTTATCTGGAGAAACCGTTTACTGCCAAACAGATCTCCCGGCATATTCACAAGCATGTACATGGAAAAGTCAGTTAAGGACTTTGAGGAATACCTAAGGGTCCAAAGGAATTATTCACCAAATACTATTCGTGCGTATAGTGCGGATCTGCAGGATTTCTACACATTTATCGGCGAAAAATATAATGCAAAGGGCTTGGATGAAACCACTCATTACTGGGTAAGATCGTATATAACATATCTTGTCCGCAAGGGCCTTAAAAAGACCTCGATCCTGAGACATCTTTCCACACTACGAAGCTATTTCAGATTCCGTATCAGAGAAGGCAGTGTACTCCGCAATCCGGTAAGCGGTGTACTATCACCCAAAAGGCCTAAACGCCTTCCTAAGTTCTTCAATGTTTCTGAGATCGCTCAGATAATAGAGGCCATCGATGATTCTGATATCCTCGGCGCTCGGGACAGGGCTATATTCGAACTCTTTTACTCTACAGGAATGAGAATATCTGAAATGAGCACATTATCACATCGAAACCTTGATTTCCTTTCCGAGATCGTGCGGGTATTCGGAAAGGGTTCGAAAGAGCGAATAATTCCTCTGGGGGGATTCGCGATCAACTCTCTTAAAAAATATTTCGATTTCAAGATACAAAAAGGCTACACATTTATGGACAACTCTCCGGTGTTTCTCAATGTCAGGGGAAGCGGCATTTCATCAAGGGGAATTAGAATGATCGTTGACAAGAGGCTCAACCTGCTGGCAAAGAAGAATGGCCGGACTCCGCATACCCTTCGGCACAGTTTCGCGACACATCTTCTCAATGGCGGCGCTGATATCAAGATCGTACAGGAATTACTGGGGCATGCATCACTGTCCACAACTCAGATATATACACATCTCTCCACCGCAAAACTAAAGGAAGTATATAAACGCTCACATCCTCTGGAGAAGGATCAGGAATGAGAAAAATCTTCTTCATCGCGCCCTCATGGCATTCCGATAGGAAAGAACTTCTGAGAGCGCGAGAGTTGCTTCCCGCTGATTTTAACTGTGAGATCGATGAAGATATATTCAAACAAGAGCGAATGCTCGCGGGATCTGATGAAAGACGCATTAGAGAATTCAACAAGGCCTTGAATTCCGACTCGGATATTATCTGGGCAGTACGCGGCGGTTACGGAGCGTGCCGCATTATTTCCGATCTTATCTTCAGCGGGGCGGCAAAGAAGACCTGGATCGGATTTTCTGATTTTTCAATGATAGGATATTCTGCCTATCAAGCCGGACATAACTATATTTACGGGCCGATGCCGCATACATTTGAATATCAGAAGACCGGCTTGAAGCAGACGATTACTATATTAAAGAGCAATAATGACGCTACTCGTGTAATTAAACATCACGGCAGTATCGCCAATAAGATAAGCGGCAGGGTTGCGGTATTCTGTTTGAAATTATTGGTAAGCTCAATGGGTACGCCGCTTCAGCCCGTATTTGATAAGGACACCGTTCTCTTTCTTGAGGATGTTGATGAAAGAAGTTACGCTCTTGAAAGGGATCTCATTCAATTACATAAATGCGGAATATTTAACAATATCAAAGCAATTGTTGTGAATTTCACAAATACGCTCAAACCGGATGAAGCCGAGCCCGTTGAATGGCTCGGAAGAAATATCTCTCTGCCCGTCCTCGAGGGCATACCGTTCGGGCACTCTACAGATGCAATTCCACTGATCTACGGCCAGGAGGTTGATCTTGAAAAAGACCGCATTGTTCTTTCTGATCATTGCCTTTAATATCGCAGGGTATTGCAGCATTCTTATTCCCATGAACTCAACACAGAACGATCACTTGAAGGCCTACGGGATCGTATATAATCATCTCAAGGAATATGGGGGGAAAGTAGCCTGGCTCCTGAATTACAAGGGTGGAAGCTTTGTAATACCCTCAAATACGAGCGAGATCGCATTGGCGGCAGCCGGAGTTTCATATACGAAGATCACCGAAGAGCAGCTTGAGGCCATTATGGCTACAGTATCAAGCGAGAATATGGAGCGTGTCTGGCTGGAAAAAGCACCGAAGATCGCAGTTTTTACACCATTGGTCGAGAAAATGAAAAATGAGATGGACACGGAGCCCTGGGACGATGCCGTGATCCTGGTATTAGATTATGCCGGCATACCCTATGACAAGATCTATATCGATGAGGTTCTTGAAGGGAAATTGGCGGATTATGAGTGGGTCCATCTTCATCATGAAGATTTCACCGGCCAATTCGGGAAGTTCTACGCATCCTTTAAGACAGCCGCCTGGTATATCTCCCACAAAAACTGGTTAAGCGAGAAGGCGAAGCAATACCGCATGGCGAGCGTTTCACAGCTAATGAGATCGGTCTCTGTAAAGATAGCTGAATACACATCAAAGGGAGGATTCCTCTTTGCGATGTGCTCTGCCACCGACTCCATAGATGTTGCTCTTGCGGCGCTTAATACCGATATTGTCCCCTCTGAATTCGACGGAACCCCGGTTGCGGCGGATCATTTGTCAAAGCTTGACTATTCACTCACCTTCGCGTTTTCGGGATTCATCCCCGAATTGTCACCCGATGTATACGAATTTTCTGATATCGATGTATCTCCCTACGGAGCGCGTCCCGAATCCGGCACAGAGGATTTCATATTATTTGATTTCTCAGCGAAGCAGGACCCTATTCCTACGATGCTCTGCCAAAATCATGAAAAGCTCATACACGGTTTCATGGGTCAGACATCGACATTCGCGATGAAGCGTATCAAGAAGACCACTGTTATAATGGGGTTTTTAAAAGATATGCAGCGCGCGAAATACATTTACGGCGGATACGGAAAGGGATTTTTTACCTTTTACGGAGGACATGATCCCGAGGATTTCGCTCATCGCATCGGAGATCCGCCCACCGATGTTTCTATATATAAGAATTCTTCGGGCTATAGATTGATCCTGAATAATGTACTCTTTCCCGCGATGAGGAAAAAGAAACAGAAAACATGACACGCTGCGCGTGTCATGTTAGCGGACCCAGTGACAAGTGCAAAAGAAAGAGTGAAGTGGGGATAAGAAGGGAAATGGATTCTTCAATCGCTAAAGCTCATTCAGAATGACATTCAAATATGTGTGGATGATGTTTCCGTGTGATTCCAACGGGGCGTAGAGTGTACAATTGTTTCACAATTTTCAACTCTCCGCTTGGAACTTTTACATCGGGACAGACGAACTCCTGCGGAGTACGACATGTCCCATATCTTAATTCGCTCCGGCGTTCTATTATTTTAGCGAGTGATTTTAATGAAAGAAACGATATAACGATTTTTCGGTTACGGAGGTGTCTCTTTTTCCCATTCTCCAACTATCCTCCTACCTTTACTTTCTCTAAATTAATTCCCGGATCATCTCGATCCATTCTTCGATGATAGTGAAACTGCCCTGCCAGAATTCCGGGGAGTTAATGTCTATGCCCACTTCCTTTAACAGCAAGGTAGGTTTCTGCGAACCGCCGGCGGCCAGTATCTTCTCTATTGATGAAATAAAGCTCTGGCCCTTCTGCTTGTACAGAGAATACAATGCCATTGACAGAAGTTCTCCGAAATTATACGCATAGCAGTAGAAAGGAGTTACAAAGATATGGGGAATATACGACCACTCATAACGGAATTCCTTGGGAATTGAAACCGCATTTCCGAATTGTTCTTTTAATATCTCATAATATTTATCGCTCAATTCCTCTCCGTTCGTCCCCTTCTGCACCATCTCATGCGCGGCTTTCTCAAATTTGACGAAATAATTCTGCCTGATAATAGTAGCGAAGGAAGAGTCCACTTTCTCAAAGAGCATGGCCTTCTTCTCTTTTTTGTCTTTGATCGTATTTAAAAGGTGATCGAACATCAGCATCTCGGAAAATGTTGACGCGGTCTCCGCCACCGGCAGCGTAGAATGTGAAACCAGGTCCGATAACTTATTCGAATACAAGGAGTGTATCCCATGACCGATCTCATGCGCCATCGTCATCATCGCATCCGCGTTGCCGCTAAAATTCAAAAGGACATAGGGAGTGATCTTTGTGGATACGGTAGAACAAAATGCGCCGGATCTTTTATTCTGACGAGGATGGGAATCTACATGGCCATCATCAAAGATCAATTTTCCCTTCTCATAAAATCCCTTGTCGAAATTCTTCAGAACCTTCAAGACCTCTTTCTTCGCGCTTTCATAGGTATATTTTTTTGACGAACTTCCGACCGGGGCGTAAAGATCATACCGTGAGAGCTTCTTTATTTTCTGCGCCTTGGCCTTTAATTTGAAGTAGCGCTGGAATACTTTTCTGTTTTCAACACATACCTCCATAAGAGTATCAACCGTTTTGTCATCCAGATAATTGGAAAAATTCCTTATCGAAATAGGCTGCTTATGCCCCCTTATCGCGACTCCGTCATACCAATCCTTGAGCAAGGCTTCATATATGGTATAGAATATGTTGATGTTCTTCTTGAACGGGGTAAATAGAGCCTTGTAGGCGGCTTTTCTCATCTCAGGGTCCTTATGTCTTACCAAAGCGGTCAATTTCCCCTGAGCATTTATCTTGATCGGCTTTTTGCCCTTGAGCTTGACCTCATATTCAAAATCATTCGTTATCATTCCCCGAAGTCTCATTATCGGTGATTTCAGATTGGAATTCTTTCGCGAAATGATCTTCTCCTCTGCCAACGAAAGGGAATACTTTCTGCTCTCCACAAGATGCTCAAAGTAGAACTCGAGATCAGGGCGCTCTTTAAAGAGGCGCTTGGAATTCTTCGGGTCAAGCTTTTTCATCCCCGGCAGGGCAAGGCCTTTGAGCCAATGACTCATAAATATTGACATCTCACTAAGAGAAAGTCCAAGTTGATTGGACTTTGACAGCAGGTAAAAGGTCCGATTATCATTCATATTTGTTGATTGATAGAGATGTGAATATGAGAGCACATCGTCAGCATCAAGAAGGAGTTTTTCAAATTCCTTCACCATCTGCTTGAACTTCTTGCCCGGCATATCCGGAGACAGTTCTTTTTTGCATTTGGAAAAGTATTTTTTAATAGCCCTCGACGATGCTTCCAGCTTCGAATCGAATTCCTCATCTTTCAGTATCGAGTCCAAATTCCACCTGACTCCCGCTTTCTTATTCATAAATACTCCTTAAATATTGTCATAACCATAATCACCGCCAAAATATTTCGTATTTATCTTGACCGTGATATTACTGTAAGTGAATGTGGCTTTCTTTCCTTCAATATGGCTCATAAGCTCATTTGAAGCGATCTTTATGATCTCCTTATTGCCGCTGAAGATGCGGAAATACAGGTTTGTCTGAATTATATACACCACAGAGATATTATAACTTAACTTGGATTTGAATGCCGCCGCGACAGATGACCGTTCCCACATGATCCCCTCAGCGGAAAGCTCATCGTAATTTCCGGGCCTTCTCCCAAGCCCCATAATAGCTACCAGAAACACCACAAGGAGCATCATGAAAAGGAAACTTGCGCCCAGCGTCAGCATAAGCGTCATGAGAGAAGTAAGGCCATATTTCTTTGCGACGCGCGCCTTGATCGTGGCGATCCTCTCATCGGACAGATGTTCTGAAGATGGCTGAACGGTTCGCAGGGCTACATCTATCCACTCGGATACATTAGAATTGGCCTTGAACTGTACAATGAATATCTTTTCTTCACTCTCTACCCATGCGGCCGAGTAAATTGTCTTGTTTACACAATAGAAATAGTATTTCCCGTTACCGATATCCTCAATGACCTGATAATTCTGAAATACATTCTCAGCAATAAATTCCTCTGTAGGGCGTGAGTTGAAATAGAATTTATAGAACATGCCTTTGTAATTGAAAGTATCTTTATTATCCTCTATCCGCGGTACAAGAGAAGGCCGTCGAATATCAAATCCCCACTTGGTCTCAGGATGATATTTCAATGAGGCAAGAGGCCCGAGAAAATAGAAAAGGGCCCCTGTAATGAGCACAAATATCAATACAATGATCTTTACAATAGTTTTCATCCGTTAATTTTACCCTTTTTATTAGCGTATTTCAAATTTGATGCCGTCGCATAGCTCAGTAAAGCAAAGGCCGCGGTCTCAGCTCTCATGATGTAAGGTGATAAGTTCAATGGTATGCATTTGCTTTGCAGTATTTGTTTTTCCCTGCTGGAAAATCCGCCTTCCGGCCCCCAGATAACCGATTCGATCTCATCACAGGGCCCCGCTTCTCCGGCAAGCGCATCGCAGCTTCCCCAAGCAATTACTCCGCTCAACTCCAACTCGCTCAATTCATGCGGGCCGGAAAGGATCGGCATCCAGGGATTCTTGCTTTGCTTCATACCTTCACGCAAAAGCTTTCTGTCCCGCTCTTCCCATCTGCGTTTAACAACAGTATTATCTGTATTGATGAGGCAGATCTCCCCTATGGGAAATGATAGAATGCTTCTCAGTATCTGTGAATGCGGAGAGGATTTAAGCATCGGAAGGTAGGCCTTCAGTGTCGGCCTGGGCATCTCACTGCTCCCCTGTATGGAAAAGGTATCGCGAGAGGTCATTGTAGCCTCGTAGAATACACCCTTGCCATTCACAATACCGATGGGGTCGCCGACACATACACGGTTTACCTTGATATGCGCGAGTTCATCTTTCGGTATTTTACCGTCAAGGGGTTCCGCGATAAAAATATTAGTTCTTTTCTTTTTCTGAGCGGAAACCAATATTTGTGCCCTCTTCGCCCTTTGGCAGGCGAATGTTTCCATGTGCTTTTTCGTAATCCGAAACCCTTTGTTTCAAAATAAGAGAAAGCAATTTCGCATTCTTCGGACTTAAAATAATTCTGGATTTCACCTCAGCTGCCGGCATTCCCGGTATCATTCTCGCGAAATCAATGATGAATTCAGAATCACTGAAAATTATATTCGCAAGATTAGCATATTCACCACTTGAGGTTTTCTCATCGATCTTGAATTCCACTTTTCGTCTTTTCTCAGCCATATATTTCCTCTTTACTCCCAATAAAATATTATCCCGTTCTCAGGGAAGATAAACTCATTCGGTTCTATTGTTATTTTCATTGAATCCTTGTTTCGGCATTGTGTGATATTAAGGTCTTTTGTGGAGAAAAAGGGAAAATGCTTTAGATCAACATCTGCCAGCTTGAACTCAATTTCAGCTCCCTTCGTAAAATCTGAAAAATACACCGGGAATACCCGGCTGTCCGCCGGATAATATGTCTCCATCTCAATTGAAAATTCGCTGAGATTGCGGCCTGAAATATCTGTGCGGTAATGAAAACAATACCCGCCGTCAAGTTCGCTTTCCGAGACCTTTTCAACATCCTTTCCACCAATGGTGAATGATTTGATCAGGAGGTCTTCACTATTTATTTCCGGACGGTCAAGAAGCCATCTATAGATATATTTACGGTCGTGGATCATTTTGTCCAGAAGATCGGAATTATTGGCGATCCCGATATACAGATCTGTCTGATTGATCCATTTTTTGAAAGTGATCGAGGTGATTACCTTAAAATACTCCCCTTCAAGCGGCAGCAGCTCAATATGATATCTAAGGTCCTCCCGGATAAGGTCCCAGGAATCACCGAAGAGTTTTTTTACAATATCATTTTTGATCTTGGACTGAAGATCCGCGTTGAGGTCAATGCCGTAAACCTTTTTCAGCAGATCGGGAAACTTGATCTCCCTGATCAGAGAAGGTAATGCCGGAGAATTCGATCTCGTGTCTTTTTCAATATTATATATCTTCACAGCGCGCCGGCCGGCATTAGTAAGTATCTCATAATTTATCGTATTCGAGGCCTTTGACAGATCATCCGCGCTTTGTGTTAATGCGCCGTCGCGGCCCATTATTGTAACATTATCTCCTTTGCCGATCTCAGATACCGCATCGGTAACATCAGCCATGACCATATCCATTGACACTCTTCCCACCAGCGGGAAGCGCTGACCGTTAATAAGGACAAGAGCGCTATGTGATGCCTGGCGGAAAAAACCGTCAGCGTAGCCTATCGGAATGACAGCGATCCTTGTGTCCCTCTGCGTAATGAAGGTTCTCCCGTAAGATATGCTTTCCCCTTTCTCATATTCCTTTATCAAGGTAACCTTGCTCTTGAACGACATTATCGGTTCGACAGGAAAACTTCCTTTTTCGCCGTTCGGAAAATATCCATAAGAGAGAAGCCCGATGCGGATCATCGTGAAGAACGATTCCTTGTAATTGAGAAAGCCGCCTGAATTTGCCATATGTATCAGCGGAGCGGAATATCCTTTCGATCCCAGAGTTTTCACGAATTCCTTGAATTCAGCGCCTTGGGACAGTGAGAACTCATTTTTTTCCTCTGATATGGGAAAATGCGAGAAGATACCTTCGACACGGAGATTTGATAATTGAAATATATTTTCTATCTGTGATCGATTTACCGCGGTAAACCCGCCGCGGCCCATTCCGGTATCCACCTCTATATGGATCGGGATAATTTTGCTTGATCTTTCTGAAAGCATCTGTCCGAATCCTAAGGACGATACCGACGGGGTCAGATCGTAACTCAGAATATCTTCGATCTCTTCCTCTAATGACGGCCCGAGAATTATAATGGGGACATCAATGCCGCTTTCTCTTAAAAGGACACCTTCCACCGCATTGGCAACACCCAGATACTGTATATTCATCTCCAAAGCCGCCTTTGATATTTCAACCGCGCCATGGCCGTATGCATCGGCTTTTACAACCTGAAGATACTTTACATCAGATGGTAACTTGCTTAAAATATTGGAGAGGTTTTGCTTGAAACGAAGAAGGTCGATCTCGATCCAGCTTCTGTAAAATGAGGTCTTATTCATACTTGTTATGGCAATAGAATTCTTTAAGATCCTTACGGGGGCGCGGCTCCGGGGCCTCATCAGCATATCCAAGCGTAAGGATCTGTATCACTTCCATCTTCGAAGGTATCGAAAGAAGCCTCTTGACCTGATCATTGAAGAACGAGCCGATGTAGCATGTGCCCAGGCCTTCTTTCTCTGCCTGAAGCACCATGTTCTGCAAAACGATCGTTGTGTCAACGGTACCGGCATTTACCCCGCATCTCATCGTATAGGAAGTGTCGGTCGAGACAGCAACAAGGAGCGCTGCAGCGGTCTTGACAAAGGCCTGTCCGTTGCAGGCATCTACCATCTTCATCTTCAATTCCGGATCGGTAACAATGATCACCTTCCATTCCTGCCGATTACGGGCAGTGGGAGCCAAACGGCCGGCTTCCAGAATATTCAGTAATTTGGATTCTTCGACGGAAGCGTCTTTATATTCTCTAATACTTCGTCTTTTTGAAATCTCTTCTAAAACCATAGTTTTGATCACCTTTCAGTTCGTTTCTTAATCTTTGTCCTTGTCTTTTCCTTTGCCTTTATTTCCTTTCTTTCCCTTTTTCTTTATCTTGATCTTGTCTTTATCCGAATCCTTTTTGTCCTCCTTAGCCTTTTTACCGGTTTTTATGCGTGCTTTGGCCTTGTTCGCCATAAATTTCCGGGCTTTCAGCAATCCCGGAGGGAGACCCTTTTTGACATGCACCCACGGGCCTTTCCAGAATTGAGACGCATACCAGTATCCCCGATCGAGTATAAACCATCTGCCGTCAAAGAAAAACGCCACCGAAGAGTGTCCCTTGACATAATAAACCGCGGCAAAACCTGGAACGATAACGATCTCCGGAGCAGAATAGAACATCAATTTGGGTTTTGGCGGTACATGCCTGACATACACCCTGCATGAAAGAAATGCTGTGATGATCAACAAAAAGAGAGCAATGCGTTTCATATCAACCTCCACTAAGAAATGGAATGAGTTTAAGATTCCCTCCCTCAGGTATAATAGCTCCCCTCTTCAAGGGAGTTCCGTTAAGAATAAAGTATCCGATAACATCAGGTTCAAGTCCCAGTTCGACCAGCAATTGCTCCAATACTGTCCCTTCGGAAACCGAAACGGTCTTTTCGTTGGGGGCCGTCGCATTAAAGTAGCGGAATCCTGATATCTTTAACTTCATCTACAGGGTATCTGCATAAATTATGCCTTTTTCTTCTCTTCATTCGCGTCCACATCGTCGTAACTGTAATAATAGGTCTGGCCGTAATAGTAATAATAATACCCGTAGCCGCCCCTGAGAGGGATGCCGTTGAGGATAAGGCCAAGAATATTGCCTCCGCTCTTTTTGATATTTTCCAATGCTATCTGTACCCTGTGCCTCCCTATCTGATTGGATCTGATGACAAAGAGGACACCGTCCAGTTTATTTGAGAGGACGACAGCATCGGTAAGCGCATTCACCGGGGGCGTGTCAAAAATGATATATTCATATCCCAATGCCGAAAGCTTGTCAATAAGCTCAAATACCTTAGGAGAATCGAGATATTCGCTTGAATTATGTGTATGCGGTCCGCAAGTAATAATATCATGATAGGGATTTACGCCTGCCTGAATGATCTTTTTTACATCAGTAATGCTCTCTTCGAAGTAATCGGTTAAGCCGACATTATTTACCCTTTCAAAGATCCTGTGCTGTGCGGGTTTTCTCATATCGGCATCGATCAGAACGGTCTTCTTTCTGTTCAAGGAAAGAATTATTGAAAGGTTAGCTCCGGTGATCGATTTACCTTCCTTTGTTTCAGAACTGGTGACCAACATGGTTTTGGCACCTTCCCTATTCTTGAATTCTTTACTATAGGACAAAAGTGTTCTCAATTCTTTATAGGATTCATTGATAGTGGATTTCTTGCTGATATTGGTAATAAGGTTTTCCTTGAAGGAACGCGTAATATATTTCGCGCGCTGGCCGGTAATAATCGCCCATTTACTCAATTTTTCATCACCTTTATATATTTCAGGGATCTTCCCGATCAGATTCGCGTCGAATATCTTCTCAATATTATCAGAGGGTTTTACCGTAGTGTCAATATATTCGATAAGAAAAGCAAAGCCCACAGAAACAATGAGAGCGAGCAATGTGATGAAGAGAAGGTATCTGGCCTTGCTGGTGGTTATAGGCCTGGAGGGTTCGATCGCTCTGTCCACAACTCTGATCGTGCTTCCCTGAGTGATCTTTGCCAATTCCATTTCCTTCTCCTGTTCAAGGAGAATATTATACAATTTCTCATTGATGATCAGATCAGCCATCAGGTCCTGATATTCCATTTCCTTTTCAGGAATGCTTTTATGCTGCTCCTCCATGCTCTGCAGAATAAAATCGGTCTTTACGATCTCGTAATTCAATTCCACAAGTCGCTGTTCCAAAAGAGTTTTCTGCGAGTATAAAGAGAGTAGCGAAACATTAGAATCAGTTGATGATATTCGGTTAAAGAGCTTATTCTTAAGATCATCAAGCTTTATCTTCAATGCCTTTATATACGAGGATCCTTCTTTATATACCATGGATGCCTCTTCATATTCCTGCTGCAATCTCTTGTACGCCGCATACTCGGGAGAGGTTTCAATATCATTGATGATATTCGCCTCTCCGGAATCCTTTATCTTACTTAATTCGCGATTGACCTTGGCAAGTGTCTCCTTTACCGACTTCCTTTCCATAATGGATGTTGTTTTAGATAAGCGCAGCGCCGAAAATCGCTCAACAAGGTTCTGCATCTCTGTTTTCACATCCACGATCCCGTTCTGTTCTTTGAAATCCCTGATCTTCTCCTGAATACACTTTCTGTCAGCGCCGACAACCTGAAGCTGTTCTTGGATATAATCCTTTGCCTTAACAGAATCCTCGGTCATAAATCCGGTCTGAAGAATAATATACTGATCAATGAGTGTATTGAGAAATAGAGCTACATGCTCCTTATCAGGGAGTGTCCCTGATACCTTGATCAGATTTGTCCCTTCCTCGGTCTCAACAAAGAGATGCGTGCGAAGATACCCTACTGAATAGGGCAGGTCCAGAATTTTTCTTGTCTTTTCCAAAACCTGATTGGAAACGATCGTCAAGGAGTATGTCTTAACAAGATACCTTATGGTGCCTGACATAAAATACCTGGACATATCGTTCGTTCCGCTCATCTGGTAATTTACCAGGATCTTTGTTTGCGCCGCGTACATCTCCTGACTCTTCATAACCACGAACATTCCTGAAACAAATAAGATCAGAAACAGTAGAAGAACCAACCACTTATACTTGAACACAATGCTCAAGTAACGATATAAATTCATGCTGCCTTCATTATCCATCAATTTTCTCCTTTTCTCCGAAGAGATAAAGAACACCGCCCGGGATACACATGAGAATATACAAACCCACATATAAAAGGGCCAATGCCAATGCCGGAATCCTTCCGATCCCGTAAAGTGCGAGCAAAGAAACAAATGCCTGCTCTCTTACTCCGAAACCGCCGACAGATATAGGTATCATCGATATCACGAATATTATCGGCATGACTATAAAATATACTTCTAAGGTCAAAGTGATACCCAGGCCTGCTGCTAATAATGATACAGCTACTATAAGGATCAATTGGGCCGCGAAGGAATATACTAATGCTATATAATACAGTTTTTTCTGATCCCTGGTCTTCAGAAAGAACCTGTAGCTTTCCTTGATACGATGAAGAAATTTGACCTTATCTTCAAAGGGTTTAAAGAAGATACGGTAAACCATTCCGGAAAGCCGGGTGGAGAAGATCATTATAGTAAGAACGATGCAGATCGCAGCGAAACCGCTGAGAAGATAAAGCGAATTGCCCTTCAGATAGGATGCGCCTCCGATAAGGATCGCTACAAAAAGGTACGCGAGCATGGTCAATAAGCCCAGCAGGCGGTCTATAAAGGTTATCAATAACCCGGAAGGGACATCATTCACGGCCTTGCCTAATTTGTATCCCTTGACAGCGTCGCCGCCGACAGCAGTTGGAAGTGCCTGATTGAAAAATATTCCGATAAGATAATACCTGAGCACCTTTAAAAAGGATAGTTTCTGAGGAAATACCTTAAAAAGCGTAGATATTCTCAGGGTCATCAAGACGGTATTAACCATGAAGAGGATAAATGCCCAGATGAGCATAATTTTATCAGAACTGATGAACGCGTCCTTCAAAAGAGAAAATTCGATCTTTCTGAAAACGAAATATAAAAAGAGCAGAGTTAGAACAATGCGGATAATGTTAAATAGTTTCTTTCCCATTTACTCCACACTGAAATATTTAAAGATCACGATGAGAGAACTTACAAGAGACACTATCTGAAGCGTCGTTTGAAGGTCAAGGTATAAGAATTTCTTCGGTACATATACAATGTCACCGGTGTTGAGAATCGCGGACTTTCTTAAAACAGGATCACCTGTTTTTATAAGTTTATTCACATTGACCTTTACCACCGTCCCGTCAGCGCGGATGATCTTCACCCTGCTGAGAGAAGCTTTTCTCAGATTCACACCGCCGGCAGCAAGAGCCTCCACCACGGTACTCCCCTGAGGCAAAGAAACGAGCTCTCCACCGTCCTGTGAAAATGCCATTATCCCGACACTTATGGGTGCTTTCTCGATAATAATGGATAGGATCTCAGGGTTATTAAAGACCACATTGTATTTCTCGGAAATGATCTCATTGAATTCTTCCATTGTTAAGCCGGAAGCGCGGATCTCACCAATATAAGGCAATGAGAGCGTTCCATCAGCTTGAATAACGAAAGGAATATCAGAAAAGTCTTTGACGCCCTGAATAACGATCTTCAGCCTGTCGCCTTGTTTCAATTCATAAGAATATAGAGGCAGAGAAATAAGCAATACAATTAATAAAATTAAAAATCGCTTTATCATATGCCGGACTAGCGGGGTATTCTAAATACCTGCTTTGGGAAAATAAGATCGGGGTCTCTTATCTGATCTTTATTCTCCTTGTAGATCTTCGGCCATTGGAAAGGATCTCCGTATATCTTTTCTTTTTTGGCGATGTTCCAAAGGCAGTCACCTTTAATGACGGTATATGCAGTAGGTTTATTTTTCTTGATCTCTAAACCCCTATTGAATGTATCCATTGCCATGGTCAGGGTCTCAAGGGCCTTGTCATATTCACCCGCTTCGTATTCCGCCTTGGCCTGCTCGATCAGATCAAGTGTTTTCTGATAGATCTCTTTTTCCGTTTTGATCTCATCGACCGCAGCGGTAAGATCGGCCAGCTTAGTTTCATATTCGTCTTTTACGACAATTATTCTCTCGGCTTCTTTCTTTGCTGCAATGGCATCGGCTTTCGCTTTATTTGCCAGCTCTATTGTCTTGTTGGCGTAGATCTCGACATCGTCACCCTTTTTTCCTTCATAGGCCTCTTGTGCGCTTTTGAACGCGGCCTCGGCTTCCTTGAGCTGCTCATCTTCTGCGCCTTCTGTCTGCTTTGCTGATTCCAGGGCAGCTTTCGCATCGTTCATCAAGGGATCATATTTCTTCATATTCTTACATCCGGCAAGTGCAATCACTGCTATAAGTACAATTATCAGCCACGATCGTCTGTTCATCGCAATCCTCCTGCGTCTCAAATTCTTAACATTGATATTATAATACATTATTGCTGAAATTTCAACTAAAGCCGAACCTTATTTGAGATCAAGTCAAGCTCTGTCTCTGGTTCCGGGATTTGAAGTACAAGGTGGAAGAATATAACACCACAATAGTCGCACCCGTAACCGGAAAACCGGTATTTCGCTTAACACAATAGATCTTCTTTTACAATCATTCCCTTGGGGTACGGAGTGCGACAAACGACCGTCTATCCCGATGTAAAAATTCCAAGCAAAGAGTTGGCAGGAAGCAGAGCGTGAAAACTCTTTGCCCCGCGAATAATGTCGGGAAGATACTAGATATTTCAGAAAAATCCTGTATAATGGAAGAGAAGGAGAGTGTTATGAATGTTGTCGGGACGATTTTATTGAAAAAAGAAAGGAGTGTTCCTCTTTATATCGGTATCATATTGATTGGCAATTTACTAATGATCCTATCGGCTTATACTTCGTTTTACTTACCGGCAACACCAGTGCCAATCACACTTCAAACCCTTACAATACTTGCCTGGAGTATTGCTTTCGGCAGGAAGATCGGCTTTGCCGCTGTTTCACTCTATATCTTTGAAGGCATCGCCGGACTACCGGTTTTTGCTAGCGGAAAGGCGGGAGTCGCCGCTATCCTTGGTCCGACAGGCGGTTATATTATTGGCTTTCTGGTTGCTTCTTATGTTGTATCACTATTAGCAGAAAAAATAAATACAAGGAAAATCAGCATCGTCTTTTTCCTTATGCTACTTGGGAACTTATTGATCTATCTTTTCGGAGTAGGCCACTTAACACTGCTATATACACACTCTTTTGGAAAAAGTATTCATTTGGGACTCCTCCCATTTCTTGTCGGAGATTTATATAAAATATTTGCTGGATGTTTACTTCTTCCGTCACTGTGGCGGTTCCAGAAGAAATAGAGTATCGCAAATAGGTATCTGCAATATTGTGAGCCACAACCTCTTATTTATCCCAATTTGAAAATCTTCGCAGCAGTGAATTTGCTTTTGAAATGCTGAAGCGCGGAGACGGGTTCTTCTCCGCATGGCGCCTTCACCATTAACTCGTAGAAGTAGATATTGTTTATTTTTTTCAGGACAGCGGGCATGGGGCCGAAAACGGTCAATTCCTCTGAAGCGGAGAGCATTTCGGCGGCGGCATCCGCCTTTTTCACAACACTTTCTTCTTTTTTTCCGCTGAAAGTGATACGGTACAGCCGCATGAAGGGCGGGAATTTGAGTTTTTTGCGCAATTTGATCTCATGTTCATAGAAGAGACGGTAATTATGCTCCAGCGAATACTCTATGATCTCATTATTCGGATTATAGGTCTGGACAAGCACTTCCCCTTTTTTCACCCCGCGGCCCGCACGGCCGGATACCTGCATGAGCAATGAGAATCCCCTCTCAGAGGTAGAATAATCGGGAAATGAGAATAGGACTTCCGCGGAAAGCACACCGACAAGCGTAACATTGCTGAAATCCATCCCCTTCGCGATCAATTGAGTTCCCAGAAGTATATCAATGTCATGTGTTCTGAATCTGCTTAACACATCCTGCATTTTGACAATATTTCTTGAGACATCCTGGTCCAGGCGGGCGATCTCCGCATCCGGAAAAAGGTTCTCGATGATGTCCTGAATGCGTTGTATCCCGATGCCGCGAAAATCAAGGTGAAAAGAGCCGCATTCAGAGCATTTTTTCGGAAGGCCGGTTTCCTTACCGCAATAGTGACAGCTCATTTTATTGGTGTCATTATGATATATGAGAGGAACATCACAGTTCACACATTTGAAGATATATCCGCATTTTTTACATTTCGCCGAACGGTAGAATCCCCTCCGATTGTAAAAGAGCATTATTTGTTCTTTTTTTTCAAGGGTTGACCGGATCTTCTCCTTAAGTTCGTGTGAAATTATATGATCAGACTCAAGCGACATATTAATGATCCTGATCTCCGGCAATACGGAGTTCTTCACCGCTCTTTCAGGCAGTTCGTGGAATTCCTTTTCGCCGTAAAGGGTGTGATGATAATATGATACGGGTGGAGTCGCGGAGGCCAAAAGGAGCAAGGCATTATTGATCCTGCAGATCTCTCTGGCAAGCAATAGCCCGTCATACAGCGGGTCACCCTGATTCTGTTTAAAGGAGTCATCCTGAAATTCATCCATCACCAAGAGGCCGAGGTCTTTCAAGGGAAGAAGCATTACCGATCGGGGACCGATGAGTATTTCATATTTATTATTCAGGATACCGCTGTGAACGGCGCGTTTCTCCGCCGCGGTCTGCTTAGAATGATAGATCATTACCTTTTCACCGAAACGGGATTTGAATTGAGCGGCCACCTGGGGAGTAAGAGAAATTTCAGGAACCAGTATCATCGCCCTCTTTCCCTTGGACAGGACTTCCGCGGCTGCATTTAAATAGACCTCTGTCTTTCCGCTGCCGGTAACACCTGAAATAAGATGCTCCGAAAATCGGCCGCTTGAGATCTTTTCCTTCAATACCTTTACAGCTTTTTTCTGATGAGGGGTTAATGTTTTTTCTGAATATCCGCCCATCTCGGGTGTAATATAACTATCCACGGCATCTTTGAATGTCTTGAAGACGATGCTGCCGGACTTCTCCAATGGCTTTAATTTGGCCTTTGTAACTCCGAAACGCCTTCTCAGGTCCTTGAAGGGGCACCAGAAACCGTATCTGAAAAGAAATTGCTGCATTTCTTCGAAAGGCTCCTGAATGTCTTC
>JAGLWT010000139.1 GCA_023133295.1 bacterium | reverse complement strand
CGGCGTACGACATGTCCCATATCTTCCTTCGCTCCGGCATGCTATGTTTTTTACAGGCGATTCTAATGACAAGAACGAAATACCTGCTTTTCGGCTACGGATGTGGATCTTATTTGCATTTAGAACCTTGAACTTTTGAACAATCTTATTTTTCGCCCGCTATTCTACAACGATATCGGCTCGTCTGTTCTGTGCTCTTCCTTCTTTGGTCTCATTATCTGCGACAGGATCTGATTCACCGAACCCTTTAATTGTGATATTCTCAACCGGGACACCCAGACCGATCAGGTAATTCATTACCGACTTGGCTCTCTTAACCGAAAGTTTTTGATTATACTCGTCGGTGGAAATGCTGTCTGTATGTCCGTTGATAGTATATTTAGAAGCGCTGGGGTCCATAAGCGAAAGAACGCTGTCTTCGATATTCATCTTCTCATCATCGCTAAGATCGGATTTATTCAGCGCATATGTCGGGGTATAGAGAATATAAGGATCGACGGGAGTATTGTCTTCAACGTATACGGGCTCTTCAGCCACAACGTCTTCTTCCTCGCCTTCAAGCCGGCCGAAAATTCCATTTGCTTCACTGTAATTCTCTTCAGCTTGCGCGAATGTTCCTGATGCTTCTTCAAAATCCTCTGAAGCGTCATCTATCTCCCTAAGGGAAACATCCTCTTCTGCTTCAACCCTTTCCATCACACTGTTAGCGGAAGTATAAAGTCCCTGGGCCTCATCAAATTCCCTGCCGGCCGTGTCAAAAAGGTCAGCGGCATGGTCAAGCTCTTCCAGAGTAGGTTCTTCTGCAAATACCGCGGTCAGGCAGAAAACAAGTAAAACGATCAACAATAATTTCTTCATTAGGACCCTCTCATTTTGAAGATATTATATTGATAATTCAGGATAAAATCAAGGGGAAATGTGAGAAATATCACTAAAGATAGTAGATTTTTTTCTTTCTTCTGAATATCAAAGAAAATAGAGCGATGAGGGAAATGAGATATACGGGGAAATATCCCCAAATATTGTATAGCGTTCTGCCGCTGTGTATGAATGAATTCACATAGTAGGTACCTTCCTCATCCAGTGGACTTTCAAATCCGATCTTGCCGTTTCTGGAAACATGGGCGGATCTACCCGCATTGGAAACCTTTATCAGGTCTCTTCTGTTCTCGATCGCCCGGTAAACCGATACTGCGAGAAGATCCCGCGAAGTGGCGCTTTTTTCGAACCACGCTTCATTTGAGAGATTGATCAGGAGTCCGGCGCCCTCCTTTACAGAGTGCTGGACATAATGGGGGAATATGGCTTCATAACAAATGCTTATGCCAAGCTCGCCGTTTTTCGTTTGAATACAATAAGGGCCGGGAAAGGTCTGTATCCCCTTGCCGAGTATTAATTTTTCCGCGCCGGGTATGGGAGAATACTCAGCGAACGGAGACAGTTTCTTCTTGATATATATACCTTTGATCTTACCTTCTTCCAGGTAGAAAGCGGTGTTGAACTTCTTTGATGCCGGATAATCATAATAATACTGTTCATCATAATAAGGATTCCCCATGAGAATAGGGATGGTATTCGCCTCAGCGATGCTGGAAAGGTAGAGCGGGCTCTTTGTGATATCAAAACCATAAGCGGTTTCCGGCAGGATTATCAGCTCTATCCCCTTTTTTACTCCGTGAATCATAGCATTGATACTTTTTCTTGTTTCTTCAAGATATGTAGCATTCCATTTCTTATCCGGAGAGACCGCGGGCTGTATGAGGGCGGTCCTGAGCAATATTCCGTCATTATTGTACTTAACCATTGTTATTCCGCCATATACGAGATTAATGGCAAAGAGCAATAATACAAATACCGTAAGCTTGGGTTTATCGCTCTGCTTATTAAAAAAGAAACTGAAAAGAGCAAGGTTCACGGCGAGGATGAATATGGAGATCAGATACATCGACCCGACGTCAGCGGCCTGTATCAGCGGTAAATACCTGTACAGGGCGGCAGCGAAAGTAGTTCCTGTAAATCCTCCCAGAACAGTACCCCTTACAAGTTCCAATACCGCAAATATAGATGCCGAAAGAAGGATTTGCCTTATGCCCGAAACAGTTTTGAAAAACAACTTCAAGAGCAGGCCCCAGATGCCGTAGTAAAGGGAAATGTACAGCATCAGAACAAGGGCGACCTTCCATGACCAGATCATAGCGATCCACTGATACTGTAATATGTGAAAGCCGAATGCGGCGAGAGAGAACATCAGAAAGGTTCCGAACGGCCCGCATTTTCTTGTACCCGCGAGGATGGGGATCAGAGCGACAAAGGAAATAATCCCGAAATTCCATGAGGTATCGAAGGATATCCTCAATAGTAATATAGTGAATAGGACGGCTAAGAACCTACTTAAGAACTTCATTTTTCACCACAAAGATATTTCTGTACAACTCGCAAACAATGGATTCATTCGTAAAATCACAATTCAGACCGGGAATTGAGAGCGGGGTCTTGATGAATTTACCGCCATGCAGCCGATATATCCCCTTTTCATAGATGCTTACAAAAATACTTTCCGTATCAATTCTTATATCAGTTGTAAGCCCGATGGCCTGAAGCTTTTCAAAGGCACCGGCCTTATATGTATAAAGGCCTTCATCCGAAAGTATATATACGGTACCGTCTTCAAGTTCAACCATCTTCGATATGCCCCTGAACGGCGCCTTGACGGATGTAAGGCCCTCTTCTGACAGCGCGTACAAGCCGGAGCGATAAGATGACACCAGCCCTCTTTTAAAGAGCATATCGGAGAAATAGAACTCATCCTCCCCTACGAAGAGCTTGCTCTCCATATCATATATCCCGTTCACGCCGAAGATATAATGTTCGCTTGCCCTCAATATCTCATCACCGGAAAAATCTTCTCCGTCCATGGTCCTGAATATCGCTTTTCCATTTATGAATGCGCTGACCAGACCATCGCCCCATCTTGCCCATTTATTATCAGAATAGGAAAATACGCCGTTTTCAAAGGTCGAGACAATGAGGCCGCTGCCGTTTGAAAAGGTAGCGTAGATCTGCCCGTGTACATAGTTTTTATGCGGAGTGGAGATCAGATCTCCGGAAATATCAAATACGCCGTCACCTAAAAAAACGATCTGCTCGGCCGAGACCTTTACAATAGACCTCACATTTCTGTCTTCAAGAAATAATCGGCCGTTCAAATATACATCTCCGTTAATATCCAGGATGTAATGTCTGTCACCGAAATAATAATTAATACTGAATTCATTTTCGTCTGCACATGAATTCAAAAGAGCGGGAACAATATCCTTCTTTTCGGCCTTGTACAATTTCCCAGCACAGCGGAATACCTTTCTATCGCCCAGACACAACGGTATGTATTCTCCCTTGAAAGCAGTCTTCTCATTGCTTTTCAGATCGTACAATGCCAATTTATCGGAGTATATGAGCCATGCTTCGGATGAATTGCTATCAGGGATCACATCAATGATACTGCCTTTGAACACTATGCGTTTTTTCAATTGAAGATATTCATCGAAGATCAGTAAGCCCTTACGGTGAATTACATATATTGAATCATCCAGATATCTCGCGTCTAAAAAGCCGCCGAGTCCGAGCTCGAGAACCCCCACTGATCTGCTGTCTTTGTAAATATTGAGCGCATCCATGACCAGGCCGGCCTCGGGTATATACGCCCTGACGGCCAAACGGCCGGCAGAAGAAACAGCCGAAATTGTTCCGATGATCAGAACTAAGAGAAAAGCTATTTTACTGCGATACAAGTTACGGTACGCGTAATCCCCTGGATCTTCCTGATCCTGCCTATCATGAAGGAGGTCAATTTTTCAATATTCTCTTCCTGAACGAAAACAATAATATCATGAAGTCCGGTAACTATATGTGCATTGGATACTTCAGGAAATCTATTCAATTCCTCAAGTACGCGCTCATCTTCTTTTCCATCAGTGTTGATCAATAGATATGCTCCGATCATATATTCTCCTTTAGGCTAGTTCAACCCTATTTTTTCCGTTCTTTTTGGCTCTGTACAAGGCATTATCCACCGCTTGTATAAGTTCCTCGTCCTCGGTGGCATCCTCAGGGAATGTCGCGACACCCGAAGAAATGGTAATGGAAATAAATTTGCCCGGGGAGTTCAGCATCGGCACCTGATTGGCTTCGACCGCCTTCAGAAGCCTTTCAGCGCTTTCTATTGTCTGTGCCTTCTTCGTTTCAGGAAGAATTATAATGAATTCCTCTCCGCCGTAGCGGGCTAAAATATCCGTATCCCTCATTTCCTTGCGCATTATCCTTGCCAGCTCCTTCAACACCTCATCGCCTTGCGGATGGCCGTATGTGTCGTTGACGCTTTTAAAATTGTCAATATCTATCATGATAACTGAGAAGGGGTGATTGTACCGTCTTGCTCTGGAAAGTTCTCTTTGAAGCGATTCCCTGAAAATACGGTAATTATAGAGTTTCGTCATCTCATCGGTTTTCGCCAGCTTGGCCGTCTGCTGGAAAAGCTGATTATTCTTGATGGCGATACCCAATTGATTGGCGACCAGGCTGAGAAGCTCGATATCATGCGAGGTAAAAGCGTTCTTTCTTCCGGATTCAACATCAAGCACACCCAGTATATTATCCTTACCGAATCGGATGGCGACCGCCAATTCACTCATAGCGCTGCTGACGCCTTTAACATATCTGGGATCCTGCGCGACATCATTCACGATCTGGGATATTCCCGTTTTCGCGACCCATCCGGTAATGCCGTCCCTGCCTATCTTCAGTTTTACATCGGAGGAAATATTGACATCATAACCGATACTCGCGGATATCCTGAGGTGATCCTCCTCTCTTAAGAGGATGGCGACATTCAAATATCCCAAAGAATTTTTGATAATATTGGCAACTGTATTCAGATAGCCCTCTTCTCCGCTCAGTTTCGTAATGACCTCATTAACGGCATAGACCATTCTGATCCTCTTGTAGAGATTATTCAACTCCTGATAATTGGTAATATTCTGTATAGCGAAACCAGCGGTATTAATAAAAACCAGAAGTTCGTTCAGCATATCTTCACCGGGTATCCTTCTGTTCTCCGGCCGGTCAACAGTGAAGTATCCGAGTATATTGCCCTCTCTTCCGTGAATAGGAAAGAGGATAATATCACTGGGGCTCCAATTTCCGTCCCGCAGGCTCTGAAGCTCTTCCTTGTCTTCCAGTGTCAAAGTATAACTGGAGGTTGAAACTCTTTCTATATAAGATCCCGGTACATAATATCCTCCGGTGATCTTGAATTCTTCTCTGAGAAGCTTATCGACATCGCCCATGGGAACCTTCTGAGGACGAACAACATCCCATTCCGAGGCGGTAAGGCCGGCGTATGCCGCGCGCTTGAAGACATTCTCCCCCTTGTCGAATGTGGAAAGCAGAACCACATCACAATTCAACACATTTTTGACACCTTCCACGATGAAGGTAAGAATATTTCCAACATCCTTTGAATAAACTATCTCGGATGTTATCTCATGGAGCTGTTCCAATTGCTGCTTCTTTCTTTTCAGGCGGTTGATACCCTTCTTTGCCTTATCCAATTCAATGATCTCACGATTCGTGACATAGAGAGGTGTCAGCAATGTCTTGGTCAGAAACGGTATCATTGTGAGAACAAGTCCGTATAAGAGCAATTCAAAAATATACGGGAAGTTGAAATTATCCCCGAATATGATGAAGGTCAACTGTATCATAAAGAATGCGGTTATCTCCAAGAGGACCACCTTATTGGGGAAAAGGAAGGTAACAGCGATGATCTCCATAATTAGTATGAGAGTAAAGGGAGAAGTTATGCCTCCGATGAACGGAGTGAGGAAAGAAATAAGCAGAATATCCATCGTATTGTTTATCAAATGGCTGCGATAGAGCATCTTATTGATCTTCTCGGGTGGATCATTTCTTTTCAGCATTCCCCTTGCGTAAATATTGGAGAGCAAGTTGTAGAAAAATGATACGCTCAGCGGAATCGCGAGCCAGATGGAATGCAGATATCCCGCGTCCTGATTGTAATTGTAATACAGCAGGTACATAAGATAAATTATCGGATTTACAAAATACCGGACATGATAATTATTGTAGAATGTCCTGTTTATAAGTTTTTTATGTTCCTCTATGGAAGTGGTATCCAAATTTTATCCTCTTTTGCTCTCTCGATCGCCAGTTCATATCCAGCGTCGGCATGTCTTACAACGCCCAGCCCGGGATCATTATTGAGAGCTCTTTCAATTTTTTCATCGGCGAGATCTGTGCCATCGGCGACTAGAACTAAACCGGAATGTATGGAATATCCTATTCCCACACCGCCGCCATGGTGGACGGAAACCCAGGTCGCGCCTGATGAAGCCGCCAGCAGAGCATTCAGTATCGGCCAATCAGCGATAGCGTCGGAGCCGTCCTTCATTGCTTCGGTCTCTCTATTGGGGCTGGCGACAGAGCCCGTATCATGATGATCCCTTCCGATCACGATGGGCGCTTTTACCTTGCCCGTTCTGACCAGGTCATTTATTACATGCGCCATCTTCGCCCGCTCTCCATGTTCAAGCCAGCAGATTCTCGCGGGCAGGCCCTGAAAAGCGACCTTTTCCTTTGCCAGGCCTATCCATCTTCTCAGATGCTCTTTCTCTGGAAAGGTCTTCAGCAGAGCGTCATCCGTTATATAAATATCTTCCGGATCACCCGAAAGCGCAGCCCAGCGGAAAGGCCCGCTGCCTATTGAAAAGAATTTTCTTATATATTTGGGCACATAGCCGACGATATCAAAGGCGTTCTCTATCCCCGCTTCCTGAGCCCGTGCGCGAATATTGTTGCCGTAATCGAAGACCGAAGCACCGAGTTCCTGCAGGTCAAGCATCGCCTGAACATGAACAGCAACCGTTTCATAAGATCTTTTTAAATATAATTCGGGGTCTTTTTCTCTGAGAGCGACCGCCTGCTCGTAAGTATATCCGGTGGGATAATATCCATTCATCATGTCATGCGCTGATGTCTGGTCCGTAACGATATCAGGCACGATATTCCTCTTGACTAGCTCCGAAAATATATCCGCCGCATTCGCGTGCAGCCCTATGGAGATGGCTTTCCCTTCTTTGATCGCGTCATCCTTCATCTTCAATGCTTCATCCAGTGAATCTGTCCAAGTATCCAGATATCTGTCTTTGATCCTTCGGTCGATAGCCCATTTATTTATCTCAACAAGTATGGCTACACCGGCATTCATTGTAACGGCAAGCGGCTGAGCACCGCCCATCTCGCCCAATCCGGCGCTGAGCACCCATTTCCCTTTAAGCGAACCCCCGTAGGATTCAGCGACCGCTCTGAGTGTTTCGAAGGTACCCTGTAAAATGCCTTGTGTTCCAATGTATATCCAGGACCCGGCGGTCATCTGGCCGTACATAATAAGTCCCTTATCTTCTAATTCCTTGAAATATTCGTCCGTCGCCCATTTGGGAACAAGCAGTGAATTCGCGATCAGTACACGGGGAGCCCAGATATTGGTCCTGAAAACCGCGACTGGCTTACCCGATTGAACCAGAAGTGTCTGGTCGGCATCCATATCTTGAAGGGTCTTTACTATCGCGTCGAATGATTCCCAGTTTCTCGCCGCTTTACCGGTTCCTCCATACACTATCAGATTATCAGGATCCTTGGCCACATCCGGGTCAAGATTGTTCATCAACATCCTCAAAGGTGCTTCAAGCTGCCAGTTTTTACAGGATATTTCCGTGCCTGTGGGTGATTTAATAACTCTTCTACCGGACATAATACCTCCAACCGATTGTCATTATATCATTTTCCTCCGTATTTTCAAAAATAAATATATCCCGAAAAAGCATAAATTCGGTGCCCAGGCGGATAAGACGGGAGAAAGGGCGCCGCCGGTGCCGAGGGTATAGGAAAACCTGAACAATGATATATAAACCGCGATTATGATCAGGCCGTAACTCAGGATACTTCCCGTATTTCCACGCCTCATTCGAAAGCCCAGCGGGATACCGAATAAACTTATAATAAATATGAATACGGGATAAGCATTCCTTTCGTGGAGTTCAACAAGGAATTTCACCGGCTCCTTGCCCATCGCGCGTATCGAAATTATGACCTTCCGCAGCTCCTTGGAAGTAAATGTGGGCGGACGGACATTCCTGGTCGTAAAAAGTTCCGGCGAGATAGCGAGCTCCATCGGGAGAGATTCCACCTCCTGATAAGCCATGATATTGCCGTCTTTATCAAAGTCCCTGATCCTGACCTTAGTGAAGATCCATTTCCCGCTGCCCTGAAATAAGGCACTGCCGGCGTCATAGCGCTTCAAGAGGCGCAGATCATCATCGAGTATGATCAATACCGGCCTGGACATCTGTTTTTTGAGAGAATTGTAATAATCCGAAAAAAGATACATATTCCCCCGTGCCTTTGAGATAATTCCAAGGTCCTTTCTACCAAGCTCAGAAAAGTAATTGGCCTGCCCCATCAGCTCTACCTTGTATATGTGATATGCCTTGGCCTTGTATCTGGGAACGAATGTATTCACATTGAACCAGGTAGTCACGGATAATAAGAAGATAAAGAGATAAACGGGGAAAAGTATTTTATTGGGATCGATGCCGGAGATCTCCATAACTATAAGTTCGCTGTCGCGTCCGAGCATACCCAACGCAAGCAGTATCGAAAAGAAAAGAATGAACGGCAGAAGGTCATTGAATATCTCAGGGAATTCATATATGTAGTACATGAATAATCTTCCCAGTAAAAAATTCTTCAATGAACCGATCTTTTCAATAAAATCTCCGATAATGAAAATGAAGTAGAAGGTAGATGTCATGATCAGGAAGTATTTTAGGAATTCCTTAAAGACATATCGCTGCAGTATCTTCATATTTGTTCAAGTTTTCCGAAATTAAGGGAGTATTTCTTCTCTGTCCGGGAGGCAAATCCGCTGTTATGAGTGACCAGTACAAGTGTAGCGCCGAATTTATCGACGATATCGACCATGAGGGAGAATATCTTCTCACCGTTCTCATTGTCCAGCTCGCCAGTCGGTTCATCCGCGAAAAGTATCGTAGGAGAGTTGACCAAAGCCCGCGCGATCGCTATACGCTGCAGCTCGCCGCCCGACAATTCATTCGGATAATGATCCTTTCTGGGAAGCATGCCCACTTCTTCAAGAAGATACTTCACCCTTTCCCGGTCCTCACTGCCGCCGATCATGGAAGGCAGAAGGACATTCTCGAATGCGGTCAATTCCTTCAAAAGATAATGAAATTGAAATACGAAGCCGAATTCACGGTTTCTGATATTTGAAAGCTCCTTATCTTTGTACCCGTAGAGGTCAATGCCCTTGTATATGACATTGCCGGATGTGGGATGGTCCAGACTGGCGAGTATGTGGAGCAGAGTGGATTTCCCCGACCCTGACACACCCACTATCCCGAGGGTCTCATTCGATCTTATTTCCAGGTCTATGCCCTGAAGGACCTTGAGTTCATCATCAGCTCCGCTATTGTATGTTCTGTGAAGGTCTTTCACCTGAAGAATATTATTATTCATGCCGTATCGCCTTTATCGGATCTATCTTGCCCGCCCATTTCGCGGGAATATAGGAAAATATCACACTTATCACCATAGCAAAAACAATGGTCAGTATAAAATCAGGAAAGAATCTGAATTCAACCGGAAGAACATCAATATAATACACGGAGCCGCCACCGGGTATACGGATCCCGAGATATTTTATCAGGGCGCACGCGATCACGCCCAGCACCGCGCCCAGAGATGTGCCGAGGCCGCCGATATACACGCCCTGCAGGAGAAAGACCCTTATGATCCCCTCTTCCCTGACTCCGAGAGAGCGTAGAATACCGATCTCACGGCGCTTCTCCTGCACCAGCATGATTATCGTATTTATCACATTGATGCCCGCGACAAGGATGATCATGAAAAGGATCAGGCCCAGAACGAATTTTTCTGTTTTCAAAGCCGTGAAAAGATTGTGATTCATATCGATCCAATCCCTGGCATAGAGAGTTGAAGGCAGTACGGGAATGATTTGCTCTATATAATTCTTCGTATCGTAAATATCCTTTACCTTGACATATATCGAGGTGCATGAATTTTCAGCCATATCAAAAAGGCCGGAGAAATCTTCGAGCGTTGTATAGAGAAAGCTCTTATCAAAGTCGTACATCCCTGTTTTTATGATGCCTACCACATTCAGTTTAACCGTCTTCGGTATCAGCGATCCATTGGGAGCGACCTTAACATTCGGAGATATCACGGTCAGCGACCCGCCGATCGTCATCGAGAGATTGAAAGCCAATTCACTCCCGATTATAACATCGCCCTTTTTCAGATGTGTCAGATCGCCAGCGAGTACATGCTTGCTCAGATCGGTGACCTGATCGATAGTGGAGGGGTCAATGCCGAAGATGATGCCGCCGGTTACCGAGTCCCCCGACTTGATCATGATCTCACTGGAAGATACTGGAGATACACCGGTAATGCCGGGTATCGTGCTGACATCGCTGACAATTCCGTTTCTGTCACGGATGTCGCCGAACATCGAGCCGATGGTAATATGCGCCCGTGTTCCGAGTATCTTCTCTCTGAGGTCGGTCGAAAAGCCGTTCATCACCGACAGCACAACTATCAAAGCGAATACGCCTACAGTTATCCCTATTACTGAAATAGTGGAGATAAATGAGAGGAAGCCCTTTTTCTTACTTTTGAAAAAGCGCTCCGCCAAAAAATATTGAAATTTCATATGTAAACCTTCAATAAGATATTTAAAATGAGAACAAGAAAGACCGGTGAAATGATCGACACTACGGAAAAACGGACAGGGGCAAGATCAAATCCCGTAATAAAATATTTGTGCTTGAATATGCTGAATTCCTTCTTAAAGGATACCAGATAAGCGGAGGGAGAAGAGAGTTTAAGTTCGAATAAACTGCTTTCTGAAAAGAAAGCGAAGCACAATCCGAGCAGTGTCATCGGCCTTGATCCGGGAAAGGAAAAGAGAAATCTTCTGATATTCTTCCTGCCGTTATATGTATAGATCAAAGCGCCGGTAACAATTGAACATATCAAAAGAGCGCTCTTTTCCAGGGCGGTCTCGGAAACTCCGTAAAGAAGCAGCAGGGCGATGCCGATAAAAGCGGCGCCGGGCAGGATCTTCAGCAATACGCCGGGAGAGGATAGGAGTAAGCAGAAAACAAGCACGGCAAGCGCGAGATATGATACATAAGGCCCGTAGAAGAATATACTTATCAGCTCAGCCAATAAGAACAGATTCAGAAATGCTCTCACAAATACCCCTCCTGCGAGATCTTCGCGAGTATTCTGACCGCATTGGTCGCGGCGCCTATTCTTAAATTGTCAGCGGAGATCACCATTGAGAGTTCATGCGGGTCAAATTGCGATATCCTCAATCTGCCGACCTCTACCAGATCTGTACCGGTGGAACTGAGAGGAGTGGGATAAAGATTGCCCGAGGGGTCTTCCATGAGCTTCAAATACGGATCGTTCATGATCAATGATCTGACCTCCGGCATCTTCGGGGGCTTGCTGCAGCTTAGGGTAATGCTCTCAAAATGCGAGAAGAATGTCGGGACGCGCAATGTTGTCGCAAGTACCTGAATATCATTATTTTGAAAGATCTTCACCGTCTCCTTATACATCTTTTCTTCCTCGGTGCAGGATCCGTCGGCAAGAAGATCTCCGATCTGGGGGATCACATTGAAAGATATCGGAACATCGTAGAATTTGGCGTCCAACTCGCCTTTTTGCAGATAAGCGAGCGTTTCATTCGACAGGGCATCGACAGCCGCGTTCCCAGAACCCGAAACGGATTGCAGAGTCGTCACAATGATCTTCTTCAGTCCGTATTTCTGTCTGATCGGAAATAATGCGAGCAGCATCTCTATCGTCGAGCAATTCGGATTTGAAATAAAGCCCGGCTTCGACGGTATACTGTCACCGTTAATAGAAGGAATCACGAGCGGAGTATCGTCATCCATGCGGAATGCCGAAGAATTATCGATAAAGTATTTTCCGCTGCTTTTGTATTTTTTTCTGATATTCTTTGATATCGCGGGGTCGACAGCGAGGAGCACCGCGTCGCCTAAGATCTCTGAGCTCAGGTCTTTGACGGGAATATCCCCGCCCCTGAAGAGAAGGATTTTGCCCCGGGAACTTCCGGATGCGTATAGATTCAGTTTTGAGACCGGCAGGCCGGAATTTTCAAGTACTTCCACCATTGTCCTGCCAACGGCGCCTGTTGCGCCGACTATTGAAAGCTCAAATGCCATTATTCCCTGCCAAGTAATTTGAACATTATCTTTTTGCCGCCCTCTACTCCGGGTTGATCAAATGGATCAACGCCCAGCAGCTGTGCTGTATAAACGGTAAATATATATGAGAATATGATCAATTCGCCTATGCGCTCCTCAGTGAGCTCTTCCATCGTCAGAAGCGCTGTCGCCACACCCAGCTGATCCAGATTCTCACGGGTACCTTTCAGCTCAGCGTCGATCAATTGAGAGAAGGTCTTGCCCTTGAGGTATGAGAAAGAATTGTACGGAAGGTCCAGTGATATGTCCTGATCCGTCCCCCTGTTCTCGATGTCAAGAAAGAGGACGAACTTATCATTTGGGCCTTGCGTAAATAATTGAATAATGGAATGCTGATCCGTTGGGCCTACCGCGACTATCGGTGTCTGCCCGACATTTATCCCCTTCCGGTCGATCTTACCGAGGGATTCGCCCCAGAGCTGTATGAACCACTCGCCCCATAATTTCATTTTGCCGGAATAGGGAAAAAGCGCCAGAATGTTCTTTCCTTTGAGATAATGCGCCAGATTGCAGCCCGCGAGCGTAAACGGAGTTATGTCCTTATCGTCCTTGATCTTTTTCAGATACCGCCTTGCTCCCGATAAAATGGCCTTGATATCGATACCGGCGAGATAAAGCGGAAAGAGCCCAACATTTGAAAGAACGGAGTACCTGCCTCCCAATTCTGTCGGTATGTGCAATGAATGCAGTGAATTATCCTCAACATATCTGCGCAGATCGCCGGAAAGCGGATCTGTAATGAATATCATCCTGTTCTTCCAGACCTCGCCGAAGACATTCTGAAGATGCTCGATAAAATAAATCGTCAAAGCGGCGGTCTCCATCGTAGCGCCGGATTTTGAAATGGAGACAAATACGGTATCTTCTATGATCATCTCCGAAAGGGCCTCTTCTATGATCATCGGGTCGGTCGTGTCCAGGATGATCAATTCCTTATCCGCCTTTGACTTGAAGAGACGGTATATCATCCTTGTGCCTAATGCCGAACCCCCGATACCGAGTACCACCACTTTCTTATAATAAGGCAGTATCGCCTTTGTCTCCTTGTAAATATCTTCATCAAAACTCAGATGCCTCGAAAAAGGAAAGCCTTCAACATTTAACTTCAAAAGAAATTCGCCTCTCATATTGCGGCAATTCTCCTTATCCTTATCTATCATCTTTTCAAGGGCCTTAGAAAATTCTATTTTCACTAATACCTCCTTATCAATCCTTCGACCTTTCCCAAGATCGAAACATACCTTTTTATCATTCTCTCGTATTTCGGATTCTCCGGCTGCAAGACCACCATTTTGTTCTCAAAAAATATACGCTTTACCGTGGTCTCTCCCTCGAACATAGCGACAACGATCTCTCCGTTCTGAGCGTAATTCTGCTGACGGACGACGAGGATATCCCCTTCAATGATGCCGGCGTTTATCATAGAATCGCCGATTACCTTGAGCGAGAAGTATTCTCCCGCGGGAAAATATTCCTTTCTGATGGGAATATAGGTTTCTATATTCTCTTCCGCCATTAGCGGTATCCCCGCGCTGATCTTGCCCAGAAGCGGTATATGAGATTCGCTGTCCAGGTCAAGCTCCAATATCTTGATGGTCCTCGCCCCCTTCTCTCTCTCAATATAGCCCTTCCTGATAAGCGCGCTAACACGGTCATACGCCGCCCGGATGCTGATGCCGAAGTTTTTCGCTATCTCGGTCAATGTAGGAGTGTAACTCTTTTTACGGTAGAACTCAATTATAAAATCCAGGGTGTCCCTCTGGATCTTGGTCAATTGATAACTGCTCATAATTCCCCCTTTAATGAGAAGTAAAATACAACAGGCGAATCATAAGTACTGCTGTCTCTGTAAAATTTGGCGGCGCCCAGTCCTATAATGAAGGCATTGTCAAATGTATAATGAACATTCAGATCGTATGTGATCCCGCCGGGTATCACGCCCGCGTCGCCGATGCCGGAGGTGCCTTTTACCATATCGGAATAGGATAAAAGCGCGGCAAAAGTAAGGCCGTTAATTGTCTTTTCACATTTGAAATTCAGCCATCCCGCGGGTACAAGCCCCTTGTCCTCTGTGAGTTCATAACCCCCTTCAAGAGAAAGGCCGTTGATGCGTACATTGACGAATAATGCTGATGACTCCTTTGATTTTGAAGAAGAGCCCAGTATATATCCGTCACTGTTGAAAGAAAGAGTTCCGGGGAAAGACCTGTCATGCAGATACCAGCCTCCGGTCGCGCTCAATTCCTTTCTGGAATATGATATGAAAACATTGTGTTTGACGAATTGATCGTGCATATCCTGAAAATACGCGAATATCGGAATAAGGTCTTCGGGAATGAAGCGTTCTTCAAAACCGATCTTATTGCTGATCTCAAGATAGAGGCCTTTTCCGAGGTAATGCCTGAATAGATAAAGCGGCTCAATGCTCTTGCCATTGTATTGTCTCGAAGCGACGCCTCCGCTGAAAAGCGAGTCGCCACCGCGGAACTTCGCGAGCATTGACAAATAATATCCGGGTTTCAGGCCCTTTGCTGCGAGAATCCCAAGCTCTGCCCTGAAAGAAATCGAGGACGAGAGAAAGAGTTCCATCTCCGCGCTTTGAAGCAGATTTTGGCCCTCAAACTTATTTATGAAAGAATCCATCAGAAGGTATTTCACACGGGTACTGCTCTTCCATCTGCCCATCGTACCCAGGTCAGAACCCAGAAGGAAACCGGCGCTGTAGTACTTGGACGAGGTGAGAGAATCCTTGACCAATTGCAGGATATCCCCCTTGAAATCGGTTTGAACGGCGAAATTCAATACATTCTTAAAGGAAGAGGAAAACTCCGTCCCGAGCTGCCACTTCTCAAAGTAATCCGTCTGCTCATATGGATTGAGATGAAAATACACAAAGGAGACTGATATCCCCCAGGTCTTTTTTACCAGATCGGCCGAGGTACTCAGCTCCGCCAGCAGCTCCGTTCCCAGCCGCATGCCGTAACGGTATTTATCGCGGAATTTCTCCTTAGCCTCCGGATCTTTCAAGCTACTGTCAAAAGAGGCCTTGTCTTTTTCCTCATCCGGGATCAGAACCTCGATCTCACTTGACGGAGTATCACTGATGTCCGTATTTTCTATTTCACTGCCTTCGATGAGTATCTCAGGAAGGTCAAGCTCATCCGTGAATGCGGCAGCCGCGCTAAACAATACGATTATCATTAAAAATATCAGTTTTTTCATCAGACCTGCTCCATGATGGCTTGAATGATCTCTTCTCCGGAGATCTTTGAGGCATCCAGCATCAATACCTTCTCTCCCATGCCGCTGAACATATCCCAGAACAGATTAGGGCGATAGTCCTGCAGTACAGCTATAAGAGGCAGGGATGTTTGCAGGAAATTAGTGACCGCCTGTGTGAAGAGCTCCGCTTTTGATTCCAGAAAACCCAATTCGTCAATGATCAGCAGGCGCTGATCCTCTTCGGTGTCGATAAAAGCCTCCACGCCGAATGAATTGAAGATAGAAGCTATCTGTCTCGGAGGGTCGTCCACATTGAAATGTATCTTCTCTCCGGTCATTATATTCTGAATACTTATTCCCATGCCATCCAGTTTTTCCGTGATCAGTCCGCCTATCGGCCTTGTCAGAAGCTTGATCGCTCCCCTAACAGCTGAACTCTTACCGGAGCCCTTGGGCCCGTGGATAAATACATGCATATCAGTTCAAGGCCTCCATCACCGAATTTACGAGATTAAGGATCACTTGTTCTCTATATCCTTTGGACGCTCTCAGATCAGAGATCGGAGAGATCGCGTTCAATACCTTCTTTTTTAATTCCGCCGCGCTACAGTCCTTACGGATCTCCGCCACCGTTACAATGGGAGCCGCGCCGCCAAAGGCGAGCGTAAGCTTATCGTCTTTCAGGCTCCAGCCGACAGATACCACAGCGATCGAAAGGGCTTTTCTCAATCCCGCTTTTATGAAACCGGAATTCTTTTTATTGAAGCCCGCGGGTACGATCACTGAATGAATGATCTCATCATCCGCCATAACGGTTTTGCCGGGGCCTTTGAAAAATTTATCTACGGGAACAAGCCGCTCTTTTGATCTGGACATGAGCCTGATCTTCGCGCCCATTACCATCAGCGGCGCTATGGTATCGCCCGAAGGGGACGCATTGGCGATATTTCCCCCGAGTGTACCCATATTCCTTATCTGTGGCGAGCCGATCTCGTATACTCCCTGATAGAGCGGATAATGCTGCTTTCTGATCAAAGCGTTTTCCTCTATGGAGGTATGAGAGGTCAGAGCGCCTATGACGGTGCCGTCCTTCCCCTTGATAATACCCTTCATCTCATCTATATTTCTTATGGAAAGAATGGTATCGGGATCTATCATATCCGCCTTCATCCTTACTACAAGATCGGTACCGCCCGCCAGTATCTTACACTTGGAGCCGTATTCCGATTTCGCTTTCAAGAGTGATTCAAGATCGGAAATATTTAAAAATCTCTTAATCATTTTCGATCTCCTTCCCCATTGTTTCGGCGCCGGCGACAACACCTTCAACGATCTTCTTATAACCGGTGCATCTGCAGAGATTCCCCGAAAGGGCTCTTTTCAGCTCGTCCATCGTAAAGGATTCCCTCTTTGAAAGAAAATCATACGCGGATACAACGAAGCCCGGTGTGCAGAATCCGCATTGGACTCCGCCATTAGCCACAAGTCCTTCCTGTATAGGATGAAGCCCTCTCTGAGGAGAGATCCCCTCAATGGTCGTAATGCTGGATCCGTCCACCGAAGCTGCAAGAACAAGGCAGGATGTAACGGTTTCTCCGTCAAGAATAACGGTACAGGCGCCGCATTCGCCGTTGCCGCAGCCGCGCTTTGTGCCGGTGAGGCGTAATTCATCCCGCAAAACATGGAGCAATGTATCGTCATTGCTTATTTCAAATTCTCGCCATGAACCATTCAATTTCAATCTTATCTTCACTTTTTCACATCCTTTAGATCCAGTCCACCCTTTTGGTAAAAGATCTTTTCTATCTGTGCGGCTATCGACAAGGCCACTTCAAAGGGCTCATTGCCGTTAAGGTCCAAGCCGGCGGGAGCATAAATATTTTCCGGAAATTCTATCCCTTCATCCCGTATCTCTTTGCTGATCTGTACGAATTTCTTTTTACTTGAGACCACCGCGAGATATTCGGTTTTGATTCCCGACTTCAGCAGTATCTTCAAGGCCTCTTTATCTTCATCATGATCATGACAGGCGATCACTATATACGAGGAATCCCCGCAATTGCCGAATGCGCTCTCATATTGTTTGATGTTTGTGTAATTATCCCAGGGAAGTCCGGATCTTTTGTCATAAAGAGTGACGCCGTATCCCAATTTCTCCAAAAGGCCGGCAAGCGCTTGATTAACATGCCCGGCTCCGATCAAGGCTACCCGTCTTTTTCCGGATACGGATATCAGAAGAAGAGAGACGTTACCTCCGCAGATGCCATCGGCATTGGCGACGCCGGAAAGGTCGATATCAAGCGTATCGGTCTTTTGACCGCTTTTTATCATCGCCCTGCCTGCATCGATCGCTTTCTTTTCGGTCACACCGCCGCCGACACTCCCTTCAATGGAATCCGGGGTGATAAAGATCATCCTTCCCACCGAAGCGGGTGTAGAGCCGGAAGCAAAGGTAATAATACCGAGTACACCGGCTGAGCCGGATGCACAATTATCTGCCGCTTCTTGCAGTATCTTTTTCATACTCATCAAGATATCTCCTAAAATGTTGCTTTGTATTCACGCCGATCTTGGTAAAGAGGTCGGCTGACTCATATGAGACGGTTCTATCGGAATGAACGAGTGTGTGTGCGCCCCTCTCCAGATCGGAAAAAAGACCTTCAAAATACTTCCGGGGAAAGAACGCCGGATGGCCCAAAGATCCCTTGAACGATGGGGCGATTATATTATGCGGATTCTCCGCCGCCATGATCAGCATCTTCTCCACGGTCTCTAATTTGATCAGAGGCATGTCTGCCGGCCAGAGGACAAAGCCATCGCAATTATCCGGTAATGCCCTTACGCCTGCTCTTATAGAGTCCAATTGCCCTGTTTCCGGATGCGGATTGTGAACCGTTATGATCTCTGTCCCCACTACATCACGGATCTCCGGATAATGATATATAACAATGGGTTCGACATTCATTTTGCGCAGCTTGCGTAAAATGATATCCAGAAAGGTTTCACCCTCAATGGTCAGAAGGATCTTATTTCCCCCAAAACGCTCTGAGCGGCCCGCGGCAAGTATGATACAGCAGATGTTTTCCATATAGGAATATTTTACTACAAAATCTTGTCTAATGCAATGTATTTTTAGTAGTGCTCTGATTTATGAAGACTGTGCCAATGGAAGGATTAGATTTGAGTCAATTCCAACGAACAATAAGCGCTGCGTACCCTTTGTGGTCCG
>JAGLWT010000138.1 GCA_023133295.1 bacterium | reverse complement strand
TGGGATCCAGTTTTATTTCATCCCGACTTTTCCCCACTTCGCACTTCACACTTCAGACAGCATTTATCGTTGGAATTGCCTCAAATCTAATAATTCCATTATCAGCGTATTTATGATACAGTACACTATAGAATTATTTGCGGAGGTCGATTATGACATCAAAAGTATATTTCGCAGAGGGACGGGCATCTGGAAGAAAGAGCAATAAAATCTCAAAGATACTAAGATTACTGGAAAGAACTGGGGTAAAAGATATGATACGGCAGGATGATCTTATCGCTATCAAGGTCCATTTTGGCGAGAAAGGAAATGATACCTTTATCAACCCTATCTTCGTGCGGCAGGTGGTGGATATCGTAAAAGCCGCCGGGGGTAAGCCCTTTATTTCAGATACGAACACACTTTACAAAGGCAGCAGGCACAATTCCGTAGATCACCTTATAACCGCCTTGGAACATGGATTTTCATATGCCACTGTAAACGCCCCTCTGATCATAGCGGATGGTTTGATTTCCGGGAATTTTTCCGAAATAGAAATTGATTGTAAGCACTTTGAGAAGGTCAAAATAGCGGAAGACATCATAAACGCAGACGCGATGGTGGTCATAACTCACTTCAAAGGGCACATGCTGGCAGGATTCGGCGGAGCCATCAAAAACCTCGCCATGGGATGTTCCCCCGCCAAGGGGAAAATGGAGCAGCATTCAACACGACCGCAAGTCGTAAAAAAGATCTGTACCGGCTGTGGAGAATGTAGTGAAAACTGTCCCACAGATGCCATCGCTATCATCAGCAAAAAAGCGAAAATTAACTATTCTCTCTGCATTGGATGCGGAGAATGCCTCACCGTCTGTCCGAATAGGTCTATGATCATGGACTGGAGCACGGATAAAATAGAATTCGTTGAAAGAATGACCGAATATGCACTTGGTGCTGTAAAAGATAAAGAAAATAAGATCATTTATATAAGTTTTCTGATGAATATCACTCCTGATTGTGATTGCGCATCCTGGAGCGACCTACCCATTGTGCCCGATATAGGGATACTTGCATCAACTGATCCCGTTGCCTTAGATAAGGCATGCCTGGACCTTGTAAATTCCGAAAAAGGACTGGAAAATTCCAAACTGCCGGATAGCCATAAAGAAATATCTGATAAATTTACCGCCGTGCACCCTGATACACGGGGCATACTGCAGATCGAATATGGAGAAAAGATCGGGCTGGGAAGCGCCGCATATGAATTGATCGTGCTCGGCAGTTAATTGTAAAATTTGGTATTTTTGAGAATTTATTCTATTATATACCGATTATATAGATGGAGTCACATATGAATAAGAAACTATTTCTGTTTGCTGCTGTCTTTCTCCTGCTTTCATCTGCTTGCTATACGGAAACGGTCATCAAAGAAGGGCTTCAGATCGGCTTTTCAGCATTCACTCCAGAAATGATCCAGTCAATGAAGGACTCCATTGGAGTCAGAGAAGCCGGCAAAAATTACAATGTGATCATAGACGGTATGGGGACGGGCTTCGCTCCACCCTCACTCGGACAATATGAAGAATTGTTGAAAAACGGAAGGATCGTGATCTCTGCAAATAAACTTGACCGCTCAAAAGCGGCAGCATCTTATGACAATTCCACTTCGGACTACTTTCCACCCGTCGGCAATCAAAGGTATGAGGGCTCCTGTACATGCTGGTCCATGGTTTATTATATCAAAACCTATCAAGAGGCGATGGACCGTTTATGGGACCTTTCCGGGGCAACCTATTCATACAATTGGGATATCCCCGGAATAAATGAGCCGGACAGTGGACATCAGAACAAAATAATGTCCCCGGATTTTGCATATCATCAGGTCAACAGCGGTGATGACAATGGATCATTTTGGCTCGATATTGCGGAGCTTATGGAAAAATTCGGCGCATGTGACTGGGAAAAGATGCCCTATGATGATCAGGATCATACAGGATATCCCGATGAAGCGGCATACAGGCAATCCGCCAAATACCGATCCGATTGGACTACCACTTATATTGACATGTCTTTGGGAGCTTCCCTTGAAACGATGAGGACATTACTGGAGAATAAGACCCTGCTAAGCTACTGTATCGATGCAAATGAATACAATTTTCAAACCGTTTCCGGACAGGACCTTCTTGTGGCAGACTCCTATCCCGCGACGACCGCAGCCTGCAATCATGCCAATACAATAGTTGGATTTGACGACAACTTCGGCCCTTACTGGGAAGGCGGCCAATGGAAAAACGGAGCATTCAAGGTCGTGAACTCCTGGGGATTCTGGGGAGATGAAGCGGTAAAAGACGGCTACTATTATGTCTCCTATGCAGCTATGGCGGCTATGGACTATGAATGGTGTTTCTACTATTATGACAAGGTAGATTACGAGCCCACATATATCGCTAACATCCATGTTTCACATAATGCGCGTGGAGATGCCATAAGAAAGATCACCCGCAATGACGGCACGGCAGTTACACGTAATTTTGATGATCGAGGCGCAAGAGGCGGCAATCATGCCTTCACGGCCGACAATGTCATCCTGGATATCTCAGAAATGATCTCATCCGACCCGAGGGGGAATTACTATTTTGATGTTTACGATGTGGCAAACGGCGCTACCTATCCTGATGCATGGGGAGATGCCGGCACTTCGACACAGGGTACCATAACAAAATTCTGGATCGAGGATTACACCGATGCCACTTATTCTGTTTACAATTCATCTTCTCCGATCGCGATATATTATGCCACCGATACACCTATAAGCACAATAAACGGACAGACAAAAAGTTCTTATATTTATACTAATTATGCGCCGGTACTTGCGTGGAGCGGAGGCGGCGGATATACTGCTGACGGGGTTGAGCCAAATAACGGCGATACAGGAGACACCTTCACCTTCATAGTGAAATACACGGATGATAACAATAATGCGCCGACCCTAGCGCAGGTCTGGATAGATATTAATGATTCCGGAGTATTTGAGGGCGGCGAGAAATTCAATATGATCAATTTCATAGCATCCGATTATTTCAAGGGCGGCGTAGCCTATTCATATGCTACAGCCATCAACTTTTCAGGAGACGGTGCCTTGAATTACCGTTTTGCCTTCTCAGACGGCAGAAATGCCGCCAACGGTGTACCGACATCTGATAGTACCGTAACCGTAACTCCTGTCGGGCCTTATCTTTCATGGCTGGGAACAGGTAATTATATTTCAGACGGCATTGACCCTCAAGTGGGACATTCCGGCACGCTTTTTACATTCTCTGTTAAATTTACGGAATCGTCCAATACATTTCCTGACACATATCAGGTCTGGATCGATCTTAATGATTCGAGTGTTTACGATAATGACGAGAAATTCAATATGATAGAAAATGATGGCGGAGACACTGACCTGACCGACGGCAAGCTTTACTCATTATCCAAAAATATATCATATGCCGGTAACGGCAGCCTTACCTATGCCTTTGAATTCTGGGCAGCAGGATCCGAGGCTCCGGGAAGCCCGGCGGGAAATTCTACCTTTGATCTGATCATTCCGCAGGCAACCGATCTGGAGGGATTAGTGGTTTACCCCAATCCTAACAATGGGGATAATCCCGTAATATTTAATGATCTTACTGAAAATACTTCCATAAGTATATACAGCATCGCGGGAGAACTGGTTTTCTCCACGGAAACCGACTCACTTTCTTTCTCCTGGTATCTGAAGAATTCATCCGGTGAAAAGGTAGCTTCCGGAATATATTTTTATGTCGTTTCCAATACCAAAGGCGATCTAAAAAAGGGAAAGATCGCGATTATTATTTAATATAATGGTTCCTGACTTGCTTTTCTTGTAATAATAATGTATACTGCGGTGTTACGTTCTTTTCGTCTCACTTAAAATTTCGCATTCTTTGCAGGCTGATCGTTCTTGAACTTTCCCCAAAGCATTGCAGATAAGAGTAGGGTTAAGAACAATAGGAGTTTTGAATGGAAAACAGCAAACTTTATGTTGGCAATCTGAGCTATGATGTTGGGGAATCCCAGCTTGAAGAACTTTTCGCACAGTACGGTCAGGTCAAAAGCGTGACCATTATTGGTAGAAAGGGATTTGGATTTGTAGAAATGAGCAACGCTGATGAGGCCAAGGCCGCAAAAGAAGCGCTCAATGACACACAGTTCGAAGGCAGGACCATGAGAGTGGACGAAGCCCAGCCTAGAAAAGAAAGAAACGACCGTTATTGATCAGTATACATTAGATTGAATTTTTAAAGGGAAAGGATTTCGGTCCTTTCCCTTTTTTTTTATTCGAATTTTTCTTCCCTTATCTTTCCCTTTCCTTCCCTCTCCACATTACACGCTACACGCATTTTTCTTGTGGTATCACTCATAAATTTGATTTTATTCCAATAATAATGTACAATCTCCCGTTACGTTCTTTTCGTCTCACTAAAGTTTCGCATTCTTTGCAGGCCGATCGTTCTTGAACTTTCCCCAAAGCATTGCAGAAATAAGTCGGGCAAAGAACAAAAGGAGTTTTGAATGGAAAACAACAAACTTTATGTTGGAAATCTGAGCTACGATGTTGGGGAATCCCAGCTTGAGGAACTTTTCGCGCAGTATGGCGAAGTAAAAAGTGTTCGTATTATCGGCAGAAAGGGTTTTGGATTTGTTGAAATGGGTACCGCTGATGAGGCCAAGGCCGCAAAAGAAGCACTCAATGAAACAGATTTCGAAGGCAGAACCATGAGAGTGGACGAAGCCCAGCCTAGAAAAGAAAGAAACGACCGTTATTGATCAGTATACATTAGATTGAACTTATAAAGGGAAAGGATTTCGGTCCTTTCCCTTTTTTTTTGGCCACACACTACTCTCGCACATCATAGAAAGCATACACTAATAGCAAATAACAACTCAAAGGTTTCAATGAGAAAGGGCTTGAGGAGAATAGCAGATATTTATCATCCCTTAGGGAACTGGAGACGTATCACAAAAACCTCCGTTCCCTGTTCTGTTCATTCTCTTTGTATCAGAGAGTTGCTTTACTGCTCTTAGAGTAAGTACGATTAATGCAATTGTCATAGATAAAAGCACAAGTAGAGCAGGAATAAAGATAATTGGATTCGACAACATCTGACGAGTTTCTGTTGTAACTTCCAAGATATTGTTCTTCAATAAGTAGAAGTAATAATTATTGATCGCATGGAACACTACATTAAATACGAAATTCCTGTGTACCAGATAGAACACTGTCAATAATAATCCAAGAAAAACTCCGTTTAAGGAAAATTGCAGATGAGCAAGTTCAAATATAAGGGTAGAAACTATGACCGTTAACAATATCCTGGACTTAAAAATTTTATAGAAAAATCCTGTAATGTACCATCTATAAATAATCTCTTCCGCTATAGCAACAGAAAGTACCCGAATGATTAAGTGAATTGATGGCCTGTTGTCTATGGGTTGTTTCAAAATTATATACAAAAACTCATAACTCAAATAAAATATAAAAATCAAACCAAGATTCAGAAGAGATTTTTTGTTGAATTTGATATTTATCCTTCTCTTAGAAAACAAGTGGGCGGTAAAAAACAAAGCAAATACTAATAGTGCCCTGATATACATATCAACGGGAAGTAAATAGGATGTACCCAATATGATTACAAACAATGCAAGGTTCATAGTACGAGATTTTCTCCATTCTTTTTCATTACAAACCTCCCAAGTTTTACTGAAGCCATTCTAACAATTTAGCAATCTTTTGTCAAATACATTAGATCATTTATATATTAATAATATACCTCGTAGTACTCCTTCATTCGCGGATGTAGATATTGTTTGTATTTTTAACCTTCGAAATTTTTCCTCGTGCCGTACCCTTCTCCAATTGTTCATTGTTCATTTCTTCATTATTCATTTTCTTTTATCACCTCGTACCTCGAACTTCGTACTTCGTACCTTTTTCATGCTTGACATTAAAAATTGCATTTGTTATAATTTTCCCAGTTGGATTACAATTATAATTCAGACCATTTTTTCGTAAAAATATTTGACAGTTCTTTTCAGGAGGGAACGATGACGGAGATTAAAAGAGCAAAGATACTAAAATTCAATTCAGAGAAGTGTGTGGGATGCCTTGAATGCGAGAAGGCATGTTCTCAGGTACACTTTAAATGTGATGACGGCGGCGAAAAGTCGGCTATTCGAATACATGAAAAGGATGGCAATTTCCAGATGCATGTCTGCAATCAAAATGGACTGTGTATCGACATGTGTCCTGTCGGAGCAATTGAGAGGATGCCGAACGGTACCGTTATTCTCAATAAGAATATCTGCGTCGGCTGTCAGGCATGCGTGGCATTCTGCCCTCTCGGAGCAATGAAAAGATCAGCATCCAGGATCGAGCCCTTCAAGTGCATTTCTTGCGGCGCCTGCGTCAGGGCATGCCCCGAAGATGCTTTGGAACTGGTCGAAGTTGACATAGGAGAGATCAAGCAGATCGTTTTCAATAATTATGGAGGTACCAATCATGGTTAAGGGACAGTTTTCCTGGAAAGATTATGATGCGGGTAATACAAAACATGAGTGGGATCTTCAAAAGATCCACGCTGCACATAAAGTTTTAACAGAATTCAAATATGACAAGAACAAGATCGAAAAAGGATTCGCGAACAAAACCCTGTATATTAACCTCACTACAAATGAGATAAAAGAGAAACCCGTAACCGATGATATGAAAAAGAAATTCACCGGCGGAAGAGGATTCGGCCTGAAGTTGCTTTGGGATTCCATTCAACCGGACACCAGATGGAACAGTGAGGAAAATGACCTTGTCATCACGACCGGACCCCTATGCGGTTCTACGCAATATCCGGGTTCCGGAAAATCCTTATGCCTGACCGTATCACCTTCTACCAATATTGTATGTGACTCAAATGTGGGCGGCTACTTCGGGCCTTATCTGAAATTCTGCGGTTATGACGCTCTGGAGATACAAGGAAAAGCAAAGGAAGATGTGATAATCGCGATTGATGGCGAGGCATCGGTCATCAGGATAGAGACCGCTCCGCTGGAAGAGATCAATACTCACCTTGTCAGCGAACAGCTGACTTATATGTATTCCTCCAAAGATGATGAGCGCTCCCGACAGAGGGTATCCGTTGTTTCAGCGGGACACGGAGCTGAGAACAGTTACTGGGGTTGTCTTAATTTTTCATTCTGGGACATCAGGAGAAAGGTAGCGAGGATCAAACAAGCTGGAAGAGGAGGACTGGGAACGGTTCTTAGAGACAAAAAAATAAAAGGCATCGTTGCACGGGTTGATAAGTTCACCGGCGTGGAAAATGCGCCCGAAAACCCGGAAGCCGCGGCGAAGGTCGGGACTAAGATCCAAAAAGAGATCCGAGACCTGGACCGTTATCAATGCAATATGAGGCAGGTCGGAACCGCGCATCTGGTTGAGATCATGGATGCATACGACCTTCTCCCCTGTGAAAATTACCGCTTCGGTTCATTTCCCAAGGCACCTAAGATCTACTCGATGAAATTCTTTGAAAATTTCACAAGGGTCATTCCAGATGGATGCTGGCACGGGTGTACGATGGCTTGCGCAAAGACGGTGGATTCATTCGAGGTTATGACCGGGCCATATAAAGGACATAAAGTAACAGTTGACGGCCCTGAATATGAGACGGTCGGTTGTGGCGCCAATATGAGCTTATGGGATCCGAAATGGATCATTGAATTCAATTTCTACTGTGACACCTACGGCATAGACACTATTTCCTCGGGAACTGCCATTGCCTACTATATGGAGATGTTCGAATACGGCATCCTCAACAAAGAGAGATGCGGCGGGCTGGAGCTTGCTTTTGGAAATTTTGACGCTGTAATGCAGTTTTTACACAGAATGGCGGACGGTGATACGAACGAATTTATCAAGGTTGCGGCTAAAGGTATCAGAAGGGTCAAGGATTGGCTCAAGTCAAAGAACTGGGGCGACCATCAATTGATCGAAGATACCGGGATGGAATCCAAGGGACTGGAATACTCCGAATATGTTACGAAGGAATCATTGGCGATGCAGGGCGGTTACGGACTCACTCTTAAGGGGCCGCAGCACGATGAAGCCTGGCTGATATTCATGGATATGGTCAATAATCAGATCCCCACCTTCAAAGATAAAGCGGAGGCATTGCATTATTTTCCCATGTGGAGAACATGGTTCGGCTTGAACGGACTTTGTAAATTGCCTTGGAACGATGTAGAGCCCGCGAATAATGCGGAAACAGATGAACCGTCAAAAGTCCCGGAACATTTAAACAATTATGTTGAATATCAGAACGCCGTTACCGGATGGAATATCAATAAGGAAGAATTGATCCTCCAGAGCGAAAGAGCATACAACTGGCAAAGGGCATTGAATGTCTGGATGGGACGCGGACAGAGAAGGGACGATTGGATACCGTACAGATCAATGGGCCCCGTTACCGAGCTTGAGTATGTTTCGAGACAGGAAAGATATGATAAGCAATTGGCGGAAATTATAAATAAGCCGCTCGAAGAAATAGAGAAGATGGATGTAGGGAAAAAAGTAAAACTTGTTTATCACCACAGGCAGAATCAATATCAAATACTATCTGATGCGGTTTATATGAGAAGGGGCTGGACTCAAAACGGCGTACCTACGCCTGTAAAAATGAAGCAGCTTGGGTTTGGAGATGAACAGAAGATGTTGGACTTCCTCGCAAAGAAAATTCAAGAAGACGAAGAAAACGGATTGAATGACTGGGGCGGTGTATATTCTGGAAGTGAAGAAAAGCCCTCCAAGGAAAGGCGATACTGGGAGTCTTGGTAAGTGATCTATTTCATAAAGACGGTAAACAATGGCTGAAGCTATTTTATTTCGTATTCAAGGAGCGAAAAACACAGCATACCCACAGCGGTATGTAAGTGACGAGCAACGCAGAAGACAGAAAAAGAGCCTCAGCCCGAAGGGAATCTCATCTTTGGTCAATTTCTTTCTCTCTCTTCGCTCACGGACCACAGAGGGTACGCCGCACTCATCGTTCGTTGAAATTAACTCAAATCCAAGCATTCCATTGTCAGCGTATTTATGAAACAGAACACTAAGTAATCTATAGGTAAAAGATGAACACCCGGGAACACGAAAAAGAGATCAGAGATAAGCTCAAAGCGGTGAAGATAGGTGTCGCCGGCTGCGGCGGCTTGGGTTCAAATGCGGCGGCGGCGCTTGTCAGGGCGGGCGTCAAGAATTTCGTACTTGTTGACCGAGACAGTATCGAGACATCTAATCTGAATCGTCAGTTCTTCTTCAGCAAACAGGTGGGAGAGATCAAGGTAGATGCGCTCAAGAGCAATCTTCTATCCATCTACGCCGATCTGGATATTGATACATTTCATGCGGATCTTATACCCGGAGAGATGCATCGGCATTTCACACAATGCGATATAGTTCTCGAAGCTCTTGACGATGCCGCGGCAAAAGTCGCGTTCATCGAGGATATGCAGATAAATTGTCCCAAGATCAAGCTTATTGCCGTATCCGGGATCGCCGGCACAGCTTCAGTGGATAAACTTGAAAAGATCAGATCCGGCAGTCTCACGGTGCTGATCGACCCTGAGGCGGAAGACAGCAGTCAGGGGATATTAATGGCGCCAAGGATCATCGCCATTGCCGCCATCCAGGCCTTGGAAGCGGTCATAGAAATAATTAGCAAGCATGATAATGATTAACTCAAAGGAAGTCATTTGGAAGAAAGATGAGACCATCTCGCTTCTTCTTAAGAGAATGAATTTTGTTTTCCCGATGATCGTCGTAAAGATCAACGGACGATTGATAAAAAAGGACAAGTATTCCACACAACTCATCAACGACAATGATGAGATCAGTGTAATTCACATGATCAGCGGAGGATGAACTCCTCCCCACACCACCAAAACAATTGACAGTTGACAATGACGTTGCGCAGATCACAAGTGACAAGAGCACAAGTGACAAGAGTACAAGGCACACGCTACGCAGTGATCCAGGTACAAGTGGACCCAGTGGAACAAGCTACGCCGTGCACAAGTGACAAGAGCACAAGTGCAAAAGAAAGTGTGAAGTGATAAGAGCAGTACGAGGTACGAGGTGGAAAAAGAAACACATCCGTAACCGAAAAATCAATATTTCGCTTACCCCATTAATTATCCTGTCACAATCATATCACGCCGCACCCCAACCAAGATATGGGACATGTCGTACGCTGCAGGCGTTCGTCTGTCCCGGTGCAAAAGTTCCAAGCGGAGAGTTGAAAATTGTGAAGCAATTGTACACTCTTCGCCTCGTTAGAATCAAACGTTAATACTCGACACACTTGCCTTTCTGTCATTCCAGCAGGAATGACGGATGTGATTCCTCTTTTCTGGACTAACCTCTATCCTCTTTTTGTTATTTCCCAACTTGGAACCTTGAACTTTTGAACATTCCTCATGTAAAGGCGGCTGCAGGGGATAATAGATGCGAGAAGCGTGTTTGTCAAGGGGTGTCAGGATAACCAAAACGGGCATGCTGTCTGTAAGATAGCACAAGTACCAACGTTCGTTCCCCTGCAGCCAGGCTTCCTGACGAGCGCGTATTTAATCAACGGAATGGCCGCGGCGAGTTGTCCCCCCAAATAATATACCCTGCCAAGGACGTTACCCCCTAACGACAGAGAGCCCGGAGCGGCCATTTATCTTTATTGCGTCTCTCTCCCTCCGCTAAAGTATAATTCTGTAAATTAAAAAAGTCAAGAAAGGACTGTATTATTTGAATTTTTGCCGGACCAAAGGCGGGCGGGGGGAAGAGAAATAGAGATTGAGATGCTGTGTTTAAATTTTCTCAACATTGAACTTTTCAACACTCTTCTCTCTATCGTACCTCGCACAGCCAAGGAGATGGATTCCCGCTTTCGCGGGAATGACAAACAGAGATTTATTTCATCTCACAATTGTTCATTTCTTTTAACGTTACGCGTTGATTATTTGTACATCCCGTGCTTGAATGCGGAAAGCATGAGCTCCCACTTTTTATTGAAATGCTCTCGCATCTCTTCGAGGTCTGATTTCTCGGAAATTACCTGAAGAAATTCCATTTTCATACCCAGAATCAAGGTAGACAATATCTGCAAAGAACTCTCTAACCCGAGACGCAGATCCTCTGTTTTTACGCCGTCATACAATATGGAAAAGATCTCCCGCGAATACGCCGTATACCTTTCGCGAAGGTCGGATGTTAGTATATTGATATCCTCCGTTCCGATCTTTATAAACATCCGGTAAAGGTCGGGATGCTCCCGATAATAATCAAAGCCGATGTCAAATATCTGCCCGGTCCTTTCCAATAGGTCCGATGATAAATCGCCTATGCGGTCTTTTATGAAATTCATATAATTTTGAAGTATCCTCTCAAAAATATAGCCGTAGATATTACTTTTCGAACTAAAGTAATTAAAGAGCGTGCCCTTGGATATTCCCAATCCCTTGACTATATTATTTGTTGAGGCGTTCCTATACCCTTTATCCGCAAATTCCTTGATACAGGCATCTAATATTTCTTCTCTTTTTTCATTTGATAATTTCTTGAATGCCGTTGCCAGGCCGGTCTTGGGAGCTGATATGTTATTCTTCATTTATCTGTTTCTGAGCGCATCTGCGGAGCTCATTTTCTTTGCGTGCCGAGCGGGTATGGTCGCTGAAACCGTTGAGATAAACACAGCGGCGGCGAAAAAAAGCAAGGTGTAACACCAATGAGCCTCTGTTTTCATCGTATAACTCATTGGCAGTGATACTTCCCCCATGGCTTCCTGAAAATTTATACCGCAAATCCCTACAACCACATTAAGAAGATGGCCGAATACTGCAGCAGCGGCGCCGCCGAATAGTCCCAGGATAGCACCTTCATACCTGAACATACCGACCAATTCATTATCCGTCATACCCAATGCCTTCAGAGTGCCGATCTCCTTCATCCGCTCAAATACCGATTGCATCATCGTATTCACAATGACAAAAGAGGAAAGAAATACAATAAGCAGCTCAAAGATCAAAAGCAGTTTACCCTGTACTTTGACCATGGTCCACATCGCGCCCATTTGATCCTTGAAATCCTCCACTGCAAGATCACCGGAAAGCTCTTCCCTTAGTTGATCTCTTGTGATCGTAACGGCATCAACATCCTTCACAGTCAGAAGGATTTCCGTTGTATCCCCGGAGGTCTTCAGAAGCTTCTTGGCATTCTGCAGGTCCATCAGAAACATTTCATTGTCAAACATTGCCACACCGAAGGAGAATAAACCTGAAATTCTCAACTTTATCCCGTTCAAGCCCCCTTCAGAGGTCTGCGTTGCGATAAGAAGGTCGTCACCGATACCTACATCCAGATCACGCGCCAGGCCGATGCCAAGAAGAACTCCATCCTTTCCCGCCGATCCTTCTGTCAACACTTCTTCGACATTGAGCATGCTGTCTCCGAACGGAATACCCATACCGAAGGCAGGAACGGTATTCTCTCCCCTGGAAAGCATCAAACCGAAACGCATCCGCTCTTCTACAGCAGAAATATTCTCATTCTCCTCGATCACACTTATGATATCAGGTGTGTCGAAAAGAAGCTCATCCACGGGCATAAAGCGTTCTCTTTCAATATACTCTTTTGTTGTTATGCGTATATGGCCGGTTTGGAATCTTCTAAAATTCCTGATCATGTCATTGAAGGTCCCATCCATAAAGCCCTGTGTAAAAATGGCGATAACGGTAGCCACGAAGATCGCGGTCGCTGTGATCAGCGTCCTTTTTTTGTTTCGAAGAACATTTCTAAAAGCCATTTTCAATAACATATCAATCCCTCAGACATTCCGCCGGTTCCATTTTTGTAGTTTTATTCGCAGGGAAATAACTTGCGCCGGCTCCTGCCACAATACTAATCAAAAGGGAATGCAGATACGGCGCAAAGCTCCATCGGGTTTTGATCACTCCCATGACCTTATACCCGATATCCACATCATCCGATCCCATCATAGCGGTCAGGTCGATCCCTTTAATACTGAAATACCAGATCGCAAGAGAGCCAAGGATCATACCCAGGAAAGCCCCCGCGATCCCTATAAATGTACCCTCAAGGACGAAGAGGTCGCGGACTTGGCCATCCGCCATGCCCAAGGCCTTCAGAGTGCCTATCTGCTTTCTTTTTTCAAATATCGAAAGCATCATTGTATTCGCGATCCCAACAAACGCCAGGATCATCACCAAAAAGACAAAGACCAACGCAGAATTCCAGTCGGCATTGGCAAATGCTATGAAGGATTCACCCAGTTTTCGCCATCCTATGGCTTGAACTTCCTTGGGAAGGTCCGGCGCGATGGCTTCAATATGCCTCGTCGTCTTCTTGGGACTATCGGTAAGAATGGCGATCTCCGTAGGGTCGCTGGTTCCCAGAAATATCGCGGCATCCGAAAGGGTGATATATACGGACGAATTATTGACCTCGGGGTCGGCGGCGTTAACAATACCGCCGATCAGAAATTCCCTTGAGTCTATCATACCGTCCATTGAGCGTACGGTCAAATATACATGATCATCCATCACCACATCAAGATCCGTTGCCAGTGACTTTCCGATCAATAAAGCACCTTCGCTCAACTCACCCTCGGTAACAAATTTTTCCAATTTGAAGACACTGCTATCGCTTTTCCCCGAGATACCCCATATCAGAACATTGATCGAATCGATGCCATTATCAACTTCACCCACTATCTTTATGCGGGGTGTGAATCCCTGTATAAAATCCTTTTCTTTCAATATCTTCGATATAGAATCCCATGAAGAAATAAAATTGCCCTTGCTGAAAGGTTTTTTCTCATCATACTCGATATTTCTGATCTTTATATGCGCGGTAGTGAATTCGATAAGATTCTCAAAGGATTTCTCCCTTATCCCGCCGGCCGCGCCGTAGAACCACATGTATAATCCGATACTGAAGGTGATCAGAAGAAGTGTCAGAACCGAGCGTCTTTTATTGCGGATAAGATTTTTAACGGCAAGTTTGAAGATCAAAGTTTTCTCAACGCCTCCGCTGCGGAAAGTTTCTTCGCGTATCTCGCGGGGAAATAAGCCGCGATCGAAGTTACGATTATTGCTAAAAACACGGTAATAAAAAGAATTTCAATGCCGGTATAAGGCCTTATGACATAGGTCATTGGATAATCCATTCCCGATAAGGCGGATTCCATGTTTATTCCGACCTTGTTGACCCAGAGAGTGAGCACATATCCGGCGATCGCTCCGATAATTCCGCCGAATGTACCTATAATTCCACCCTCCATAGTAAAACTGCGCTGTATCTCGCCGTCGGTCATCCCAAGCGCCTTAAGGGTACCGATCTCGCTAAGCCGTTCAAAGATCGATTGCATCATGGTGTTAACAACAACAAAAGACGCGAGTGCGAGGATAAGTATTTCGATAAAGAAAACAATCCCCTTGTAGCTCACTACCATATCCCAATAAGCACCGATCTGTTCCTTGGCAGTACGGGCGGTAAGTCCTTTGTCTAAGCGGGATGACAATACCTCACTTACAGGCATCATATCGTCTCTATCTGTAAACACATATATCTCAGTAGAAGCTCCCTTCATTTTCAAAAGTTTTTTTGCATCCTTTTCAGCAATATAGAACACCCTTTCATCCATGGAAGCTACCTGCATTTGAATGAGGCCGTTCACCCTGAATTTCATACCGTTCAAGCCGCCTTCGGAGGTATTCGTAGCCAGCAAAAGTTCATCCCCTATCTGCGCGCCGATCTTCTGGGCAAGTTTCACTCCGATATAAAGCCCTTCGGGTGAAAATTCTCCTTCCGACAGATTATTTTTTATATCAAGACAGGTTTTTTCCAGATCAACGCCGATTCCCATAGCGGTAACCGTTTTCGCGCCTCTTCCCAGAAGGATCCCGAAGCGAACGCGTTCCTCTACGGAAACGACTCCCTCTATTTTTCTTATCTCATCGATCAATTCCGCAGAATTATAGATGAGTTCGTCAACGGGAAGGAACTTTCCTCTTTCGACATAATCTTCTGTAGTGACCTTAATGCTACCTGTCTGGTACTTTGTAAAATTACCCATCATCATGTCCAGAACGCCGTTCATATATCCCATGGAAAACACGGATACGACCCCGGCGAAGAAGATTGCGAGTCCGGTCAGGAGTGAGCGCCTTCTATTACGGAAAACATTTCTGAATGCAAATTTAAACAGCATAAAAACCTCCGGTGTAACCTCGAAGTGTGAAGTGTGAAGTCTGAAGTGTAAAGTGAAGGAAGTTTATTTTCTTCATCGCTAAGCGGGATATTTTCGAAAAAGTGACGGTGATATTAATCATTTCTTGCCTCCACAGATTTCTTAGTACATACTAGAAGGTTCATTGTATCCTTACATAGATCAAAGGCTCTGATTTTTTCATCGAAATTGATATATCCTAGGTCGTGGCAAAGCAAATATTGATATCTCAGTTCAGCACAAGAGCCTATTGCAATCTTCAGAAAGTATTCATATTCCTTCTTTGAATACCTTGAGTCACCTTCAACGAGATTCGTTGCAATCGATGCAGAAGACCTTCGCATCTGGCTTATCAGAGTAAATCGCTCCTCATCTGGAAGATCTTTGGAAATCTTGTAAGTGTATAAAACTAATTCATGGGATTTTTTGAAAACTTCCATTTCTTCAATCTTCATTTCTCTCTCCTTTTCCCACTTGGCACTTCAGACTTCACACTTCTTCTTTATTGGTTCGTGCGCAAACATTCCGCGGGCTGAAGCTCTGTGGTCTTCTTTGCAGGAATAAAGCTTGCAACAACACTTGCGATCACGCAGCCCGTCATTGAGGTGACAATGCTCGCGATATCCCATTTGGCCTTAACGATACCCATCACCTTATACCCGACATCCATACTGGCATCCCCTCCGGTAAAGGCAGAAATATCAAAGCCTTTAACTAAGAAATACCACATGAAGAGAGCACCCAGAATGAGACCGAAAATAGCGCCGAAGACGCCAACAAGAAAACCCTCCCAGACGAATATTTTCTGGACCTCGCCATCTGTCATGCCAAGAGCCTTCATTGTCCCGATCTCCTTTTTCTTTTCAAGAACCGACATCAGCATGGTATTAATGATGCCTACGAGCCCGATTATTGCGATAAACATGATAAAAATGCCCTGGCCCCTTTTCTTCATGGTTGTAATATTGAAAAAGGATTCTCCCAGCTTTCTCCAGCTCAATACGGCAAGGCCGGGTAATGCTTTTTCAAGCTCGGGCTGATACTTTTTATATTTTTCAAAATCAACCGTTTTCATGGCTATTTCAGTAACGCCGGGCAACTCAATAAACCCTTGTAGCTCCCCGATATTCATGAACAATGTGGAGCTGTTAATAAGCGGATCAGGGGCATTTAAAATTCCACTGACCTCTAGCTCAATGGAGTCTATCATGCCTTGGGCTGTTCTGAAGGTAAAATATACAAGATCACCCGTATCCACTTTCATGTCCTTGGCAAGGTCGCGGCCAAGTATGACGCCTCCGGGGGTCAGAGATCCTTTTGATACAAAATCGTTCAGATTAAATACCTTGTGATCTTCCTGCGCGTCAATCCCATAAGCCATACATGGCTTTGAATCCAGTCCGTTATCAAGCTCGCCTCTCAAGGTGAGCCGTGTAGCAATACTTGTAACAAAGGGAAGTTTTTTCAGTTTTTCAATAACCGCTTCGTATCCGGTAACAAAGTTGTCCTTCGAAAAAAGGATCTCCTCGTCAAAGTCAATCGTTCTGATCTTGAAATGGCCGGTCTCAAAATTTATAAGATTCTCCACGGACATATCATCAAATCCTTTCAACACACCCGCCATCCACATATACATCCCCACAGCGAATGAAAGTACCGCAAATGTTAAAAAGGTTCGACGCTTATACCTGAGAATATTTTTCAATGCAAATTTAAAGAACATTTTCGCCTCCTCTGCAGGTTGTGAGTCTGAAGTCTGAAGTGTGAAGTGTGAAGTAAGGGAGTTTAATATTATTAATAACTGCCCAACAATTGCATTTTATAAAGAGTAATCCATCATTCATTTCTTTCCTCCACTGCCTTTCTGGTACTTATGAGAAGATTCATTGTTTCCTCACATAGATAATAAGCATTGTTTTTCTGTTCAGCATCTATATATCCCAGGTCATTGCATAGCAGATACTGATATCTTAATTCAGCACACGAACCTATTGCCATTTTCAAGAAGTATCCATACTCCTTCTTCGAATATCTGGAATCTCCTTCAATTAAATTTGTGGTAATAGAAGTAGAAGATCTCCTCATCTGATTTATCAGAGTAAATCGTTCATCATTTGGAAGATCTTTGGTAATCTTGTAAGTGTATAAAACTAATTCATGGGATTTTTTGAAAACTTCCATTTCCTCAATCTTCATTTCTCTCTCCTCTTCCCACTTGGCACCTCACACTTCACACCTCACACTTCTTCTTGTCTACGATTCCACGATACGCCCGTCTCTCATTTTGATGACGCGCTTGGCATGCTTCATTATAACAGGATCGTGCGTAGAAAAAAGGAATGTAACTTTCTCGATCTCATTCATCTTTCTCATGATATCAACTATCACTTCACCTGTTTTTGAGTCAAGATTCGCCGTTGGTTCGTCCGCAAGGACCATCTTTGGCTTTTTTACGAGCGAGCGGGCTATAGAAACCCTCTGCTGCTGCCCGCCCGAGAGTTCCAATGGCATTCTTTTCTCCAGGCCCTGAAGCTCCACTTCCTCCAAGATAGCGAAGACCCTGTCCTTCATTTCTTTATGGGTGTGTTTGCCTAATAATTTCAGAGGCAGCTCAATATTTTCGTAAACCGTCAGCACTGGGATCAGATTATAGGTCTGAAATATAAATCCGAAATACTCCCTGCGCAAAAGAGCCAATTGCTTGGAACTCTTACCTGTCAGATCCATTCCGTCTAAAACGACATTACCGCCGTCCGATGAATCAATACACCCTATGATATTCAAAAGGGTGGTCTTGCCTGAGCCGGAAGGGCCGACGAGAGCAACAAATTCGCCTTGATCGACCTCCACGTCAATATCGTGTAGCGCTTGGAAATCAACTTTGCCGGAATGGTAGATCTTATTTATTTTCTGCACATCCAATAGCATATATGCCTCCTATAGTTTTGCTTCAAATCTTAACATAATCCCATATCTTCCCATGGAAGCCGAGGAGTACTCATCCTTATTGCCGCCAGTGAGAAAAAAGAGGTTCATCGTAGCATTCAACCCATTATTTATTGTCCATCGAATACCGGGCGCGATCACAGAACTCAGATCGATCCCGTTCGTGAAAGAGTATATGTAAAAACTCAGAAATTCGTCATATGAGAAGCTCAGATTCGCATAGAGATAATGCTTTGCCTTATTGTAGGCATCAGAAAATACTTCTCCGTACTCTGAAATTTCATCCGCTCCCTTTTCATTGTAATAATATACCAATTGTAAAAAGACCGTTCCGAAAAAGCGCTCCAATCCCAAATTTGCCTCTAAGAAATCACGAGTCATTGAATCGTCGAAATGCTGGGCGAGAGCCGCCTGCACAGAAAAGAGGAGATCTCCCTTAAAATATAAACCGGCAAGATTCTGTTCCGCGGAAAAGCGGCTTAGAACTGCCCCAATATCAAATGTCCCGATATTCGTATGAAGAGATATGCCTGCGGCTCCTTTTTCGATTATGGTATCCGGTGCGAGCCACATCCTTAATCCGGTCAGGTCCCCAAGAGAGAGATCCCAGATCACTCCATCCATTCCTGTCTTATCATAAGAGACATCTGAAATATTCAGCTCCTTTGAGGTGTCAAAGGGATTGAAGGGGCCAATATTTCCAACAGCGATATATGTTCTGCCCAAGGTGAATGTCCCGAACGATGAGGAAAACCTGATAAAAAAGCGCATCGGCTGAAATACGGGATCCGGCGAGATCTCGGCGAACAACCCGCTGTAAATGTATAGCCTGAGGTCGCCGTAGAATTTCCAGCTCTGAGCTGATTTTCTCAGTATAAGCCGATTTTCCATTGAATTGCCGTAGCTGAAGCCGTTACCTGTCGCGACAAGATACAGATCGTCCCGAAATACTCCCGAAATATCAAGAGCGCAGGGGGTCAGAAGGCAGGTGCTTACAAAAAGAAATGATAACAATATGACAAGAAGAGGTCTTCTCATATTACCTTTTTAAATATTCGCGGGTAAAAATACCTTCTGGCAATTTCACATCAAATTTCACTTCAGTGAATTCCATTGTCGTGATTGAATTCTTCTTTTTTTTATCAGTGATGATTATCTTGGAGCCGAAATAGCGTTTGCCGACCTGAATTACCTTTTCAACCAGCATCTCCTTCAAGAGGCGGCCTGATTTTGCGTACAACTCAACCTTTCTCATAACAAATTTATCCTTCTCAACCCACATTATTTCACGATAATAGGTCACATCTTTCACGTCGGGCTTCGCGGTCAATTGTATCTTATAACATTCTACTCCATCGTATTCTTCTTCTTCAAGAAGCTCGACATCGTACTTCTCGCTTAGATCCTCCATCCGGACCATGTCCTCATAGGAGAGATCGCTGCCCATCATTCCCTGTTTCAGCATGGAGCCCGAGATCTTCATTATATCATCGGCATCCGGGAAATAGATCCAGAGTTCGTCGGCGATCTTCAGGTACTTAACACCGACATCTTCCGCATTGGTGAACTCCATGAAAAAGGATTCTTCATTATCCTGACCGTACCCGACGAACTCCTTTATCAATGTTCGTTTTCCTTTATTGATCTCCATACGGCCGTTGAAGAACTGATTGGACGCAATGCTGTTTTCGTCAACACGGTCAATGATCTCCTGGGCGGTTAATGCGAAAGCAGTTGAAGAAAACAATAAAATAATGAGTAGAAACATGTTTATTCGTTTCATAGTACCTCCAAATGGGATCTAGTGTGCTGTGTTAACACCGTACACTTCTATGAGCATAATTCATTCCAAAGATCTGCGAGAAGCCAGGGAGTCATACTTGACCACCCGGTCAACCTCTTTATATTATAAGCAGTACTTGAGCGAAAGTCAAGTTTTTTTGAATATTATTTTTTCTGTGATAGAATTAAGAAATAGGAGACAATATGGAACTCACAGGAAAACAAAAGAGAACTCTGAGGGCGAAGGGCAACACTTTGAAGCCCCTTCTGAAGATCGGAAAAGAAGGTATCTCGGATAATACGATAAGCGCGCTTTGTGAACTTTTTGAGAAACGCGAATTGATAAAGGTCGAGATCACCCGAAATTGCCCCGTCACCACAGCCGACGCAGCGAAAGTATTGGAGCAGAAATGCGACGCACAACTGGTCAGCATCATCGGAAGAAAGCTGCTCTTATTCAAAATAGATCAAAATGAGCCTAAGTGATCTGATCCAGAAATAGAGGTGCGCCGTACGAAGTGGAAATAAAAACAATATCCACACCAGTAACATAGGAAATGAGGGACATGCCGTCGACAATTTATTGGCACGACTGTCCCGGATAAAGGTTCCAAGCAAAGAGTGGACAGGAAGCGGAGCGTGTCAACTCTTTGCCCCATTAGAATCACACGCATCCATTATTCACACCCGTAACCGAAAAAACATTATTTCGTATTTATCATTAATTTACCCGTGGCAAATTTAGTGTTCTGATTTATAAATACGGTGACAATGGAATGTTTAGGTTTTAGTCAATTCCAACGAGTAATGAGTGCAGTGTACCCTTAGTGGTACATAAGCGAAGAGAGAGGCATAAATTGACAAAAGATGATATTCCCTTCGGGCTGAAGCTCTTTTTCCGTCTTCTGCGTTGCTCGTAGCTTACATACCGCTGTGGGTATGCGGCGTTCCTCGCTCCTTGAATACGGAAGAAAATAGCATCAGCCATTGTTGCCGTCTTTATGAATCAGATCACAAGAACGCCGGAGCGAAGTAAGATAGGGGACATGTCGTACGCCAAGCTTCGCAGTGCACAAGAGCACAAGTCACAAGTGGAACAAGTAGAGAAATGAAGGATGATTAGACACAATTGACAGTTGACAATTATTAGATAGAGCAAAAAGAGATTTTACCTCAACCTTGAACTTTTGAACCTTTCAACTTTTGAACAATCTTCTCTGCACTAACCTCCAACCTCTATTTGTAATTGTTCATTATTCATTTCCTAATTATTCATTGTATTCCGTCATTCCCGAGAAAGCAGAGAATCCATTTATAAAGTATTGCCTTTCTGTTTTGTTCCCGGAGCATAGAGAGGAATATTGTCTTTGCAAAGGGGGCAATCCTCAGGAGAATAAAGTGGAAGTTCCATTTTTATCAGTCGAATATATTTTCTTTCCGGGAAGGGCTCTTTAACGCTGCGGTCAATTATAGATGCGATCACTTCTATGCGAGCGCCCATTTCTTCAAGAAGCTGTATGGTCTCTTTCACAGAGCCTCCGCTTGTAACGACATCCTCGACCACAAGGATCCTTTCTCCCGGCACGATTTCAAAGCCTCTGCGCAATGACATCACTCCGTCCTTTCTTTCTGTGAAGATAACTCGTTTACCCAGTTGACGCGCAACTTCATAAGCCATGATCACCGCGCCGACCGCAGGGCCTGCTACGGTATCGATCTGTTCTGTATCCAATTCCGAGATCAACTCGGCAACTAATTTTTCAGCATATTCAGGCCGTTCAAAGAGCTTGGCGCATTGCACGTACTTCTCAGAATGCTTGCCAGAAGCCAGAAGGAAATGACCGTTTTTCATGGCTCCGCTTTGTTCTAATATTTTAATTATCTCTTCTCTATTCATTTTATTCCCCCAATTCCTTTAGAAGCTTCTCTACCGGATGTTTGAAAAGAGAGCGCCCCATAACAAGCATATCGGCTCCGTTGGCGAATGCCTCGGCCGGAGTTGTAACCCGCTTCTGATCATCCGCGGAATCCTCTTTATATCTTATGCCCGGGGTAATTTTGATAATATTCGGAACATCGACTGCGGTCAGATCTGCCGCGGACATGATAACCCCAGGTACGCCCCAGTCAGCTGCGGACTCTATCCTGCGGCGAATAAGAGAGGAATGATCCTTGTCAATACCCATGGAATGAAGATCATCCGCCGATAAACTCGTAAGAAGGGTTACGCCTAGGATCTCAACGCCCAATTGCCGGCCTTCTGTCGCCAGAGAACGCATGGCCGCTTCACCCGAGGATATATGAGCAGTGAGATAATGGAATGTGAATCTCTTTCTCAAGCTTGTCAATCCCTTCAGCATCGTATTCGGAATATCATTCATCTTGAGGTCAAGAAAGATCTTCTTCCCTTTATCATCAAGAAAATCCATAACCCTGGCACCTGCTTCAGAGTAAAAAAGCTGATATCCCACCTTGAAAAGTTCTATATGTGAAGAGATCTTGTTGAATTCTTTTTCAAATGTTTCAAAATCTGAGAAATCCATGGCCGCGAAAATCTTTTCTATCATTGTAAAACCCCTTTGATCTCATTGATATGTCTAATATTGCTGCTTTCCAAATATTCTCTTAATCCCTTTATGATCATTTCCGCTCTCTTCGGAGAAGAAAATATACCCGACCCTAATTGCACAAGATCGGCGCCGACCATGAGGTACTTGATAAGATCTTCGTGATCAAAAACACCACCGCAGCCGAGCAACGGAAGGTTCGTCCATTTTCTCAAGTCGCTGATGGCCTTCAAGCCCACAGGCAGCAGGAACCGGCCGCTGAGGCCCGCGACCTTATTCTTGAACTTGAAGCTTCTATTGTGAATATCGACATCAATTCCCGGCAATGTATTTATTGCGGTAATGCCGTCAAAACCTATTTCTTCAAGAAGCTCTGCATTTTTTTGTTTCACTTGAAATACTGACAGCTTTACCCAAATAGTTGTTTCGGTAAAAGCTGCTCTGATACTTTTTAAGAGAGGTTTAATATCAGAGAGATCCTCCAGAGACGGTTTTCCCATAATATTTGGACATGAAAGATTCAATTCTACGATGCCGATTTCTTTTTGCCTAATGGAAGCAGTGAACTTTTCTATCTCGGACTCATCAAGTATAGCCACAGACACGATGAGCAGCGAATCAAGGGAAACAAAAGGAGAAATATCCAATTCACTGATCCCGGGGTTAGCAAGCCCGATAGAATTCATCATTCCTCCCGGAAGTTCCATTATCCGAAGACCGGGATTTCCGCTCCGTGCTTGAAGTGTATGTGTTTTCAGAACTACACCGCCAAAGGGGATATCTTTATAAAAGCCTAATTGTTCCTTTGAAAAAGTTCCCGATGCCGCAAGCAGAGGGTTCTTAAAAGTAAGTCCCTTGAGCTTTACATCTATCAAAGAAGGGAGCTCACAGCTATGGTGTCAACAATATCTTCCCAATTGCAGCCGCGCGACAGGTCACAGAGCGGTTTCGCGAAACCCTGGATCACCGGGCCGATAGCCATTGCGCCTGAAATCCTCTGCACAAGTTTATAGCCGATATTTCCAGAATTCAGGTCCGGGAATATGAGGACATTTGCCTTTCCCTTCAAGGGAGAATCCTTTGCTTTCCTTTCCGCGATTGCGGGGATTATTGCTGCGTCAACCTGGATCTCTCCGTCAAAATCAAATGTCACTCCTCGTTCTTTCAGAATATTGCATGCATCTACCACCTTCTGAGCCTCGGGGGATTTCGCGGATCCTTTTGTTGAAAAGGACAAGAGTGCGACCTTCGGGTCAATATTCAGTATCTTCCCGGCATTTGATGCGGTCATCATTGCGATGTCCGCTAATTGAACTGAGGTAGGATTCGGCACAACTGCACAATCCGCGAAAAATATCGCTCCGTTCTCACCGTACATCTCTTTATCCGTAACCATTATAAAAAAACTTGATACGGTATTGATCCCCTCGCGGAGCCCTATTATCCGCAGTCCCGCACGGATCACATTTCCAGTTGTATTTACCGCTCCTGCTACCTCCAGGTCACCTATAGAATGCCTCAAAAGCATCGCGCCGAAAAATACATCCTGCAGGACTTCTTTTTTGGCCTGATCCAGGGTGATACCTTTTTCCTTTCTCATTTCGTAGTACTCTACAATGAACTCTTGCGTCTTTTCATAGGTCTCCGGATTGATGATCTCGATCCCTTCCATATCTACACCCACACCTTCTGCGATCACCCGCAATTTCAAAGGCTCGCCAACAAGAACGGGGAACGCTATCTTTTCCTTCAGCAAGAATTCCGCGGCTTGCAAAGTTCTTTCATCATATGCCTCGGGTAGAATAATTCTTTTGTTTAATTTTTTGGCTTTCTCTCTAATCTCTCTATTCATATATTGCTCCGATCGGTATCAAATTTTCAAGGGTCTTTCAGAAAGTGAACACTTTTGCAAGCAGATCTCTCAGTCCTTCAGTGATTTGCGGATACAGAAAAAGAAATGTGGGGATGCCGATAAAAAATAAAACAGCGATCAAGGTCCATCTTTCTGAACGGAAACCTTTTGTAATGTCCACGGCGCTATAATTATTCTTGTCAAATACCTTTATCAGATTCGGAATGAGGGGATGGACGCTCTTTTTATACTTTATATATTCGTTACCGAACTTTTCAAGTAAAGTGTCCTCCTCGTAGATCACAATAAAAGTATACTGGAATACAAATAATGCAAGAGAGGCAGCGATCAGTATCAGATTCCCCGAAGTGGTCACAAAGCCCATGAAAATAAAGAAATTGCCGACATAAAGAGGATTCCTCACAGCGGCATAGGGCCCCGTGATCACCAGATTCCCCGTCGCATCTCCTCTGGTTCTTGATATCGACCCTATGAATGCTACCGAATAAAGGCGAATAAACTCACCCAGAAGTATCAGGAATATCCCCAATACAAGAGATAATATTTCCACATCTGCAACAATAAAGTAAGCCAGCACCACCGGCAAAGGGGTGTAGCTTCTGAGCTTAAATAAAAATCTACCTAATCCTTTCATGGCATATTTTATACTTTTTCTATTGCGGGGTCAACCGAAATCCGAAAATAATCCGCTAATTATTTATTTCATGGCGTTATCAATACTATTTAATAAACGAACCTTTGAATTCAATTTCCTCTTTCTTTGGGAAACCTTTCTCATCCAATTGTCTCATTACTCCTGAAAAGGCACCCTCAATGGCAGTTATCAGGAGGCCGCCGTAAGCACTTGTTCTACTTTCGTATTTGGTAACAACAATATTCGTTTTATCTACTATGTATCCCTTAAGATCCATATCTCCATCAGGAAATTCCCCTATAGAACTGCCCGTCAAGGACAATGAGAAGGTGGAGAGGCGGATCCCCTGCTCGGTATCTGTATACCCGCCGGAGATGATCGTTTCATCAGACATTGAATCGTATCTCACATCTGCCGTATTATAGACATGCTCTTCTTCTGAAAAGTGAAGGGTCACACGAGTTTTTACTGCTTCCTTCTCAGAAACCACTGCCTTATCGGCACTTTCACTTGATCCCGGGGTTTTCGTACCTGTACATCCGGTAAATATCAATACTGCCGCAAAAAAGAATAATATGATCTTTCTCATAACTCCTCCAAGTGCTTAATTATATTACTTGAATTATAGAATGTCAAACTATAGTGCACTGTTTCATAAATACATTAACAGTGACTGATGCTATTTTATTTAGCATGAGAGGCGCTGTTAAGCCTTATTGTCCTTGGATCGTCTGAGCTGAAATCGTGCACCCTTTTTAAAGGTCAGGCCTATTCCCAGAGAATTGAAATGGGAAATATTCTCTCTTTTGAAACCGATCAGATGATGGATTATCTTGTCCGGAGCATAAACGGTAAAAGCGCCTTTGGCGGGGCCTATGCGCTTTGCTAGAAGATCTCTGTAATATCTTGACCAGACGATAGAGCCGAAAGCGGGATGGAACGGCCCGGCGATCACAGAGCCCTTCTTCATCAGCTCCTCATCGGGAAAAAGCCCGAATCTTGTCACTGGAATATTATTTTTTATAAAATAAGGCAGCACTCGCGCGATACTGCTGGCGGCTTCTTCTAAAGAAAGCGGTGAATATTTGCCCTTCTTGAACATCTCTTCCATTTGAGTGCCCTTCAATACGATCAGTGGATGTATTCGTACTCCGGCCGGTGCCAAAGATACTGCAAATCTTGCGGTGTTCCGAAGATCATGGGGCTTCTCGGCGGGAAATCCCGTCATCAGGTGAAGATGGAGAGAGATGTCAAGCGCCTTTATGATATCTGCTGCTTTACTGAATTCATTCATATCAAGATCCCGACAAAGAAATTTATTCACATCCTTTGAGATGGTCTCCAATCCTAATTCAATATCAGATACGGGGAGAATTTCTCCTAGCGAAGTGAGTAACGCAGCATTTATAGAGGAAGCGGTGGTCGAAAGGCGAAGGGACGAGGCACCGGAAGCTGACGCTTTCTTGGCATACTGAAGGATCCTCTCCCGCGGAAGAGCCAAGAAGGTCCCTCCATAAAAAGCCACTTGAAATTCATCCGTCAGAGTGGTTTTACATTTATTCAGATATGTCATGACCTCTTCAGGCGTTCTTACTTTATTTATTCCTGTAGAAACATGCTGATTGCAATAGGGGCATCGGCTGCGGCATCCTGCATAAGGAAGAAATACGGGGATGATCTTCAAAGGAGTTTTAATTGTTTACAGCCGTACATGGCGGCAGATCTTTCGGCTTCCTTTTTACTGGCGCCGCTTCCCCAACATAGAAGTTTTCCTCCGATATATACTGAGGAGATAAATCCCGGGTCATCCGGATTCTCTTTGGTATCATAAAATGGAAGGCCCTGATTTGTCTTAAGGTTATACTCCTGAAGCAGACTTTTGGGATCGTGAAGATTTTCATTCTGCTCTACCTTGTCAAGGCGGCCCCCGCCGATCCTAAAAAATACTTTTTTAGCGGACCGAAGGCCTCCGTCGAGATATATCGCCGCCATGAGAGCCTCGAAGGTGTTTTCGAACGTGGAGCGTGATTTTGCCAGTAATTCTATAGAAGGAGAAAATATATACCTTTCCAGATGAAGGGTCTTCCCCAATTCCCAGAGAAAGGCCTTTGAACCGATCTTCCCCTTTCTTTTTGATAGGAATCCCTCTTCATTACCCGTATATTTTTCAAAGAGATAAGTTGTTACCAGAAAAGCGATGACAGAATCACCTAAGAACTCCAATCTTTCATAATCAAAAGAGATCTCCGGATGATTGCCCTTGTAGGAGGGGTGCATTAGAGCCTTCACGAGCAGGGCTCTGTTTTTGAATTTATATTTTAAGCCCTTTTCCAGATCGAATAATTTATTCCCTTTATAGAGATCCCTGATTAATTTTTTAGTGTTCTGATTCATAAATACAATGACAGTCGTTCGCGCAGCGAACGATGTGTGAAGTGTGAAGTCTGAAGTGTAAAGTTATGAGAACAAAGCAATATCCACACCCGTACCCGGAAAATCAATATTTCGTTTAACACTTTAATTCTCCTGTTCCAATCATATCGCGCCGGCCCCCAATGAAGATAGGGGACATGTCGTACGCCGCCAGCGTTCGTCTGTCCCGGTGTAAAAGTTCCAAGCGGAGAGTTGA
>JAGLWT010000137.1 GCA_023133295.1 bacterium | reverse complement strand
CCAAAGATGAGATTCCCTTCGGGCTGAGACTCTTTTGCCCTCTTCTGCGTTGCTCGTTGCTTACATATCGCTGTGGGTATGCAGCGTTCCTCGCTCCTTGAATACGACACAAAATAGTTTCAGCCATTGTTACCGTCTTTATGAATCAGAGCACTATAGTCACTTACATACCGCGTTGGGTATGCCGCGTTCCTCGCGCCTTGAATCCGTAACAAAATAGCTTCTGCCATTGTTACCGTCTTTATGGATCAGAGCACATAAATCACATGAAAATATTCTCCACAAATCTTTGAATGTCATTCTGAAAGAGCGTTAGCGACTGAAGAATCCATCTCCTTTACCTCGTACACCGTACTGTCTTTATCAGCCATTGTTACAGTATTTTTGAATCAGATCACTTGACATTATATTCAGTATATCGCTTAATTGCTCGGTTATCTCAAAGAGAAAGAACAACTTCAGATCTGAATCAGATAATTTATCGATATCGTCTTCAATGATCTTATAATAACGGTTCAGATCCTCGGAGATCAAAGATAGCTTTTCATTGGCAGACATGCTCTCTTGAATTCCTCCGATCTTGAAGAAATCTCCTTTATGGAAGGCAGGATCTCCGAATTCATTCTCAACATGGAGAAATACGGAAATGCCCTTTCCCACACGGGCAAGGACCCCCGCATCAGAAACATTAATATCCATTATCAGGCCGGCAAGGTAGAAAAGGAATGTAATCCTCATCCCTTCACTATCACCGATCCAAGAAGCATAACTTTCAAAACTCTTCAATGCCTTCTTTCCCGGTTTTCTAAAGGGAAGCGAGGAATAAAGCAGTTTATTGTATCTTGCAAAAGCAGTGAGAATCAAGGGGTTAATCCCCGCGAAACTGAATATTATATCATTCAAATATCCGTTAAGGATCAACCCCATACCCGTTCGTACCCTCTTTTTTTCATTTATCAATATCTCATTCAGAAGAAAGAATGCTGATAACATCCTCAATTGAGCTGGATCTCCTACCGAAGAGATATTCTCAAGTTTAAATATGATCTGAAGTAAGGTCCTATGCCTGCGTATATATGAATACACATCAATTGAATAGCGCTTCAATATTAGCAGGACCTTCTTCTCAAAGAGGTCTTCCGGGAGTATTCTCATTTATCTATTGGTCAATTGCTCCAGAAGTTTCTCTCTGTCCGCCTTCAATTTGTAGAGTTCGTTCTTCTTCCTCATTACTAATTTGTCGGCGCCGAATTTTAAGGCTTGGTCGATATATTTGATCGCATCGTCATACATGGCCTGAGCCTGATATGCGACTGCGAGATTGTACAATGCTGCCTTCTGATCCTTAGGAATGCCGGCCTTCGCTACTTCTTCCCACATCGGAACGGCATTATCCCAAAGGGCATTCTGAGCGAACTTCACACCTTCTTTGAGACGAGGGTCTTTCCCTGTAAGCAATCTCTCCGACTTGTATATTGTATGGGGAGCGATCATATTCACGAATTGCTTTGTCATCTTCTTCTGCATTCCGGAAAGCATGGAGAATCCGCTAGAGAGCGCTTTGGCAGCTGCAAGCTTTGTGGGTTTTGATACCTTTGAGGAAGTGCTCTTGTCAAAGGTCTTTGACGCGACGATCTCGCCTGTATTTACGGAGATGATCTTGAAGTTCAATTCAATGCGTGCTACACGCTGAGCATAATAATACCTCTCCGAGATCTTTTTCTTTGTTTCAGGATCGGTCTTCGTGCGTGTCCTATACTCCCCTGAATCCCTGAAAGAGTAATCGGAGATAGTGCCGGTAATTATGGCATCCGCTCCAAGCAGTTGGCCGACCTTCTGCGAGGCGGACTCTGCAGTAAGGCCGAGGATGGTAAGTTCATGTTCTCCTACAACTTTCTGCAGCTCTGATCTTTCGATAACCTTATAGAATTGATTGTCTAAAAGAGCTTGTGTTAAAGAAACGCCGACCTCTTCGGAGGGCTTCATCCCGAATGAGCGTACCGCTCTGAAATCCATCACAGCAACTGTCTTTATCCCCGGCAAAGAAAATTCCGCCGGTTCTAGCATCTTGATGCTGATCATACCGCCGCCGCAGCCGGCGATGATGGCAAAAACCAGTATCAGCAGGATCGAGTGAAAATAACTCTTCTTCATAATACACCTCACTTGGTATTTTAACCTTTTACAGATAATATATCAATATTATGAAAGGGAAAGTACGAAGTGAAAACGAAAACGATATTCACATCCGTAACCAGAAAATCAATATTTCGCTTATACCATTAACTCACCTGTTATAATCGTTTCATGCCGCACCCCAATCAAGATATGGGACATGCCGTACTCCGCAGGAGTTCGACTGTCCCGATGTAAAAGTACCAAGCGGAGAGTTGAGAATTGTGAAGCAATACGAGTGCTCTGATTCATAAATACTATAACAATGGCTGATGCTATTTTGTTATGTATTCAAGGAGCGAGGAGCACCGCATACCCACAGCGGTATGTAAGCAACGAGCAACGCAGAAGACAGAAAAAGAGCCTCAGCCCGAAGGGAATATTATCTTTGGTCAATTTCTTCCTCTCTCTTCGCT
>JAGLWT010000136.1 GCA_023133295.1 bacterium | reverse complement strand
GCGTACGACATGTCCCATATCTTGATTGGGGTACGGCGTGAAACGATTGTAACAGGAAAATTAATGGGTTAAACGAAATATTGAATTTCCGGTTACGGGTGTGGATATTGTTTTCATTTCAACCTCGTACTGCGTTCACTCGTGAACGATTGTCACCGTATTTATGAATCAGAGCACCGTTAGGTATGATAGGTCACAGTTTGAAAAGAAAATGGAGAATAGGGGATTTGAACCCCTGACCTCAACGCTGCCAGCGTCGCGCTCTCCCAGCTGAGCTAATTCCCCATTAAAGTTCTTCTTCTTTTTTCTCGGCCGATTCGATCTCTTCGTACAGCCTGTTGATATCGTCCTTTACGGGAGCTTCTATAGAGCCCTTTTTATCAAGTTCTTCCATAACGGACCTGTAGTAATTCTTTGAGGGGGTATTAATGTTGAATTTCTTATCCTCTCTCATCATATACATCATCTTGAGAGTAGCAGCCAGAACATCTTCAAAAATTGTGTCGTAATTTTCCCTTTTCATATTCTCCCTAAGTAAAGCGTCCCCAAGGGGATTTGAACCCCTGCCGCCGCCGTGAAAGGGCGGTGTCCTAACCCCTAGACGATGGGGACGCATTCAAAAAAGTGAGCCGCGAAGGATTCGAACCTTCGACCCACGCCTTAAAAGGGCGTTGCTCTACCAACTGAGCTAGCGGCCCAAAGAAAAAATATTATATCAAATATATCTCAATTGTCAATATTTAATAGATATTTCTGTACTTTTTTCAACTCTTCATGAGTGCCGATATCAGACCAGAAGCCGGGTATAACCTCACCGGTCACTCTAAATCCATATTTTTTGGCCGGAAGCACTATGTCTTCAATGAAAGAAACATATGTATTGGCGGCATATAGCCCCCTTAGCCAATTTATCACCTCGTAGCTGAAGTACACGATCCCCGCATACCCTAAACCGGTTTCGCCGCTTTCGGCGAAACCGATCTCAAGGAGTTCACCCGAGTCACCCAATATCATATCACTTTTGCCGTTTTTTACGGCGACCAGCGTGATATCGCTCTTTCCGATAATACCGTCGATCTCTCCATCAAAGAAAATGTCTCCATTGTGCACCAAAAGCGATTCAGAAGAAATGTTCTTGATGAAATTATTTACACCGCCGAAGGCGCCTATGGGCGTAGATTCCCTGTAGATGTGAAGCAAAGGCGGCAATTCCCTGCGGGCGAAATCTATGCCCTGCAGAGCAAGATGTGAAAAATTAATGCCAACGGATCTGACTCCGGCGGAAATGAGTTTTTCATATACCAGAGATACCAGCGGATGATCCCCTACCTTGACTAGAGGTTTTGGAAGATCTCTGGTGATCGGAAGAAGTCTTTTGCCAAATCCGGCAGCTGGAATAAATCCCCTCATTTACTTATTTATTTTGATCTCCGAGGAGTCCTTTTCTTCATGAATGAAGTATTGCGGCTCCTTCAAAAGTCCTTTTACCCTGGCGGAATCGAAAGTATACACCCAGGGAGTGAATGTGCCGTCAATCCTCAATCCCATATAGGATATCTTCTCAGCGTCTTTTCCTCTTATCAGCTCTATGATGGAGCCGTCCAGTTTTTCCAATACGATCACGGCCTGACCATGTTCTACACCTGAACTTTTAAGGTCCTGATCCAGAACAAAACCATTCGTCCTGAAATTCGTGAAGATATTCAGATATGCGTAGAGTTTTGATTCATCCACCCTGACCTTATCTGTATCGGAATACTGCCAAATATTATCTTCTCCCCTGACAAGCTTGACCTTGGGCAGATCGAGTTTTACTATATCGGCGGTATCAAGTTTTAAAATGATCTTATCATACCAGGAGTCCGTAGAGGGATCTACAAATCGGATCAATGACCTGGGAGAAACATGGACTTTTTTATCCTCGGATATTTTGAAAAATGTAGAAACGAAATCCCTGCCGCTTTTGCCTACCATAAAGGACGCGATAGGGCCTTTGGCATCATTCGCGGAAACCAATATCGCCTTATCCGGAGTTAAATTATACTTGTCAAGCTCTTCGGGTGCTCCATTAAAACTTCTTTGGGAAGAGAGTTCGCTGATAGCATTAAGAAGATTCTCTACACGGGCGGAACCGGCGGGAATATTTCTGTCTCCCTGAATTACCGTCCAGATCCCCTCTTTTAGCTGAAGCCGAACACCTTCCATTTTATCCTTTGAAATATTTATAGACACGATCGAGTCCTTATCATATTTCGGAAAAATGGTCTTCGTTCCTTTTGATGACTTTACCATATCGGGAATAAAGAGCAGCAGATATACCAAAACAAGGATTGCGATTATGATCAAATAATTCTTATAGGCCTTCATTTCTTCTCCTCACTGAGAGATTTCCTGATCTTTTTGCGCCTGAAGAACCTGAGCACTCCGAAGAGCATGACCAGAATAGGCATCATCAGGTAATTGAGCATCTTGATGGCGGTTTTACCGCTTTGTGTTAATTCACGGATGGAGGCCTCGGTTACGGTCTTGGACCTCACAGCTCCCAATCGGTCGCCCATGAGAATATGGTCCATCACATTCAGCAGAAAGATCTTATTATTCGGGAAACGCCGGAGATATGCGTCTTGAAGCATGTGAACATTTCCGGTAACCCATATCTTTGATTCCTCGACCGCTTTTGCCAGATAGTCAGCTGAGGCGACAACTTCGGCGGATTCAAATTTAGAAAAATAGGAATTAAATACTCCGCGTTCGATGCCGGACAGGATATACTGCGAAAAGACATTCTCCACCGGGGGTTTGATCATTGCCGGATGAATAATAAACGGTTCCTCTATTTTCCACGCCTTGGGAGAACTGTTTAAAAGGACATCATAGCTCACGCCGTTACCGGCGGAAAATGACACCGGTGAGGTCCATGCCAATATCAGAGAAGGGATCTCCTTCATGAATTCAAAAGAAGGATTCATGAAATTGTTAAGCACTTTTATCCAAGGGGGATACGGCGAGACCAGATTCCTCTGGCCATCGGAATAGGGCATCAGCTCATTGGACATGTCAAGGACAAGTGTCGGTTTGACGGTGATGGAATACGCCTTCAGCAGACCAATAAGATTGGAGCGGTTAATTTCACTGTCCCCTTCATACTGTATGTTCACGCCATTCACAAATGCGGCGATATCTCCCCCGTTCATCACAAATTGATCGATATTGTATAATTCTGACGGATTCAGATTTCGCTGGAACCCCGGGATAATGAGAAGGTCAGTACCCTTTATCCAATCATTTTTGTTGAGATCTATCGGGATGACCTTATATTGCTTGGAAAGATCATCCAATAATGTCCCCGAAAGCTTTCTCATATCATAATCCGCATTGTTCTCAGGGTAAGCGATGAGCGGTATCTTCTCGGTTAGGAGTTTCAGTATTACTGATGTAAGATTGTATTCAAGATCATGAATGCCCGGGACCACCGGAATGGATTCCACACGGTCATGATAGAACGCCGCGATCGCAATATACACACGCGCCACTTCATATTTATCCTTTTGCCTTATATTCAGATTTACCGGCTGAATGCCGTACATCAGCAGCTTATTTTCCATTTCCGGCTTATCGGGATTGACCTCTTTGATCTTTATCCTTCCCTTAGAAGCTATGGCATATTCATTCAGCATCCCCAGTATTTCCTTCTTTGTGTTCATTATATATGAAGGGATGTCTTTTGATATATAAAACTCAATATGGAGATCATCCTCCAACGGTTCGATCAGATTTATCGTATCCGAGGACAATGTATATCTCTTTGAACTTGTCAGGTCCAGGCGCAGAAGAAGTTTACCGCCGATCAAATTGACCAAAACGATGATAACAAATACAAGGAGGATCTCTATGATCAGATTTCTTTTTTTCATTATATGCTCCTAATATCTCTTCTTCACAACAAAATGAGTTCCCAATAGGAAGACCGCGGTAAAGCTTGTGTAGTAGATGAAGTCCCTGAGATCGAACACGCCTCTCCCGATGGAAGTAAAATGCGCGTAAAGACCTAAGTAGGACATTGCTTCCGAGAAAAAACCAGCCGTACCGGAGGTCAGCATAGGATGCCCGATAATGAAAAATAGAAATCCCACGACAGCGGCAAGCAGATATGCGATTATCTGATTTGAGGTAAATGTGGAAACAAAGAACCCGATCGAGATAAATGCTGAAGCAATGAACATCAGCCCTGCGTAACCGCCAATGATCGGACCCGGGTCCACTTTTCCCAGGAAAAGCAAGGTAATGGGTATATTAATGGTCAGGAGAATGGTGATCACAACAAATGTCAGGCCGCCGAGATACTTTCCCAATACGATATCCCATTCGGTCACAGGCAGTGTAAAAAGCACCTCATCCGTACCTCTTCTCTTTTCCTCCGACCATAGGCGCATGGTGACCGTTGGAATGAAGAGGAACATTATCCAGGGAGTAAGGTCAAACATATTGCGCATGGAAAGCGTTCCTGTTACAAAAAAGTCCTTGAAGAAAAAGAAGTTGACCATAACAAGAAAGAGCGTAATATAGATATAAGCGATGGTAGAGTTAAAATAGCCCGACAATTCCCTTTTCAGGATATAGAAAAATCTTTTGCTCATTTCTTCTCTCCTTTGGAGGTTAACTTAACGAAGATATCCTCGAGCGAAACCGATTCCGCCGTCAATTCCTTCAATACAGCTCCTGTTTTAGCGGCAAGTTCGAACACTTCCTCGGATACATCTCCTTTTGAAAAGATCATATACTCCGTATATTCATCCAGTGATCTTGTCTTTACTTCGCTTACGCCTTTCATTTCGCCGATCTTCTTGCTGAAATCATCGTCTTTTCTCAGAACCGCTTTGGTTGAATTACTGGAGAGAAGCTTTCCTTTCAATTCCTCCTTCGAGCCCTGAGCGATGAGTTTCGAATTGTCAATGATAAGTATTTTCTCCGCCAGAGCTTCGGCTTCCTGAAGAATATGTGTTGAGAGGATTATTGTCTTTTCCTTTCCCAATTCCTTGATAAGGGCCCTTATTTCCAGTATCTGATTAGGGTCAAGTCCCGCTGTGGGTTCATCCAGAACAAGAAATCTGGGGTCAGAGATCAATGCCTGGGCAATTCCCACTCTCTGATGGAAGCCTTTGGACAATTCCCAGATGAAACGATTGAATACAGATTCCAATCCGGCGGCGGCTATAACATAAGCCAGGCGCTGCTTTCTTTGCTCCACTTCTCTGATGTCCATTATAAAACTGAGAAATTCCTTAACCGTCATATCTTCGTACATGGGGGAATTTTCGGGAAGATATCCCAGAAGCGCTTTTGACTTTAGGGGGTTTAACGATACATCTATTCCATCAACAAAGATCGAGCCCGCGTCGGGTTGAAAATATCCGGTGATCATCCTCATTGTCGTCGTCTTACCGGCGCCGTTCGGTCCCAGAAAGCCGACAATCTCGCCCTGCTTGACTTCAAAGGAGACATTGTTCACCGCCGTTAATTGGCCGAAGCACTTGGTGACATTTTGTACACTAATCATTACTACCTCCGAAAACTAATTTGTATTATATAGTTTTACTCCTGAATTTTCAATTTTGTTCCTAGTGCTCTGATTCATAAAGACATTAACAATGGCTGATGCTCTTTTGTTTAGAATGAGAGGCGCAGTGAACGCCGCATACCCACTGCGGTATGTAAGTGACGAACAACGCAGAAGATATAAAAAGAGCACCAGCCCGAAGGGAATATCATCTTTGATCAATTTCTTCCTCTCTCTTCGCTTACGGACCACAGAGGGTACGCAGCGCTCATTGTTCGTCGGAATTGGCTCAAATCTAAATATTCCATTGTCATTGTATTTATGGATCAGAACACTGTGCTCTGATTCAAAAATAGAGGCTTTGCTTCGCAGAGCACAAGCGACAGGTGGGTAAGGAAAAATGGAATCACATCCGTCATTCCCATCTCGATTGGGAATCCATCTTTTCATTATTAACCTATGCTTTTCTCACATCATTTCATGATGCTCAAAAAGGAAAATAATATATTATTTAATGGAGCTTTGATCCGTCTTTGCTCTTATGTCATTTTTTGCAACGATACTCACCACGGCCATCATTCATTAAAATCCCAAAACTCGTTAGCTTTAGCTCACTCAGACAATTGGATATTTTCGG
>JAGLWT010000135.1 GCA_023133295.1 bacterium | reverse complement strand
AATTTTACATTGACAATTCAAAGATTATATTCCCATCGGGATTGACATTTTCAGTAATTACAGTATAATTTCCTTAACCCGAGCCGAACCGCCTAAGTGTTTTCATAAGGCGGGGGGCCGATAGGGAATAGGAGGAAACTCTTATTCCTCCCGTGTTTGGAAAGGGTTTTATTGATCGTTAACCCTTTGCCTATAATTATTCGGAGGAGAGATGAGAAAAGTATTTCTTATTATTGTATCTGTTTTTTGCATTGCTGCCGGCATAAACAGTGAAACCTATGACCTTGGCACCATACTCATTCACGACACCGCCTGGCACAATGCCGAGGTGATCACCAAGCAGGAGATCAGAGAAAATAATTTCCAAACCGTACAAGAAGCGCTGGAGGCAATACCCGGTATATATTTTTCGATCGGGTCAAAGGGTGAGGCCTCTATTTACATACGGGGGATCGACAGATCCAGAATAAAAGTCCTTATTGACGGAGCGCCGGTGAATGATTCATATTACGGCACCATAGATATGGATCAGTTCCCCATAGACAATATCGCCAAAATAGAGGTCTTCAGGGGACTGAATGCATCAACCTTCGGAGGAAATGCCATGGGAGGCGTCATAAAGATCACAACTGACCGCCCAAAGAATAAATTGACATTCCTGCTTCAGGGAGACCGCAGCGGAGGAAGCAAGATCTACAGCAGTTTCTCTTTGAAGAGGAAAATCTTTTTCCTATCGGGCAGCCTGACCGATTACTACAGCCCCGGTTTCATCCTTCCGGGATCATTTCAGCCCACCTCCAACGAAGGCGGATTATACAGAGAGAACAGCGCATTTGAGAAGATCAATTATCTCGTTAAGTCCGGGTTGGAATTTAATGATAATAATTATATTTGCTTCTCTTATAATGTAATAAGCAATTACAAGGAGCTCCCCGCGCATACCGACGCGGAAAGGTCCTATACTAAATTCTTCAGAGACCCCCGATATTGGCGTTTTCCCGAGTGGCAGCAGAATACTCTTTCTCTTAATGCGCAAGCGCTCATAAATGACAAAGTAAAATTCAGAATAAGCGCAAGTTATAATGATATTTACAATGGGCTTGAGATGTCACTGGATCCCGATTTTCAGGATATCGGTGAATATGATGTTTTTGATGATACGGTATTCAATCTGAGCACATCCCTGGAAGGCTTGTACTTTCTCAAGTATAAGGTCGGGGTGAATTTTGAACAGCGAACTCATATGAAGGAAGAGAATGCTTACTTCTATAATGAATATGAGGTCAGCGAGATCTCTTCTGAATATTCCGATCTTCTTATTGAATTGGAGAAAGCCTTTTCTCTGTTTATTTTAAATTTCCAATTGAGCGGATCCAGCTTCGCCTGCGACCTATACGATATGAACAGATTCAATTACACATTCATGGCGGAAGCTTCCCCATTGGAACGACTGCGCGTACAGCTTCAGATGGGGAATAAGATCAACTTCCCCGCGCTTAATCAATTGAACGAGCTTGCAAATGATACACTGGAGCCGGAATTTTCGGACCAGATCGACCTAAGCATATCTTATAGTACATCCTTCGCGGAACTCACCGTCGCCTATTTTATCAATAGGGTCGAGGGATTGATAAATCGGGATGGCAAGGGCGAGCCGTATTATAATATCAATGACTCCACATTCAGCGGGTTTGAAGGATCAGTAGGCGTGAAATTCTGGAAGCTGAAATTGACATCGAACATCGAATCGGTGAAAGCGGTGAATGATTCACAGGAAGGAACCCCGGGAGATTATATCTATGAATTGCCCGCGATCCCGGCATATAAGGTCTTTAATAAATTATCTTTCGGCATTGACCGCCTGATCCTTTCTCTTGAGATAAATACAACGGGACAGGTGTATGAATACGATAGCGATGATGAGAGGATCACTAATCCCGGATATACATTAGTGAATCTCAACTCATCATATAAACTCAGAAATGACTTCCGCGCCTTCCTCCGATTCAACAATCTTCTGGATGCCGAATATTATAATGAAATAGGGTTTGTTCAAGCGGGTAGAGGGTTCATTTTCGGAATGGAGTATACGATCAACTGACCAGTGTGGCGGGGAGAAGATTGTTCAAAAGTTCAAGGTTATGTTTCGCAGAGCACAAGCGTCCCAGCTAAAATGTAACCAATATCCACATCCGTAACCGAGAAATCGTTATATCGTTGAACACAATAATTCTTCTGTTACAATCATATCACGCCGCACCCCAAACAAGATATGGGACATGTCGTACGCCTAAGGACAATGAACAATGTACAATTGACAATGAACAATGATGATATAAAAGACACATGTTTGTCATTCTGAAAGAGCGGTAGCGACCGAAGAATCCATCTCTTTTCTTTTCTGCATCCCACACCTCGTACCTCGCACCCCGTACCTCGTACTGCTTTTATCACCTCGCACTTCGTACATCCAACCTCGTACCTTATTCACTAGGTCTGGAAATTTTTCCGTAGAAAAGCATTTTTTTTGATATTAGCCGAACATATTATATAATAGTAAATGAGGGTTTTTATAACAGGAGCCACCGGCTTCATCGGGTCACATCTTGTGCAGGCATTGAATTCTCGCGGAATTAGGCCGGATTGTATGGTCAGAACCGAACCCAAGTGGCTTGAGGGGATGGATTTTACTTCCGTGAATTGCGATTCTTTTGTCGAACCGGCCGCGATCAGAAGCATCGGCCATGCGGATGCCGTCTTCTATCTGGCCGGGGTAACGAAGGCCGACAGCTATCATGATTATGTTTCAGGAAATTTTGACGCCTTCACTGATTTCTACGATATTGCCGTAAAATATGGGAGAAATATCAAGTGGCTCGGCTATCTCAGCACAATGGCGGTCAACCGGCCGAATAAGGACGGATCACCGTTGGATGAAGACTCCCCGCTAAACCCCGTTTCAGATTACGGCCGAAGCAAGGCACTCGCGGAAGAATTTCTCAAGCAAAAGAGCGACTTTCCCACACTGATACTGAGATTACCCGGAGTTTACGGACCCAGGGATATGGATTTTCTTGAATATTTCCGTATCGTCAAAAAGGGAATGATCCCCATTGTTGGAACGGGAGAGCCGCAAACCTCGTTAATTCATGTCAACGATGTTGTTTCCGCACTTATGAGAGGATTTGAAAAAAAGGCGAACGGCCTGTATTATATTTCCGACGGCATTCATTATACATTTCGAAAGATCGGAGCTATAAGCAGCAAAATCTTGAAAAAACGGGCCGTATATGTTAAAATACCTGCCTATATCGCGACCTTGTTCGCTTATGTGAATGAAAATTTCGGGCGGGCAAATATTATCAGCAGAGAGAAGGTCAAAGAGATGACCGCTGGTAATTGGACCTGTAATAGCTCTCTTGCGGAAAGAGATCTTGATTGGAAGCCCGTATTGAGGGCTGAGCATGGTTTTGAAGATACCATTGCCTGGTATCGGAAAAACGGATATTTATGAGGAGTATGGGATGAAGGGCGACCTTTTTCAAAAATGTTATGATTTCAAGGAACCGGATAAGGTCAGACAACTGGGCCTCTATCCCTATTTCACGCCGATACAATCCGCTCAGAAGAACGAAGTATATATTGACGGCAAAAAGGTACTGATGCTCGGGTCGAATTCATATATGGGGCTGACATACCACCCCAAGGTAAGAGAGGCCGCGATAGAGGCGATCAATAAATACGGTGTGGGTTGCGCGGGCTCCAGATTCTTAAATGGAACCCTTGACCTTCACGAAGAGCTGGAAGAAAAATTGGCAAATTTTCTGGGAAAAGAAGCCGCGTTGCTGTATTCCACCGGATATCAGACAAATGTCGGCGTGATCTCCGGTATCACGAGCAAAGATGATTATATTCTCGCAGATAAATTTTCACATGCCTCTATCATAGACGGATGCAGGCTTTCATTCGGACAAATGAAAAGATTCAAGCATAATGACACCGAAAGTCTGAGGAAATGCCTTGAGGCGATACCCGAAGAAGCCGGAAAGCTCATTGTAGTGGATGGTGTATTCTCTATGGAAGGTGATCTCGCGCCGCTTGACAAGATAGTCCCCTTGAAAAAGGAATTCGGAGCAAGATTATTTGTTGATGACGCGCATTCTGTCGGAGTTCTGGGAAAAAACGGCAGGGGCACAGCCGAGCATTTCAATGTTGAGGAAGATGTCGATCTTATCATGAATACCTTTTCCAAAACATTTGCCTCAATTGGTGGATTTATTGCCGGGGAATATGAGGTAATTGACTATCTTAAACACTTTTCCCGCTCACTTATTTTCAGCGCTTCATTACCACCCTCGACACTCGGCTCCGTTTCTGCGGCGCTTGATATCGTGAAGAATGAGCCGTGGAGAAGAGAAAGGCTCTGGGATATCACCCATATGATGGGAGAGGGCTTCAGGAAGATGGGCTATGATACCGGGGAAAGCGTTACTCCGATCATCCCCTTGCGGGCCGGTGATATGATGACCACATTCCTGATGAGAGCGCGTTTGCTGGAAGAGGGTGTTTTTGTAAACCCAGTAGTGCCGCCTGCGGTAGGCCCCAATGACTGCCTCATCAGAACCAGCTTCATGGCTACTCATACAGACGAACAGCTTAATTTTGCATTGGACAAATTTAAAAAGATCGGCATTGAATTGGGGGTCATATGATGGATATTGAGATCAGATCCGTTGATACTCATAAGGATCTCAAGAAATTTATTGATCTCCCGTATAAACTTTACTCGGATCAAAAATACTGGATCCCTCCGATTAAAAGGGAAGTGTTTCACCTCTTTAATGAAAAGAAAAATCCGTTCTGGGAACATGCGGAGAAAAAACTCTTCATCGCGATATCAGGAAAGACAGTGCTTGGAAGGATCGCTGCGATCCTGGATCATAATTATATTCAATTCCACGATGCCAAGATCGGGCATTTCGGTTTCTTTGAATGCATTGACGATGCATCAGTGGCAAAAAAGTTATATAAGGCCGCCGAAGAATTTTTGCACGATAGGGGGATGCTGGAGATCAATGGCCCGATGAACCCATGCACCAATGAAGAATGCGGGTTTCTATTAGAGGGATTCGATGATTATCCACGCCTGATGATGACATATACACCTGAGTATTACCTCGGGCTATCTGAAGCAGCCGGTTATGTCAAGAAGAAAGACCTTCTAGCTTATCACATGAAGGTTCAGCAGCCCTTGCCCGAAAAAGTAGCGCGCCTGTACGGCAGGATAATGGAACGCAATAATATCAAGCTCTCTCATTTGGATATCAAGAATTTTGACAAAGAACTTGTGAAGATCAAGGAAATATACAATTCGGCATGGGAAAGGAATTGGGGGTTCGTCCCGATGACGGAGGCGGAAAAGGACAAGATGGCTAACGACCTGAAGACGCTAATAGTTCCCGAACTTCTTCAATTCGCGGAGATCGACGGGGAAACCGTTGCCTGGATGTGGACCATGCCTGATTATAATCATGTCCTAAAGAAAATGAAGGGGAGGATGAACCCCATCATATTTCTGAAAGAGCGCAAGAAAATAAAATGGGCACGAGTGATCACTTTCGGGATAAAGGAAAGCTATCGCGGGAGAGGCATAGATGCGGTGTTCTTTCATGATGCTCTTGAAACCGTGAAAATATTGGGATTCACCGATGCGGAATTCTCTTGGATACTGGAAGATAATGTGATGGTTAACAGAGCGGCAGTGGCAATGGGTGGAGAAATATATAAAAAATACCGTATCTACGGAAAGAAATTAAAGGGATAGAAGATGGCTAAAATATTAGTAGTTGATGATTCTAAATTTGCAAGGGCGATCGTGATTAACGGACTGAAAAAAGAGGGATTTGAGATTTGCGAAGCAGAGAACGGAAAGGAATCCGTGGACATCGCGAAAATAGAGAAACCTGACCTGATCCTCATGGATGTTGTCATGCCCGTGCTGGACGGGATCGAAGCAACAAAGATATTGAAGAACCTGCAGGAAACAAAGAAAATTCCTATACTTATCCTGACCGGACAGAATTCCAAAGAAGAAATACTGGAGGGATTCAACGCCGGGGCGGATGAATATCTGTGTAAACCCTTCAAATTCAATGAATTGCTTTCGACCATAAAGACCCTATTAAACCTGTATAAATAATGGACAAAGATTATTATAAGACCCTTAATGTGGAGCGTAGTGCCACCAATGAAGAAATAAAGAAGGCCTTCAGAAAATTAGCGCTTAAGTATCATCCGGATCGAAATCCGGAAAACAAGGATGAGGCGGAAGCGCAGTTCAAAGAGATCAATGAAGCATATGCCATTCTCTCTGATGAAGAAAAGAGAGAGATATACGATACATACGGATATGAGGGCCTTAAAGGCCAGTACGGATCCAATTTCAGCGACATCATTAAATCTTTTTTGAATTTTGATTCGATCTTTGATGATCTTTTCGGGCCCTTCGCTAGGCAGCATAGCCGAAAAGGCAGTGATATACAAGTCGACCTCGGTCTCAATATGGAGGAGGTATTTAACGGCTGCTCCAGGGAAATAGAGTTCGAGCGTTCGATTCCCTGCGAGAAATGCGGGGGGACCGGTGCCAAAACACCGCAGGACATTGAAACATGTTCAAACTGCGGAGGAAGCGGTAAGGTACGAAGACAACAATTGTTCTTCACAGTTTCTCAGACCTGTCCAGCATGCGGAGGAAGAGGAAAGATAATTACAAAGAAGTGTCCTGAATGCCGTGGAAAAGGGCTCGGGTCTACACTTGAGAAAATGACCGTGGATATTGAAGCCGGATTGGACAACGGAACTGTTCTGATGTCTAGAGGCAAAGGAAATATAATAGACGAAAAATTCCCTCCCGGGGACCTTTATATTGTTCTCAATGTGCAGGAAGATCCTGTTTTTACAAAAGATGGAATGAATCTCTATGCCGAGCTTCCGGTACCTTTTTCGTCGGCTCTTCTGGGCGACACATTAGAATTTCCATATTTTAATGGAGAAATAATAAAGATCGATATCCCTAAAAAGACAGAACATGGGCATATTTTAAAGTTGCGCGGTTATGGAATAAAAAGAAAGGGTTATAGAGGGGACCTTATTTTCAGAGTCGGACTCGAAATGCCGGCAAAGCTTAATAAGACACAGGAAAAAGTATTAAAACAATTCCAGAAATTGACCGAGAAAAGCTATCACCGTTCCAAGGCATTCAGAGAGACAATGGACAAGAGGTTTAAGAAATGATAGATCAAAACTTGATAATAGAGAACAAGGATCTCGTACAGAAAAACCTGAAGCTCAGAAAAAAGGATATTGATCTGGATCGGATCGAGAACAGTATTAATGGCTTTAAAAAATTGAAATTCGAACTGGATAATTTGAGATCCAAAAAGAAAAGTTCGAGCAAAGAGTTCGGGAAAAAGCGGGCTGCAAAGGAAGATGTCTCCGCCTTGACCAAGGAGCTTGAAGCCCTTTCACAAGAGATCGATCGAACAGAAGCAAGATTGGATGAGATCCAAAAGGAAAAGAACGACATGCTCTTACAATTACCCAATCTCATTCACGAATCCGTCCCTCGTGGCGCGGGCGAAGAGGATAATCCGGTTATTGCGGAATATCCCCCGGCTTCAGAGCCCGACGAGGATCACCCGGACCATATTGACCTGGGCGAGGAACTGGATATCATCGATTTTACCGGTGCGGTGGAATTGGCGGGAAGCAGATTCGTTCTACTTCAGGGAAAAGGCGCGAGGCTTCACAGAGCTATCACATCCTTCATGCTCGATATGCACGCGAAGGCGGGATTTTTAGAGATCTATCCTCCATTTCTCTCAAGGAAAGAACCTCTGGAGAAAACCGGGCAGATACCCGATAAGGAAGAAGACCTTTACAAGATCGAAGGGGAGGATCTGTATTTGGTCCCCACGGCCGAGGTTCCACTGATAAATTACGGAAAATACCTGAAAGCAGATCATTCCCGACTGCCGTTAAGAATGTCAGGATTCTCAACCTCTTTCAGAAAAGAAGCGGGTTCATACGGAAAAGATATCAGGGGAATGATCCGAGTGCATCAATTTGACAAGGTTGAACTTGTATCGATCGTCCACCCCGACAATTCATCCGAAGAGATGGAATTCTTAAGAAATAGCGCGGAAAATATACTCAGGGCGCTGGAATTACCCTACCGTGTAGTGGAATTATGCACCGGTGATCTTGGATTCACCGCAGCAAAGACCTATGATCTTGAGGTATGGATGCCGGGACAGAAGCGGTATCGGGAGGTTTCGTCCATCTCGAACACCACGGACTTTCAGGCCCGGCGAATGAATTTCAAATTCAAAGATATTGATGGAAAGAAGAAATTCGTACACACACTTAATGCCTCTGGCTTAGCGGTTGGACGAACCTTTATAGCCGTATTAGAGAATTACTGGAATGCCGACGGGACCATATCCATTCCCCAGGCTCTTCAACCATATACCGGCTTTGACAAGATAGGCGGCTGATGCCATATATCGTCCTCCTTCTTTCACTTATTTTCTACGGTTTATCCACCACGCTTCAGAAGAAAGCTTTGCAAGAGATCAATTTGGGCGCAATGCTCAAGATACACGGATGGGCGGTAGGAGGCTTGTATTTACTAGGCTGGTATCTATTCTCGAAAACATTGAGCCCGGCGGATTATCTCTTTCCTTTTCTTGCCGCGATCGCATCCGCTCTGGGATTCATCTTTTACTATGAAGCCTTGAAATCCACTTCCGCATCTGTGGTAAGCCTAATAACTTCGCTATACTCGCTGGTAGCCATTTTCCTCTCCGTTATATTCCTTGGGGAAGCATTCTTACCCATATATTTCGGAGCAGTGTTTTTTATCATTCTCGGATTGATCCTTCTTAAAGGAAAGAAGGCCGATAAAACAAGTTTTTCAGGTATCGCTTTATCTATGATAGCCATGGTGATGTGGGGATTCTGGGGATTTTTCTCGAAAGCCGCCCACAATGTAGCCGGAGAGCCGGAATTAATGGGTGCTTTCGGCTTGATCGCGATCCTCGTCTTTCCGACCTATGCCAAGAGATTCAAGGGAGAGATCGGATCCGTCAAGGGAGAGGCGATCGCATTAGTTTCTGTTATAATACTCAGCGCCGCTTCTGTTATGTTCTATTTCAGCCTGAGATTCTTCCCGGCTTCTGTTGTGACTCCCATTATCTCCGGGTATCCGTTGATAACCATCGTGTCTTCATTTTTCATCCTTCACGAGAGATTAAGTTTCCGGCAATTACTTGGCTCCGCTGTCATCATTGGCGGGATCTTCCTTTTTTTGATCTAAGTGTGACGTAAAATGCAATAATTACCCACACCCGTAACCGGAAAATCATTATTTCATTAACCACATTAATTTACCTGTTACAATCATATCACGCAGCCCCCCAATCAAGATATGGGACAAGCTTCGCAGTGCACAAGAGCACAAGTCACAAGTGGAACAAGGAGAGATAAGGAATAAGAAAAATTGACACGTTCCGTCATCCCCGACCCGATCGGGGATCCAGGCATCTTCCCTCTGCAAGAACCTTTTAACCTCTATCCACTTCACGCGCGACACATCACACCTCACACTTCGTTCGTGCCGAACGACCGTCTGTCCCGATGTAAAAGTTCCAAGCGGAGAGTTGA
>JAGLWT010000134.1 GCA_023133295.1 bacterium | reverse complement strand
ATTTACACCATCATTTACACCATCATTACTAATTCTATGACCAATACCTTTAAGCGTAAGTTCCAGCTTTTCTCCTTTAGTTTTCCAAGAAGGTGCGGGGTATTTGTTATTGTGTTTGCTTTTAACTTAGTCAAGTTCATCAGCCATGTTTTCGATAAAAATGAGGTTTTTAATTTCATATATCTCCCGAATATCAGCATTTCCGCCTATTTTGCAACAAATGCAACAACCGTCCATGGAACTCGTTATTGAAAAAAGTAATAAATAAAGACACGGCGCCTTATTCTTTTATACAATTTTTCTACTTTTTCCATCATCGTTTCCGAATTTCCTTATAATACTTCCCAAAAAGAAAAATCATTTCTTGATAATTTGATCCACGTTTTGGAATTTCCTCCCTGCCTGTCAATTCCAAATGGAGCCATACCATGGCCTAATAATAAATGATGACCCCAACAGAGATAAACACAGTTATTTAAGTTATTATTTCCCTTATGCCGAATTGGTTTTAAATGGTGCGCATATCCTTGATATTCACCATTAGTCCATGAAGTAACTAGGCTAACACCACAAAAAGCACAAACACCGCCCTGACGTAAAATTGCTAAATGCTTTGTCTTTTTGCTAAATCCTCTTGACTTTTTCATTTTCGGTTTAATCCTGTGTTTTTTCCATATTTTCCAATTTCAAGATATTGCCTTTAAAGAGAATCAAAAATATTGTCGCTATAAATGAATAAAAATATGCAGCCAGATTAGGAAATGTAAAAAAGCCAATAATTAATATATATTCAACCCCAAAAATCATATCCCCTACTGCTATTGTTAAAAGGCTAAATATAATAGTCATGGCAATTATTGTTGGCAAGATCATTATTGTTATCAGGAATAATAACAATAGCTCAAATAGGAATTTAATAAATGTTCTCTTAATAATCTTTGGAGATATTTTCCCTATTATATATGAAAACATTGGAGCAACTAAAATCATGCTATACATAAAATAGACGATATATGGAAGATATCCTTTGTATTTATTAATGAAATCCATGTATTTCATGCCAGAAATTGAATATTCCGTTGGCAATAGATTAATCAATATCGGTACTACAATATAAGAGACTAGTACCAAGGAAATAATTGTAGCTTGAAATGAAATTAAGGTCTCTTTGTCATAAATTCTTTTTTTCACTATATTAATTTCTGCAAATATTAATTTATAAAATTGTTTGAAACTTGTGGAAACGTTTAATTTAGTTTTGAAACCAATTTTTCTAAATACAAATAATGGAATTAGTGACAAGGATACAGCAAAATAGGCAATTGACAAATCGTAATTGCCATAGATTGATCCCAACAAAACCGGTAGAATAAATATCAGTATAAACAGAAATTTTCGTTGAATCTTTTTCCAATATATTTATTAATAAATAAATAATATAAAATTAGAAAGGGATACATGATCCAATTACTAGCAAATTTAAATATCCATGACAATATTAAAAATAATGCTAGTATGTAAATCAAGAAAAATAGGGATCCGATTGTTTCATTCAAAAGTGTCTCGTTGTTACGTGCTTTTTTCCTGTTAGTTAGAATCGTTTTATTGAAAATCTTAATTTTCCTTTGAAACAATGTTTTATTTTTAGCATAAATTATATGTACCATGCCAAAGCATATTAATAATAAAATGAGACCCGTTGAAATCAGCAGTGAAAATAAATTATCTTTGTCACTCCCATAGTTCATAATAAAATACAAAATATATAGGTCGTAAATTACTGCAGATAAAATCAATACTATGCCAATTGTTAAAATTGCAATATTATTACTTTTTCTCATAAATACTTCCGTGTAGATTAAGCGTAATGCGTGGAGCGGTATAGAAATCCTGCATTTCAATTTCCTCCTTTGAATTCAGCATAACATATTTTCTCTGAATTTTCATAGTATTCCCTTTCAGATTACTCAATATAGAATTTCTAATCTAAATATTAAAAACCCCTCCTTATTATTTAAATTCCATGTCTGTAGAGAAGAGTATGAATAATTACCTTTCAAGATCGTGAGTAATATAAAATATTCTAAAACAGGACGGCTTCTGCTTATATTGAAGGTCGGGTATACGAATTCGTTTCTTTACTAAAAAGAGCGGGATAACTTGATTTCTTCTTTGATTGCCCTAGGTCGTATGCCATTAACAAAAGAAATATGACTGATGATATCAAAAAATTCCCTTTCCGCTAAAATGGATTTCATATCATTAACAATTCTAGTCTCTACAGCCAATTTTGGGGTATGTAATCCCTCCAGATGCTCTATTGAGGGATATAGAGGGTGTTTACATTTTCGGGTAATATCTAAGTCAAATTGTGAATACCGACCTTTACCTTTGGATTCCTTCAATGCTTTGAGAACAGCTTCTCTCCACTGTAGTAAATTAACTTTAGCGTTACTATCCCCACAAGCTACATTTTGATGTTTTCTTGATCGGCTTTGACAGGAACTCGCTTTATTTTTCACCCAATGCACCCACTTATCAATATTTTGTATTTTTGCCCACTCGGGCAATTGTCTTCTAATTTCTTCATATACACTCACCTGCTTTTCTTTCATATGAATCTCCTGTCTTTGGCAATCACGGCAAGAGCGGAAGCGGGGAAAGGGTGCTCTTCAATATCCACGATCTCGTGTTTATTGATAATAATCTTAGCTAAATCATCCAGAAATTTAACAGTATTCGCAGTGATATTCACAGCATAATTATAAAAATTGAAATTTTCGTATATGGACTTACTACTTTCCGTTTCATCAAGACACTTGAATAGAAATATATTTTCCTCACTTGGGCCAAAATAGACCTCCAATGAACCATGTACGATATCATTTCGGACAGTATTTAGGACCATAAACCACTCTTTGCTCCGATCTAGCAATGCCCTTAGTGAGTCATTACCAATTTGTATATCATGATTTTTTTCGTAGTTGAATATACGCGTAATCCCTTCCCTCCTATTTTCTTTTCTCCCTACTTTTTCCTTGCCATTTTTCTTTACCTTCTTAATCATTTCCTCGTTAGCGATTATATGTGAAACTTGATCAAAAATGCTTCTTGCGTATATAATAAAACTTGATATGTCATCAGGAATAAAATTAGTAAATACACTGTTCTTGAATGAATTCACAAAGTGAACGTGTTCCTTGTCCAATGAATTTAGCATCTTGTATATATAGAAGATCCCGCTTCTCAAGTATTTTACAGTATTACTGCATTTTTCTTTCCGGGACACATCTGTAAATAACTTGTGGAATAGATTGTAGAACTGACTATTCATTCCTTGCATCGGTGTACCCGGAATTTCAACCTCAGCGTCTTTGAAACCTCCATACTCATGCACTCCAAGAATTCCCTTAAAGTAAGATAATGTTGCTTCAGTACACTCAATATTTCCGTAAATAGACTTATTTCCCATTTTTCAACTCCTTTAATCAGTGCCTGTTTTTTCTTAACTTCTAGAATACTGTTATTACAGACTACCTTCGATATATTTATTTACAAAAACCATTCCAGATTAAGAATTATCTCAATATGTTATATCGTGAATTTCTATTGGATTTTAAAAAATCGGACTCCGGTATGGTGAAATATCCAGATCAGAAACCTTCCCTTTATTTAATCATTAAACCAGACAACCTGAAGTCCATAATCATTTAAATAGTTTTCGATTATTAGCTGCAAATTGTTATTATTTGGCGCTTTAGGGTAGATAATACCGGCACAGACTGATTTATTATCTATATCAAGGTATTTCGTGATATATTTCCAGACCTGTCGCCTATGGGACGAAAGCAATTTTCTAATATTTCCCTGTTTAATTGAATCCCAATTCGTAGATTTGATCTCAACAACTGCTACATAACCTCCCAGCTCATCAACAAATATATCAAGCCGCCCTTTCTTCATATGCTTGAGGTTGGAAGAGGGTGGAAAGAGATTTATTGTATGTTCAATGTTTACTCCACCTTTAGCATCCTGCTGCCAGTTCGCTTGATCCAGTTGATGAAATTCTTTTCCTCTCTTTAGTTGTTCAGGCTCCATTTTTCAATTCCATCTCCATATTCTCAAATATATTATTGCGTATACTTATAATTTTGTCAAGTTCATAGTTGAAGTTTTGGATAAAAGTTGAAGATTTTGACTTAATCTGTCTTCTAATCACAAGCAGTTTTCCCACACTTCATTCAAAGGTGCGGGGCTACCGTCCTCGTAGCCCTTACTCATCTTTAATCTTTTGGTAATCCTGACATTTCTCCTTCCATAAGTAAGTAAAGTATGATGATAGAATTTCTGCAATTTCATGTGAAATAATAAGCAATCCCCTAGATTGTTTTTCATATTGTCGAAAAGTAATAAAAACAATTTCATCATCAATAACAAGAAAATTTGGAAATTGAATTCCTTCTTCAGAATTGTCATTATTGAGCAACGAGACATTATATATTTTGAAATCAAAGCTGCCTTTTGAATAAGTTGTGTTCTCATTTTTCTTTTCTTCAAGATAATCTGCAAATAGAATTTCTTCATTATTTTGAAGAGAAATAATACGTTTGAATTTAAAGTCTTGAGCTATTTGTTTATTGCCATCTTTCATTTTTTCAATAATCTCATTCGCAATATCTTCTTTCTGTGTAATTGTATTCTTATTTGCCTTTGGACTTGATAAAACAGATAATGATAATATTTTTTTCCGAGCTATTCTTAGAAGATATTTAGCATATTTAAAATTATCTTTCTCACTTTTTGATATTGCCACTGATTTTAACGATAATATAATCCAATTAAGTTTCTTTTGTTCTTCCAATATCTCTTCATATTTATCAACATTTGATAATTTTCTATACAAGAAATAATTAAAGAGGGTTGTATATAGAACTAAGCTAATAATTATCATAGATGTTTTGGTTGAAAGTTCCCCCGCGAAAATATCGATTTTAAAAGAAATTGCGATTAAATAGATCACTACTGGTGCTACAATAAACAAGATCATAAATAAGGATGGTAGAAATTCATCTCTAAGTTTAAAATAGGATTTCATACTTCTTCCTCACTTCTAACAAACTACTGACCACATAATTTTGATCTTTTTCATTAGGAATCGCAACTCTTATATAAGATTCATTGTTCGATGTAAATTCCCAATCAGAGAAATCAACTACTTTTATTCCCTTTTTAAACAAAGCAGTCTTTATCGTGTTCATACACTTTGTTGATGGAAATTCAATCGAGATAAAATTCCCATATGATTTTATGGGATAATATCCTGCTTTTAAGAGTATTTCATACATAATATCTCTCCTATTAATATATTCTTCAATAATTTTCCGATATTCAACATAGTATTCTATCGCATAAATACCATACAATAGTGCTAAGGAATTTACACTATAGGGTTCAATCCGTTCGTTTAATCGTGAAATGATGTCTTGGTGACCTATGCAGTATCCTAGTCTAATTCCTGGAATGCCGAATTCTTTAGAAAAGCTTCTTAAGGAAATTATATTATTAAATGCTTCTGATGCAGATATTGACTTCATTTCAGGCTCTTTGAAAGCGGAAAAACTTTCATCTACAGCAATAATGCCTTCATTCTTTTCAGCAAGATGATATATCACATGAGGTTCCAACCAGTGGCCCGTTGGATTGTTGGGATTGCATATCCAGATCAATGACGATTCTGTTAGATTTAAACTACCTTCTAAATAAGTTGTTTCCCAGATCCACGGAATAATAGTTGGTTTTCTATTATATTTTTTTGAATAATATTCATAAAGAAAAAAGGTGGGTGTAAATATTACTGAATTATGCCCAAACAATGATGTAATTACATCAATTAATTCAGATGATCCATTTCCTAAACAAATATTCTCCATTGGAATATCATGTAGTTGAGAGAGTTTAGTAATTAAAACATTCTTTATTCGTGGATCAGGGTAATTGAATGCATCCTCTGTAACGATTTTCTTTATTATTACTGGGACAGATCGTAAATGTGAATGTGATAGATCGATCATATATATTTATGTACCTAATTATTCTCAGAAGCTTCCTTTTTCCAAATTCCAACTGCATTTTCTGACCCAAGAGCTTTTCCGATATTTGAATATCTAACCTTATATTTATTTGGTACTAAAAAAACAATATCTTTTCCAGACTCTTGACTCATTTTCTTTGCCCGATCAAGTGCATTATTTATTGCATAAATTTGACTTCCCATATTTGGAATAACACATCTTTTACATTTCATATTAACCACCTATTTCTTCAATTCCGCATCAATGTTCTCAAATATATTATTGCGTATGCCAATAATTTTGTCAAGTTCATCGTTGAAATTCATAATTAAAGTTGAGATTTTCAATTCCATGTATCTCCTAATCATCAGCACTTACACCTATTTTGCAACTTTCGCAACAACCGTCCCCGATATTCGTTGTAAAATAATCTCTATTTTCTGCTTTCCTTTAGACAGTCGGCACGCCACATACAATCTGCCTGATCACATTCACCGTTTATGGCTAGCCCATAGCAGGGGAAGTTGCCTTCTTTTCTTTGAAGGGCTCTGATAATGTCGCATTTTTTCATGCCCTTAACTGTCTTTACATCATTTCTCCGCGCAATTTTCCTGATCTCTGCTAGAGATTCATAATACCCCCTAAAGAAATAACTTTGACCCGGATGCTCATATAGTCAATACGGATCAAAAAATATACATTAGCAGCATAGTGAAGCAACCCAGCCCCCTTTCGACGGTAACTCGCTCTGAAGCCTAGGATGATCCATTAAATTGTAACAATTGGAGCCGAAAATTTCAAGTATAATTTCTGAGAGAAATTTCATGTTATCATTCATTTCTTCAGTTCCCCTTCAATATTCTCAAATATTTTATTCAACTCATCTTTAAACTGGTCAAGTCCATCATAAATATTTTGGATTATTGTTAAGGTTTTCAATTTCATACCTCCTTGATTATCAGCACTTACACCCACTTACAACTTCTACAATCACTGTCCCTATCGTCTGCCAATCAGTAAATATGAAAGGTCACATTTCCTATTTTGAAAAATTTGTCCAATATAATTTTGAAAGTAATTATAATTCTTTTTATCAACGCAATTTATGTATGAAAGGTATCCCTTTAAATAGTTTTCCATTTTAATCTGTTCCTCTGAATGATGCTCGTCCTTCAATGTCAAAATTTGTGAAAGAGAAAAGATCATCTTTCTAATTTCCTTTTTCTTTATATGCCCAATTCCAATACCTTGATCGCTTAGAGTCAATCCCGTTATTTTTCTCCTCCTGCTGGGTCCCATTATTCTTGTCTTTCTTCTATTCACTTGAAAGCCGTAGTATTGTAAGATTATGGTTATGTTCGGAATAATTCTACACAATATTCTACTACTTGATGATGAAAAAGCTAAATCATCCGCATATCTGCTATAGACGATGTCATGGTCTGAAATAAGCCTTCTTATCTTAGCATCTAGATTTCTGCAAACATAATTGGATATAGCCGGAGATGTTATTCCGCCTTGGGGCAATATATTCTCAACAGTACATAGCTTTGCCAATATTGAAGACATTCCATCATTATAGCCTAATTGGGAAAACAAATATCTCACTTTGTCATAATTTATCGAAGGGAAATAATTTTTAATGTCCATACAGAGGATGGACCTATTTTCTTCATGCATTTTCGCGTTATCTAATGTATTCATTCCCCTTCTAAAACCTGTAATATTATCTTCTAGTAAAATATCTACTTTGTCCAATATTTCTCGCAGAATCCAACCCTGAACTGCTTTCATTTCTTTATTAGGTTGATAAATTATCCTTACTCCATTATTATGTTTTTTTGGCTTTTCGTATTTTTTATAGAATTTCCGAGAATGTTTTAGCATTGTATATAATAATAATGGACTTAATCTAACATTATTAGCCAAATCACTAAATACATACATTAAGGGCAACTTCAACCCATTTTGTAAAATACTCTCGTCCATAATCCCAACCAGTGCGGGAAGCTACCCTTACTTTAGAGAACATTCCTTTCGGCACATTAATACATTTAATCTGCCGAAAGGAAAAATAAAATCGAGTTTCCTTCGGGCATAAAGATTCTTCATCCCATCTAAGCTATTTTTAGCTACTAAGGGTAACTTCCCTGAAATATTTTCCTTTTTCCTCTGCGAGTGTAGTTTAACATTTTTATTCTATATTTGTCAAATTCGGTTAGATTGCTTGTTCTTCTATGAAGATATCTCATTCCATCTAAAGTAATCTGATAATTCTGCTTATTCTTAAAAATGTATTTATCCTTTTTTAAAGAGGCCAGCAGAGGATACAGTCCTTTAAATGCTTCTTCCTCGTTATATTGAAATGCAATTGAAAAATACTTAATGATTAGGTTTTCAGATAATACGGTGAACCCAAATAATAGAATCAGCACATAAATAAACCGTTTTTCTCTTTCCGAAATTGAATATTTTTCTAAACAGTCAGATTCTCCTATTATCGTTGTAATTGATTTATAAATCCTGGTAATGATTGAAGAATTTATTTTATCGTAATCCGTGTATATTACTTGATTTAATTTATTCTTCTTTAAATATCGAATGGGGCCTTTGATAATAAAACTTTTATCTCTAATATGCTCACGACTTACCACAACAATTAATTTCTTATTTAATATTTCATGATTTGCAAATGCCCCGAGCTCGGCGATTGCACCAGGGCTTTCCAAAACAATAATCACTATATCTATTAGTTCTGCAAGTTGATTTTCAAAATTTAGCAGATCAAACCTATAACTCAATTTCCCATATAATTCTTCCTTGAATTCTTTTTCCGGAAGATATATACTTTTTATTAATACTCCTTTTTTCTTTCCTTGTATAAAAAAATCATGAAAGCTTGACAGTATTCTTTCACGATCTAAGAGATCAAATATTTTTTTCCTTACCGAATTATTTTTCTCAAGACTTTTCCCGCACAACATAATCTCGATTCCTCTTGTTTTTCTTATTGAATTCTCAATCAAATTACAAATTTCTCTATGAATTTGCATATTTACTTCTTCATGAAAATTTAGCATAATACACAGCCCCAGAATTGAGTTAAGTTGTGCATGATTTGTCCCATTTTGAATTCTTAATTCGGGAAATTAGAGTATCTATTTCCCGCGGAATTTTATCTGAATATTTGCTACATATTTCTTTAGCAATATATCTGGCTGTTAATGGTTTGCTATCTGAGGAATACATTTTTTTAGCTTCAGATTTCAAGGCATTGTAGTTCTCGAGTTTCTGCTGCACTTCTGTTTCAAAACGATGATTCCATACTGTGCAGTTCTCTCCTATTGTTGTATCAGGGAAAAAATATTGTGCCGTTTTATCATATTCAATATTTAGTAATTCAAATAACTTTTTATTCCTTTCTGATTTGAGATTTGTATTCATTAATTCATCTTTATTCATTTCCTCAACATTTTTAAAAGATTTATCGCCATCAAATATTACATAACATGGGATATGAAATTCATTAAATATCAGATATATGTATGATATATTGTCAACAGAACCTGCTTCAATAATAACCACTTGATTCTGGTTAATGTTATACCCCTTTTTGTCAAAATATATCGGTAAAGAATATTTCTCCGTTGCACCTTCAACGATAATTATTTTCTTAGCAAAAAATCCTTCGTTCTTGGTCTCATCACATATATTACCAAAACGCTGGCGCAGGCTTGTTTCATCAACACTAATGCTATATTTTTCCTTATAAAATTGAATCAATGTATCATAACTAAATTCATATACATTAGTTTTTCCAGAATCCTTTCTCAGCAATCTGATTTGATCATAATTCTCAATCGAAATAAAGCAATTATCATGAGTGGAATAAATAATTTGTCCTTTTTCGTCAGACAGTTTTTTCAACAAATCATAAGTTGCTCTCTTATTTGGTGGGTGTAAGTATATTTCAGGCTCTTCTATACCCAAGATATAATTATCGTTAAATGTGGCTTCCTGAAAATTATATGTATGATATGTTCTCAATAATGAAAACATCGCTAATCTTTGAATCCCATTTCCCTTCCTAGTAAGTTCGGACTCAAATCCATCATCTGCATATATAGTAGGTGAAGGAAATACAATGTCTTTCATTTCAGGCGTTCCAAATTTTAATTCTAACTTACAGCCGGTTGAAATTCCCAGGTTCTCATTAATAATTTCATTAATCTTCTGAATCTTTGAACTTCCTTCGCTATCCACATCAATGCTCTCTATCACTTCTTTGATAATTCTTTCTTGCCCTTCACGAAATTTCTCCATTATTTCTTTTGAAATTCCTTGCGTAAACCATGACAACATTTCTCCTAAAGGAGAATTTCTTGTCACCTTCAAGTCTTGCGAGACATCTCGCACGGCTGGAATAAGGAAATATTTCGGCAAGTTGCCTTTCAATATATTTTTCCACCCTAACATTTTCTCGTCACCAGTTGTTTTTGTTCGAGGAATACTATCAGCATGTTCTTCCCATAATGTTTCTAGTTTCAACTGGTATATATCCGGAAGGGGCACTGTTTCAGTTGAATCAAAAAATGTTTTAAAATCTACTTCTCCAACCTCTAATTCTTGCCCCCACCACTTGGTAATATCCTTTTTTGTATGATTCTTTTCTTTTAACTCACACCATTCATAACCATTTTGAGAAACATATTTAATTCCATGTTTTGATTCTTTGAAGTTAACCTCCTTAACTGGATTGCTCTCTTCATCTCCCGAATCACCAGATCCAATTTTACTAATTTTTTGGGTAACTCTTAATCTTCCATCTTCTAAATGCGATCGAAATGTTTTCTTTTCTTTCTCATTGAGATCATAAAAACCTATTTCAATCTCAATATTATTATTAACGTTATTTTGATGGAATATTTCACTAGTCACTTTCGCTATAGTGAAATTGAAAAAAATGTCCAGTGCTTCTAAGATATTTGATTTTCCTACACTATTTTCACCAACAAAGGCAACCAAATTCCCCACTTGAAAAGTGATGCCTTCCGGACCGAAAGTTTTATAATTTTGAATTCTAATAGATTCTATTCGCATTTTACCTCCTTAAACTCAATCAAATTCTTCTCAACTTCAGTATATAGCCTGTCAATATCTTTTTGGATATCAATATATTGGATTACCATAGTGCCATTCCTAATTACTTGATAATACTCATTGTACAGGACATTTTTCATATTTTCAACTTAACTCCTGTTTTGGAATCGAAGATAATATTCAACACTTCCTCTTTTGTTATTTTCAATTTACTTTTTACGGGTGAAATATCCTCACCACTGATTGAATACTCTAGAGAAACATCCTCAAATTTTCGGGATTTTGCATCAATTTTGTAAGAGTATGAAACAAAAACAAGAGTTTCTTCTGAGTGGATAACTATATTGGTACCGCCATAAAAGTTTTCAAATCCTTCCTGAATATTTGCCTCTATACCTGATAGTTTTATGTTTCTTGACTCATATGAGTTCTTAATGCCAAGTGCCAACTTAGGGTACTTTACTATGTTAGAAGAGTTGTTTTTTATTCCGAAATTAATGATTCCATATACATTCCTTAGCTGGCGTGCCTCATATAATTTACTCCCATAGGATATTGAGTAGAAGATTTCAACTGATTGAGTGCTTGCGTTCTTTCCATTAGAAACATCATTGAAGAAATCCGGTTTCGGGCCTAATTCTGGGCGTTTATATTTGGGAACATTATGTAGAACTCTAAGTAAATCTTTAATAGAATTCTCATACTTTTCTGAGTTTCGAAAATCGCTATGAAATTTTGTTTTAAAATAATTTGGTTTCGATTCTTTCTCATCTCCTTGTTTCAGAATTGGAATATATTTATCCCCTTCATTTGTGGATGTAAATAATTCTCCGGTAATAATTGTGTGCTCGTAGCCAACACCACCTTTTCTATTATTTGCTTTCTCTGCATAAGTTGGTGTACATACCAATAAAACATAATCCGATTCAGTAATACACTTTTCCATATATTTGGGCAGATCTCCTCCCAGCTTTGTGTCCCATTGGTCTAAGTGAGTATGTACTCCGTTTTTCTGAAGATCTTCTGCTAGCTTGCGAACCCAATTTTTATGCTCTTCTGAATCCCAAGAATAACTTATGAAACATGTTGGACCCTCATTAGTGTTAGTACTTTCATCCTCATTCTCTTTTTGATTATCAGTTTCTTCTACTTCAGATTCTGAAAATGCATCTTCTATTGCTTCTACTGCTTGATGAGTGATAGAAATCGATCCACCCATACCTCTTGATATGAGAAATCCAATTTTTTTATAGAACAAAAATATTTTTTCTACTAACCCTCTTGAAAAATCCAATCTGTTACCAAGTTCCCACATATTAAATATTTCCATTGTATCACCGTCGCTCATTTCATATACAAGGTTGAGATATTCAGCTCGTTTTCTCTTTATTTCTTTAACATCTTGCGAATCAGAAGCTTCTAATATTTCTTCCGCTTGTATTAATCCAAAGATAGTAATGAGAATTCCACCTCCGAATGAATGGTATTCTAAATAACCTTCCTCCTTAAGATATCGTGTAATTTTATCTACTTCTTTTCGTGTTAATCCTAATTCATCGCTAATCTCATACACATTAACTTCATTCGTAAAAGTACCACTACAATTTTTATATAGTGAAATAAGAAATTTATTCCTAAGCTCTCTCATACGTTCGAGATTATCCACTTTTTCCCTCTACAATCTTAATATCTTCTTCCGTCAATCCATACAGTTCATACACCAGCTTATCAATCTTCATATCATTTCTTATCATCGTTTTGTTCCTTTTTATCCAAATAGTCGATTATTGTCTCAAATCTTTTAACTATTTTATCTCGTCTGCTTATTCCTTTTTTATCAAGATCATTATCATTTATCGCTTTCAATTCATTCACCCATTTTTGATAATTTTCTTGTGTAAATATCGTAAAGATATTGTCATTTTGTGCTTCAGATTTTACAAATTCAATTAAATCTACTGTATACATAATCCTTTCTAAGATTATCTCATCTAGCTCATCTGGATTATCTATAGGTTGCATTGGAATTCTGTCTCCGCATTTTTTGATTACACCACCAGACTGAGGAAAGTGATCAATATTAAGTAGGCCTTTTATATCTACTCCATCTACTCCAAATAAACCGGTGATGTAAAAATGAATCAATAAAGTATATCCATCAAGGCAATCAGTCAAGCAGTCCACCAAAACCCTGAACTCCCAATGTTTTTCTTCACTCTCGGCAAACAGAATATTGTCCATCGAATATCCATAGAACTCAAAAATAGTTTGAAAGGCAAATATTCTATTTTTCGATACTTTCTTTATATTTTCACGATTTACAATAAATGCTTTTGGAAATTCTATCCGTCTAAGATTTCTTTTATCAATTTTATTCAAGAAGCTTTGGATAAAATTTCGATAGAGAAATCTCCTATATTCGCTATCCTCAAGTTCGTGCATAGCCTTTTCGAATACTGAAAAATAAAGAATTAGATTGATGTCTTCTTTGACCAATGTGAACAGAGTGTTTAAGAACACCACTACTTGAGTTTTCATTGAGTGTGTTTTTCTATCATCAAAAGATCCTTCTCCTAATTTTATTAATTTATCCATTAATGAATTAATTACTGCATACAGAAATCTTTTGCTCATTCTGCTATTGAATTTCGTAAGTAAATGGGTAACATTATCATAATTTTCAATCTGATATAATTTTTGTATTTTCCGGCTAAACAGATTTAGGAAATCTCCCTCGCCGATAATATCTGAAATGTCCCACAATTCATTAAAGAAGAATTTAATATCTTCAACCTTTTTTGCATTTTTAATATACTTAATTCTAAATTGAATCCTTTTACCACGTATCCAGGTGATTAGTCTGTAATATACTAAAATCCCAAGGAATAACCCCGATGTAAAAATCATTAATGAAAAAATAAATAAGGGAAGACTTTGACTATCAAAAGAGGTCATAATGATTTTCGGAAGAAGCAGTATAAAGAAAGGTAAAATAAACCACCAATTCCACAAAACATATTTTATATAGATTCTTTTATCTATCGCAGCATAATTAGGTTTACTTTCTTCTCTTTTGTGTAAATATTCCTGAAATGTAGCGATAATGAATGGCAATAATACTGCAATTAGCATCATAGGGATGGATGACAACGAATTAATATATTTCATGAAATCTGAAATCAAACACTCCCCTCCACAATCTGGATCTCTTCATCCGTCAATCCATACAGTCTATACACCAGTTTGTCAATCTTCCTGTCCAGAATGTTGATCTGTTTTTGATAGAGTTCTTTGTCACGATCTGTTTTTGCAGAATGAAGTTTCTTTTGTAATTTCATAATTTGATTGACAAGTTCAACAATGGTCTCGTGAATTTGAACACTCTCAGAATTAGTATAATCAATTCTTACAATCGGTAGTTTTGACACGCTATTCCAGAAATATTCTCGAATTCCTCCACTCTTCAGCTTTCCGATATATTTGAAACGAAATGTCAATAGTTTAGAATTCAATAATGCTAAGATATATTTCATATCTTCATGTTGCCCATTTTCAAATAGTACAGTTGTGTCTGTTAAACCTAGGTATCTATTTTCTAAATCTAAGGCAAATCTATTCATCTTTGCTAAATAAGGAGTATAGATTTTATTCTTATCTATTAATTCTTTATGGAGTGGCCATGTGTATTTCCACCACAGACAATCTCCTCTTTTGTATGCTGCTCGCTTTTTCAGTTCATTTTCATGAGAGAGTAAGTATTTTTGCAACGATGCTGACATGCTCTCAAAGTTAACAACCTCTTCCAGATATAATGCAGAGATCGAGCTCTCACTAAAATAATATCTTTGAATATCTGAATTCCTAGCTCGTGTAAATTTCTTTTTCGGCGGTAATTTGAAACCTCGGAATACATGGTCTTCCGCAATACAAAACACTGAATTTCTTCCTGTTTCCATCCCTTTTCCAATAATAAGAATCTCTGAAATCTTCTGCCCAACTTTATTGATTTTTTTGCATATTTTTTGAATTTCTGTTTTCATAAATATCCAAGAATCTGATGTTAACTTCCTATTGGGACACTTCAATGAAGTGAATAATTGGCAATCCTGTTTCTGCTCCATTAGATTACCCGGAAAATATTCAGAAGTAATCAGCTGATAAATATTGGCATTAATGGTCTTGTTTGATTTATCTAACCCAAGTAAACATGTAGTAATTCCCACCCTAAAGAAGACTAAGAAATTGTTAAAATCAATTATCTCGAAAACACTAGATTTTCTTCTGATAGTATCTCTGAGATTCATTGCTTTGAAGGCCTCAAGAAAGGCTCTAGAAATAATGAAATTGATTTTTCCTTTTGCTATTTGTAGAGATTTTCCTATGAAGTAAAATAAAATGTCCGTCTTATCAGTATAAATGTCATCATAGAATTCCTTTAAATACTGCTGTCTCTTGCTTCCCTTCCCCCATGTTTCATCAACATTGAAATACGGGGGATTTCCGATGACACAATCGAAGCCGCCGCGAGCGAAGATGTCGGGAAATTCGTCTTCCCAGTCGAAGGGATTTATCTTTCGGATCTCCTCGTCGTCAAAGAGCGACATCTGGCGGTTGTCGAAAAAGTCAGAGCCGATGAGGGAATTTCCACATTTGATATTGTCGGAAAGGTCTGGTAGAACTGCCATGGCGGTATGCTTAAATAACGATACATTGGCTACGGACTGCTCGGACTCGTCCTCAAGAAGCTTGAGAAGCAGCGACAGCTTAGTAACTTCCACCGCCTGATCATCAATATCCACGCCGTATATATTCTCAATGAGTATTCTCTGCTTTTCCTCGATAGACAAACGATAATCATTCTTCCCCGCTTCAAAGATCAATCCGTTCTTGAGTGATTTATTTAATCTGGTCGCTTCGCTGTAGAACTTCAGATAATATTTCATCAAATAATCAAACGCGCCGATCAGAAACGAGCCGCTGCCGCAGGCGGGATCGAGTATCGTAAGGGGTTTTATCTTGGATTTAAGGGTAATTTCTTTCAGCTTTTCGCCAACCGTATTTTCGACAATGTAATCCACTATGTATTTAGGGGTATAGTAAACCCCGCCTGCTTTCTTGACCTCCGGTTTTTCCTCGATCTTTGCGCGGTGGCCGTCAGTAAGCCGTATGACCTTGCCCAGAAACTGTTCATAGATGTTGCCGAGAATCTCCACACCGAGAACGGAGAACTCATAAGGACATTTCGGATAATACAGAGAGTCGATTATCTCAATGAATACTTTGTAGTCGATAGTAAGTGTCGGTGTGAGCTGATCCTTTTTGAAATCAAAGAGGCCGCTATTGTATTTCTTGTCCGCCTTATGAAAAAGTTTTACCAGCTCCTCATATACATGATACTTCGTTTCCATACCCGCAAGCTTCTGAAGTGTGCCGTATTCTTCGATTCCCCGGTCCTCCGTGATCCGCAGGAAAATGATCCTATCAATGATCTTCTGTACAGAGAAATTAAGCTCATGTATATCAAGCTCCTCATTTCTTAAAGCAATATTCTTTGCCAACATCTCCCGCCAGTGCTCGATTGATTTCAGAAATTCTTTATCGACCTCTGAAGTACCTTTTTTACGCTTTGTCTCTTCGACAAATCGATCAAGACTGCCTTTTTTGATCTCTTCGATGGAGAAAATACTCGCGATATACTCGAAATTCGTCTTTTCGGGATCTGGCTTTGACGGATTCAGAAGTTCGTCATAGGTACTGTAAAAGATCCGCGCGACAGAGGCCTTATCCTTCTGATTTGGCTTGATCCTGGTGTCATATATTGCGAACTCCTCAAAGTCTGTGAGGATAGAGAGTGGTAGTTTCGCGGTATAGGCATATCTTCTGACCTGGAAGGCTGCACCGATATCCTCTTTGATATTTATTGACGGCTTCTTCGCTTCCACAAAGAATTTCCTGACCCCACCGATACGGAACGAATAATCGGGCGCTTTCGCTTTGCCCCGTATAATTACTTTATCTTCACGAACCACCTCACGGTACTGCTCGGAATAACCTTTGGTATTTCTGACATCCCAATCCAGCAGTTCAAAGAATTTATCAATAAAATCCGTTCTGGTATTCGATTCATCGTAAGCAGTTGATTTGTATTGTGCCTTATTTCTCTCAAAGAGTTCTATTAATTTCTTTAATTCTTTTTCTGTCTTCTTATCCATTTCTCACTCCCTCTCCCTCCCCATTTGCTGCTCTGTTGGAGAATCGATTATGGGGACGGTGGTTGACATTGTTGACATTATTTCCAGAATTACATCTATATTTCTCATTCTCTCCCACTTAATTTGATCGAAAAGGAAATCGAAATATTTCATTGCGCGCCTCCGCTCCGTAGTATGCCCTGATACTTGTATAATTTTACATCTTTTCAAGTGTTTTATCAAGCGCACCAGTAGCGTGTGACATGGAAAAGATGGATTCCCTGCTTTCGCGGGAATGACGAAAAATAGTGAATAGTGACGCTACGCAGAGCACAAGCAACAAGAGCACAAGTGCACAAGTGGGGAAAACGCAAGGAGTAAATACCAGATGGATCCTTCGCGGAAAAGCTCAGAGCCTGCCCTGAGTGAATCGAAGGGATGACAAATAAGGAGCAAGCTGGATTCCCGATCAAGTCGGGAATGACAAGGAGATGGATCCTTCGCGGAAAAGCTCAGAGCCTGCCCTGAGTGAATCGAAGGGATGACAAATAGGGAGCAAGATGGATTCCCGATCAAGCCGGGAATGACAGGACGATGGATCTTTCGTTACACTCAAGATGACAAATAATGCGAAAACTGGATCCCACGGTCGCAAGCTCCCTCTGGATGACACTCTCTAATTGTTAATTCTATTTTCCCACTTTACACTTCAGACTTCACACTTCACACCCAGTCTGCACAGCAGACTGTGCGCTTGATATATCCTCTCTTTTTATTTATAATAGTAGTTGTAGGAAAAGAACGCTCCTATTTGAATAATTGGAGGAAGAAATGGTCTTAAGAAAACACTTTGATGAGGTTGAAGCACAGAAGGTAGATATGCAGGGTGCCGCGAATACCACTATCCGCTGGCTGGTAGCGAAAAAGGACGGCGCGGAGAACTACGCAATGAGAATGTTCGAGGTACAGAAAGACGGCCATACTCCTGAGCATGTACATGAGTGGGAGCATGAGATATTTGTTCTTGAGGGCAGCGGGCTGCTGGCAACAGAGGAAGGCGATTTCACGCTGGAGCCGGGAGATTTCGGTTTCGTTCCTGAAATGGTGCTCCATCAATTTAGAAATACAGGCGACGGGATATTTAAATTCCTCTGTGTGGTGCCGATAAAAGAATGATTGAACTCAAAAATGTTTCTGTCGTTTTCGAAAGAGATATTTTCGCCTTAAAAAATGTGAATGCCTTCGTGAACAGCGGAGATTTCCTCTTTCTGCTTGGTCCTTCCGGTGCAGGGAAGACAACATTATTAAAACTTCTGTACAAAGACATCACTCCCACTTCGGGACAGATCATTATCAATGGGGCGGATCTGGAAAAGCTTCCCGCAAGGAAGCTCCCCTTTTTCAGGAGAAAGATCGGTATCGTCTTTCAGGATTTCAAGCTTCTTTATGACAGGACCGTTTTTGAAAATATCGAATTTGCCATGTTCGCGCTCGGGCATCGGCCAAATTATATCCGGCGAAGGGTAAAAGAGGTTCTGAGGCTTCTGAACCTTCACGGGAAGGAGCACTTATTTCCCCATCATCTTTCGGGCGGCGAGCAGCAGAGGGTCGCCATTGCCAGGGCAATTTCAAATTCGCCTCTGTTACTTATCGCAGACGAGCCCACAGGCAATCTTGACGATGCGATAAGCATTGATATAATTAAGGAATTCAGGGAATTGAATCTATTGGGGATGACGGTGATCGTCGCGACTCATGATGAAAGGCTGCCGGAGTTGGTCTCAAATAACAAAAGACTTTTTTTGAAAGATGGCGAGGTACTCGGCAGTGATTAAGAACCTGGCATATTTCATTGGAGAAGGCACAAAGAATATCATAAGGAATTCTTCCGTTACTGTCATTTCAGTCACCCTGATCTCAATATCGCTCTTTATCATCGGAGTAATGTTCTCCATCTTCAACACCGTCGAGCTGCTCATTGACAATCTGAGCTCTTCACCGTCGCTGATATTCTATATCAAGGAGACGGCAAATATTTCTGACAGAGAAGACCTCATGACACGGCTTGAAGATGAGCAAGCGGTCAAGCGTGTGGAATTCCTGAACAAAGACGATGTCTTTTCAAAGATCAAGGACGATGAAAATATCGAGGACCTGATTGAGATCTACGGCAAGGATATCCTTCCGGAAGCAATATGGGCATTTACAAAGGGATCGGTCAAGCCGGACGACCTTGCTGCCATATACGGGAGATTCAAAGATCATCAGGCGGTTGAAAGCTCGACCCTTCAGAAGCAATTGAGCGATCTGGTAATGTATTTGAAAAACTTCGGGAGCGCGATCTTTATTCTATTTTCACTCTTGGTGGTACTCATCGTCGGGAATGCGATACGGCTATCGGTTTTCACCAAGGATCAGGAGATCTATTTAAAAAGATTGATCGGCGCGACAGAAACCTTTGTACGCTTTCCCTTTATGGTGGAGGGCATATTAAAGGGCCTGATCGGCGGAGTGGTCGCGGATCTTTTCTTTCTGCCGTTATACCTTTTTAAAAACTCTATCTTTCCGCCTGAAATATTTTCGCGTTTTGCCCTGATCTCCCCTGTTCAAGCGATTTATATGATTATAATTGGAGGCGTTTTCGGATGGCTGGGTTCGCTCATTTCCGCAAAGATCTATTTAAAGTGATCGTATATCCCTTATTGGGGTTGATGATCTTTTCCGCGGGCTCAATGGATAATTATAAAAAAGAACTGAAGGATGTGGAAAAAGAGATCAAGAAAAATGAAGAGCTCATCAAAAATGCGTCCCGTAAGGAAAATGTAACCCTTTCAGATATCGAACATATCGATCATGAATTAGAAAAATCAAAGAAGGAAATGAACCGATATGTAAGAGAAGTGCGTAAATTGAATTCCGAAATAGGGAAAATGGGACAACAGATCCAGCAATTGGAAAAGGATTTTTTCCTGATCAAGGGAAAGGTAAGGGCGGCGCTCGGCAAGTGGTATGCGCTGGGAACAATGCAGAAGTCCTACTCTGCTTTTTTTGCATATGATTTTGACAAGAATGTCTTGAAATATGAAGTTTTACGGAGACTGAACGAAAAGAACCGCAAATATGTCCGTCAACTGCTTAAGACCAAAGAAGAATTAGTACAGAAGAACGATGAGTACAGCATACGCTCAAATCAGATACAGAAGGTCAGGAAGCTGGTGGAATTAAAATCCAGCAATATCGAGAATGAAAAGGACCTGAAAAACACATATCTGGGAAAACTAAAAAAGGAAAAGAACCGCTACCGTGATTATCTGGTGGGATTGGAAGAGAAAAAAAACAAGATCAATAGGCAGATAAAGGATATGATACGCAAGGAAATGGAAAAAAGGAGAAATGCGGAGACAAAGACGGTCGCAAAGAAAGACCTCGGAAAGATAAGCAGTATCATCGCGGCTTATAAGGTCAAATTGAATCTTAATATTTCCGGCAAGATCGTGTCCAGGTTCGGAAAATCCGTCAATAAGGAATTCGGCATATCTATCAATAATGACGGCATTGAGCTTGAAAAAGTAGAAAATGAGCTCTTCTCCCCCATATCGGGGAAGATTATTTTTTCAGATTGGCTTAAGGGGAAGGGAAATGTTATAATCATCTCAGTGGACGAGCGTTTTGCCGCGGTCTTCGCGAATTTGAGCGAGATCTATGTGTCAAAAGGCCAGGAGATAAAAAAGAGCGACCTCTTGGGAAAGGTCATGGCTGATCACGGAGGAAAGAACATCCTCTACTTCAGCACATGGATCGACGGCAATCCCTTCGATCCGGAATTGTTAATAATGAGGTAATAATGAATATAAAAAGAGCGTTCATCGCAATAATGCTTATGCTGCTGCTCTGTGCTACAATTACTGCGGCGGAATCAAAAAAGGACATCAAGGATGCTCAAAAGCTCTTTGAGGAATCTCTGCTGACGATCAAGAAATACTATATCAACGATGTGGAAATGTCAAAGTTATTCCATTATGCGATCGAAGGCATGCTGAATAATCTTGATCCGCACTCCAACTTCCTTGAGAAGAAAGTACACGAAGACCTGCTGCGAAACTCCAAAGGAACATACGGCGGCGTAGGAATGGTCGTCACCATCAAGAACAATGTGCTGACATGTGTTTCTCCTATCGAGGATTCGCCTTCGTATAAACTCGGTATAAAAGCGGGTGACCAGATCATAAAGATAGACGGAGTGGATACGGCGAAATTGAAACTGCAGGAGGCCGTGGATATGCTGCGTGGCAAGCCGGGTACGCCCGTCAAGATAACCATGTACCGGACATCCAATCAGGAAGTAAAGGAATACAATGTTATACGGGATAATATTAAGCTCAAAAGTGTGAAATGGGATCATTATGATTCTGTGGGATATATACGGCTTTCCGACTTCAAGGAAACATCGGAGAGTGAGATCACAAAGGCCATTAAAGAGCTTGAAAAGAAGAATGTCAAAGGGTATATTCTGGATCTGAGAAACAATCCCGGTGGGCTGCTGGACGCGGCTATTGATGTTTCCGACCTGTTTCTGACAAAGGGCACTAAGATAGTTTCGGTCAAGGGCAGAGGGGAAGAATTACTGGATACGGCATATGCCAAGAAGAAGCCCCTGTTCAATAACAAACCCATTGTGGTTCTTATTAACGCGGGATCCGCTTCGGCATCCGAAATCGTCGCGGGAGCATTAAGAGACACCGGCCGGGGTATTGTTGTCGGAGAAAGAAGTTTTGGAAAAGGTTCCGTTCAAAGGGTATTTCCATTGAGTGACGGCTCCGCAGTAAAACTCACGATCGCGAAATATTATACGCCTTCTGAGGAATCTATACACGGCAAAGGCATTAAGCCGGATATACCCGTTGAGCAGAAATATTACACGGACGAAGTGCTTCGCACAATATCAGATATTGAAGAAGGGAAATATATCGCCGATTATCTGAAGGACATGGCGGCGAGGATCAAATCAATGGAGAGAACCGACGATTCCTTCGAAACGATCAAGGAGGGCTATGAAAAGCCCGAGTTGAATACTTACGCGGTGAACCCACTCAATGTACGCATATTGGAAAACAGATTGAAAAGCAATGGTTTGGAAGCGGATAGAGAGCTTATCCGCCTTATGATATTCAAAGGACTCAGTGAATTGGAAATGAACGGTGATGAGGATCATATCATGGATCCGATAATGGACGAACAATTAAAACATGCATTGAATGCAATTAAAGCGATTACATGGGAAAAGAAGTAAAAAAGAAAAAAAGAAAAAAAACACCTGTCAAAGGAAAGAAGAAAAAGCCCGCCGCAGGTAAAAGGAAGAAAACCACAAAGGGAAAGAAAGCCAGATTCTCTTTGAAGAAATTTCTTCTCTGGGCGGCCTTTTCTCTCATCCTGGCGATCGTTTTCATCCTTATTCCTGAAAAAACCGACCGGGCGCTGCTGGATGACCGTATAACATTGGATAAAAAAGCTACGGAGCCGAAAACCGAAATAAAGGTGAAACCGGTGGTCGAGAAGAAGGAACCTGCTCCGGATGATAATTTTGACTACTTCAAAAGATCTTTGATGATAAATGGAAATCTGAGAAAGTATTTTCACACAAAGAAGATATCAAGGACCATGGTTGACGAGATATTCGAAGAAAAAACAAAGGGTAAAAAGAGATTCCTGTATACCACTTTTAATATTCAATTGACCGATAATTTTGATCTCAACACAATTTCCAAAGAAATAATAAAAACGATCAAGGATAATGACGGCAGAATAAAAGATACATACACATACCACATAGGAAAGAGGGAGATCATAACTTTTTATGTATCGGCCTTTGATCAGATCACACATTTCTTTTCCATAGAGAAAGGCCTGGCAGAGGCACTGCACGATGGCAAGTCGCCTGTGATCGCGATCCTGATAGACGATTGCGGATACCTTCCGCCAAAATACTTTTCACTCCTGGAGGGATATGAGAATATTGACCTTGCCATACTTCCACACACACCATACGCCTCGCAGATGATCGCTTTTGCCCAGAAAAATAATAATGAAGTGATGCTGCACCTGCCGATGGAGCCGAAGAACTCTTCTCAAGCAACGGACAAGGGTATGATATTTGCCGATTTCAAAGAAGATAAGATCAGAAAACTCTTTCAGGAAAACCTGAATTTTGTTCCCGTCGCCGTAGGCTTCAACAATCACAAAGGGTCAAAGGTCACCTCGGACAAACGGGTACTGAAGGTGCTCATGGATGTGGCGAAGAAGAAAGACCTCTTTTTTGTTGATTCAAGAACGACCTCGACCAGTGTAGGTTACGAGACCGCGGTGGAGGCGGGGATACCTTCGATCAAAAGAGATGTGTTCTTAGATAATTCTTCATCAGAAGCGTATATTATCGGACAATTTCACAATCTCTTCAAGATCGCATATATCAAGGGCTACTCCGTTGGGATCTGTCATATGAGAAGGTCAACTCTGGAAACCTTCAGCAAGGTCTTTGACGAGATCAAGGCATTGAATATCCGAGTTGTCCCCGTTTCCTATATTATTGAGAACAGAGAGAAATTAAGAAACAACGGCAGGCGGGATATACCTGATAACTTAAAAAAGATGCTGGCGAATATCGAGGAGGATTAATGCTTATTCTGGGCATTGAATCATCCTGCGATGAGACCGCATTGTCCATCGTCCGGGACGGAGTTGAGATATTGGCGGATTCCAGGGAATTCCAGGACGAGATCCACGCGCCGTTCGGAGGTGTCGTGCCAGAATTCGCGGCGAGGCATCATGCGGAAAAGATCTCCATTCTTTTCAAAAGAACACTGGAAAAAGCAAATATCGAAGCAGATAAGATAGACGCGATCGGGGTCACAAACGGCCCCGGGCTTGTGGGATCGCTACTTGTGGGATTCATGTTCGCCCGGGGATTATCGATCGGATTATCTAAACCATTGATACCCGTCAATCATATTCTCGCTCACCTCTATATGCCTTCAATGATCTTTACCAAGGAGATCCTCTACCCCCATTATGCAATTCTAATATCAGGCGGACACACATTTCTTATCCGAGCGGACTCCATCCTTAATTATGAGATACTTGCCAAGACCAGGGATGATGCCATCGGGGAAGCATTTGACAAGATCGCCTTCTTTATGGGATTGGGATACCCCGGGGGAAAGGCCATCGACAAGAGAGCCCTTAATGGCAATTGCGACCGGATCGTATTCCCTGTCACCAGATTTAAAGAAGATACCCTGGACTTTTCATTCAGCGGATTGAAGACAGCCACTTTGGAGATGATCCGGTCAAAAAAATATGACGGACAGGAGAAGGATTTCCTGGCTTCTTTTCAGAAAGCGGCATTCGATATCGTCCTTAATTCCGTAAATAAGCTGAACAGGGAGAAGCCCTTGGGCCAGATCGTTTTTGGCGGCGGAGTGGCGGCGAATTCCTTTTTACGCGATTATGCTCATTCCAAGATAAAGGACAAGGGTGTAAAATTATTCTTTCCCCCGCTGGAATACTGTACCGATAACGGAGCGATGGTAGCCGGACTGGCTTATCATCTTTTGAGATCAGGAAAAGAATTCAAGGCTCAGGATGTTTTCTCAAGATCAGATTTTAGAAAAACTTACTGAGCCGATAATAGCGCCGCTTTCGGGATACACCTCTCTACCGTTCAGAGAACTTCTGAGACAAAACGGCTTCACCGGCCTGTACTTCCCGGAAATGATCAATCCCTTCGAGATAGCACGGGGGAAATTCGACAAAACCTTTTCATTCGAAAATGACCAGCCGTATGGGATCCAATTATTCGGCGGATTTCAAAAGGGCATCTTTCAGGAGGCAATACACATACTCCTGAAAAAGGCCGACCCTGTATTGCTCGATCTCAATATGGGGTGTCCCGTAAAAAAAATACTGAAGACCGGCGGAGGGGTCAGACTCTTAGAGAGGAAGGATGACGCGAAAGCGATATTGGAAGATATACGCAAGGTGTGGAAAGGCCCCTTGAGCATAAAAACAAGGATCGGGTTCACATTGAACGATATTGAGGAAACTGTATCATTTTTAAAAGAGCTCCAGGTATTTAACCTCACTTTTATCACGGTGCATTTCCGCACAGTAGCGGAAGGATTCTCGCCGCCGCCGCATTGGGAGCTCTATCAGCAATTCAAAGATCAGCTGAATGTCCCGCTGATCCTGAACGGTGGTATTTATTCCGTTTCTCATATCCGTGAGATCAAGGAAAATATTTCCCCGGACGGCATCATGCTGGCGCGGGGAATATTGATGAACCCTCTTCTTTTCAAGGAGCGGACGCCCTCATTGAATGAAAAGATCGACATGGCAAAATTCTTTATCAAGAAGTATTCAGAAATTTATGGAGAAAAGCGACTCCATGAGATCCGTAAATTCATGGTATTTCTTTTCAAAGGGGAGATTTATTCAAAGGCGCTCAAGGAAAAATTATTTTCCTCGACCAATCTCGAAGAATACCTGGAAAGCTTTACCTTTTACCGGATGTAACCTTTTCGCGCGCAAATGCGTTGTAATAGTATATGGAAGAACAGGAAGCAGTAACCCTTATTAAAAAAGGCAATATGATGGGATTCGATCATATATACAAGGAATATTCCGGAAGGATATACGGCTATTTGATCCGAATGGTGGGAGAGCCCTCAGAAGCTGAGGACCTTACATCAGAGGTTTTCTTCAGATTTTATAAAGGGATCGGGAAATACAAAGACAGGGGAATGCTCAGTTCGTTCATTTACAGGATAGCCCATAATGCTGCGATGGACTACTTCAGAAAATCAAAGGGGATCATTTTGTCATACGATGATAATATCCAAAGCAGCAAGGAAGAGAAGGAAGAAAGTCCGTATTCGGAAGAAGAAAAAATGATGCTGAAGGCAGGAATGTCGCGTCTGTCGGCAAAGGACAGAGAGTTATTGATCATGTTCTATATATCCGGATTGTCGATCAAAGAGATAGCCGGATCATTAGGAAAAAGCGTGACAGCTGTAAAGGTCTCTTTGAAAAGAGCGAGAGACAGATTAAAAATGGAGGTACCGGCATGAAAAAAGAAGATATTATCTTCACTAATGAAAGAGAAAGAAGAGTTTATCTTATGAGCATTGAGAAGATATTGAATTTCAAGGACAGCAAAGTTAAAAGATCCTCTATGATCACATCCATAGCCAGCGCCGTGGCATTTCTATCTCTTGTATTCACGCTGTTCTTCGCTACCGGCGTGATACCGGGGCGGCATGTAGAGGACAGTACACAGAATAATTATGTGGAATACGATGTTGAATTTTCCGAACGATACGCGGAATTTTTCTCGCTCACGGAAAGCAGCGATACATCCGATATTTACGGAGATCTTTTTTCAAACGGAACATAAAGGCCTCGGCACGAGGATGATAGGATGATCAGTTATACTTCGCAGAGCCGAGGCGTTCAAAAGTTCAAAAGTTGAAGGTTACGCTACGCAGCGCACAAGTGACAAAAGCACAAGTGCAAAAGTGTGGTGGGGAAGGATTTTGTCATGCAGAGCGAAAGCGTGGCATCCAGTTTATCTCTCGTATTTTGTCTTTTCTCGATTCTTTACTTTACACTCCACACTTCAGACTTCACACTTCTTTATACACTCGTCCCATTCCTTTTATTAGATATTATATAAACATATCCCTTTTTCATTTTGCCGCCTGGATTCTTCAATCGCTTCCGCTCAATCTGAATGATACAAGAAGAAAGGGAAAGGGCAAACACGCAGGTTTGCCCCTACAATTGTTCATCTGTAATTCTCTCTTCTGCACCTATCAACTTGTGCTCGTGTGCGCTTGTGCACCGGTGCTCTTATCGGCCTTTCGCTAATGCCAGGTTGTGGGATTGGGTGGGGCAAGGTGAGCCACTTCAATATTATAATAAGTGCCGCTTGCTTCGGGATATTCCATTTTGACCGGCTTATCCGCGATAACCCATCCGGATCGCGAGACTTTATTACGGTTTACATTGATATATTTGGAAAAATCCATAAATCCAACTTCAGCTCCTCCCTGAAGAGCAAGGGAATCAAATGATACAACTGTGCCCTGAAAATTCTCATCTCCAGAGAGAAGATTGGCGTTAGTAGTAGAATATTCACCCATCACCAAAACGATCCCTTTGAAATCGGGAGTACCTGTCATAGTTAAATTCCCTTTGATTATCATGATGGGCGGAGCAACCTCCCCCATACCTTCATCCGAATAGTCCATATCCCCGTTAAGATCTACAGGGGTTACTCCATCAACGCCGGCACCCCAGCTGACATCCTCTTCAAAGCAGTACTTACCATCTAAAACTCCAGAAGGGCTGAGACCGGAAAACGAAGTAACCAACATCGTTTTTGCTCCCGTGTAACCATGTCCTTCCTCATAGGCCTCCGCACATATATCTTCCGCCCAACCAGTGAGTTGATCAACGATATCCACACATTCAGCTGCAGTAGGCGCACACTCGGTATCCGCATTCGCTCCTATTGTGCCTGAGACAGTCGGAGCACAAACCTTGCCGTCAATCGATGCTCCTCCGCCTGCGTCGACCTCACCACAGGAAAAAATAGCCGATTCAAATGGATTCAGAGGCATCGCTGAGGTGATCTTCGCGATCACCGTTCTTTTTGCGATACGCGCCCATAAAGCAGTTGTATCACTGCCGGTCGCAGCCAGTGAGATCCATTTTTGCGGGTCTTCTTGGGGATAATAATATCCTGTGACCTTAACCCACATACAATGTTCTTTGGTATTGAATTCCGGCTCTGTAACACCTGTCATATCGGTTATGGGATTACTGTTCTCACTCAAAACCTGAACATTAAAATCCATGGATTCGAAGTTGAACGCATAAGGGATCGTATTAGCGAATCCGCTGGACGGCGTTTTACTGCCGGCAGACCGGAAGTCCCAATCCTCGTCTCTCATCAGAATATTAATAACACTGTTGAGCCCCTCTTCCGCATTATAAAGCGCATTGTCCACCGCATTGGAATATTGTACGCTTCTTTTATAGCTTTTGACTACTCCAATATAGATCAGCGAAAGAAGCTGAACTCCGGCCAAAATTACAATGACCAGCATTAAAATAGAGCCTTTTCTCTCTTTCATATATATCTCCTTTTTTATCTTGATCTGATGTACAGAGTGAAGTACTTCTGTGTCTCATAATTATATCTGTCTCCGGCTTTGGCAACATCTTCTAATTCCTTGACCTTGTGAAGATAATGCCTGATGCCCAAAGAAATATTCAGCACCTTCTTATTATATGCACCGGAGGATAGCAAAGCCGGTTCGATCTCCACCCGCCTGATATGCATGTGGGATGGTTTTTCCGCGATAGGTTTCACCTTATAAGTACCGTCCGATGGGTAATATTCCACATATACAAAAGTACTTTTTGCGGTGAGTTGAGTTCCGTCCACATTATTTATACCAAGCGCGCGGTAATAGTCGATCGTCGGGTGCTCTCTGTTATAATAGTGTATTTCGAATGCGAAATTCAGGAGAATAAGTATCTCGCCGTGATCGGCGCGGCCGGAGGAATAAGTATCCCCAGTAAATCCGACTCCATAGTTGAATACGCCTCGGTTAAAGGTATAATTACTGGTGAACATCCAGCCGTCCTTTTCACCGTAAGCGTCATGCGCTCTGTCCACGGAACGCCAACCCGGGGTCTGTATCAGAAGTGCGCCGGTCTGTGTATCGGAAACTGTTATATACCTTGCCGACCCGTATGTTCTTGTCAATTCTCTTACTACCTTGTCGATATACATCTCCGTTTCCGCCGCCGCTTTTCTCTTTGCCAGGCCGTTTCTGATGGAATTGTACGCTGTGTATATCATACCGAGCACCAAGAGCGAGACCGACATGACGACAAGAAGCTCAATTAAGGTAAAGCCTTTTCTTGTTTTATTCATCATCACTCCTAATTACAGGAACAGCCTTCTTTCTGAATACAATTGACTATAACTGTCGCAACATCGCTGCCGGAAGCATCGTTCACCGTGACCGTGACCGTAAAGGACTGTGTCTGATTATCTGCAAATATGTAACTGGTTGTTGTCGTGGGTCCGTCAGTCTTGGAAGACGACTTGCCATTACCCCAGTCAAAGAGATAGTAAAACTTAGTATCATCAGGATCTTCCACCGTTACCGTAAAGCCGATAGTTGTGCCGCCCAACAATGTGCAGGTGAAGGAGGTTATAATAGGCGGCTTATTTGTTCCAACACATGCCGCATCCTTTTCACAATCGGAATCAGCGCAATCGATAGAACCGTCTCCGTCATTGTCTAAAGAATCGTTACAATTAGTTTCAACTGTTTGGCACAGATAGTAAGCATTACAATCAGGGTCATCACAATCCACAAAACCATCACCGTCATCGTCTTTCCCATTGTCGCAGATCTCCGGATTAACGGCTACGCAATTTGCCGCAGCAACACAGTCCGGATCATTACAATCGATCAGGCCGTCACCGTCATCATCAAGACCGTTATTACAAATGGTTTCAATCTTGACACAGGCTATATGCTCCACACAGTCCTTATCTTCACAATCGATAAAACCGTCTCCGTCATTATCCACGCCGTCGTCACAGATCTCGGTATCGATTCCGGTGGGGGCGGGGAAAAGGATCACGGTCATCGTGTCCGTGTCGTAATCTCCCGAAGGATCTACAACCTCAAGAGACACATCTATATATGCTGGTTCACTATCATCCGCGCCGAGCTTGGCAATAAGAAAATCCTTCTCTGTAAATGTATGATAATATGTGGCGCCATAATGTGAATCGCCGGTAGAGAAGGCCCAGTAATATGTAAGGTCGGTTAGCGCATCATCGCAATCACCCGAACCTCTCGCGTCAAAGTACATCATATTTCCCACGGTGGTGAAATTATCCGCTCCTGCATTCGCTACCGGCGGGTAATTATATCCCCAATCCTTCGTGCTGAATATATAGGTCTGCGGACATGTATATTCTTGTGACTGATCAGTCTTCAAGATGATCTCGAAATCACATTGATCCATTCCGAATGGAATAGCCTCATAGGGCTGATCGGTAATTTGATTTGCAAAATGCAGATACAGTTTGATGGTGCTGCCGTAATCAGGGATCCACAGATTGGCGTGGATCGAGGAGTCCAATTGCAGCTCTATCGGGGCTCTTTCTCTTGAACCCGGTGTGGGAGAATCATCTCTCCAATCCCAGATAACTCCTCTATTAGACGGATAATATGTAGACGATCCCTGTATCTCTATGGTTATTCTGTCTATATAGGGAAATGCCGCGGAGGTATCACCTGAAGAAAGACAGATGCTTTTATATGTTGGCTCTTTGATCTCAATGGAATCAAGGATCATATCCCCGTGGCGGAAGTTCTCCAATGTGAGGACCACGGTATCATTGACCGGTCCTTCGAGAGCTACATCTCCGCTTAAATAGGGATCGCTCATCCCGCTTGGAAAATAAAGGGCGTCCGCCTGATGAATGGAAAGATAGTGTACATTCGGATTGTCTTCACTTGGAGGATTATAGACATAATTATACGAAGAGTCATATGCCATGGTAACGAAATACAGATCATCCCGGCTATTGGGAGTTATATACCATTTGACATTATACCAAGTTTCAGGGGGCGAGACGGGAATATAGTGTACATGAGGGTTTGTATCGCCGCCATAATACATGATCTCCATCGGTACCGCGGCGAATGCTGTTTGGTAAACACCGCATTCATCCAGAACATCGAAATCAATTATTATCGGTTCAATATTCGAGGCAACGCACTCTGAAAAGCCCCGTCCGCCGTAATTGAAAACGATCTTCGGAGGGCTGTTATCAAATTCGGTAACCTTAATATAGGTATCTTCGGCGCCGCCTACGGGGATCATGGCAAAGGAGTCACATTTATCATATGCGACTATCTCATAGTAGATATCCGGCAGATCATCATAAGTGCCGCCGCCGGACCAATCTTCAATTGCCGTTTCGGGGATCGTCCATGTGAATCTACCTTCCGCATCCGGGCCTTTTCTGTCGTATATCTCGATCAGAGAACCCTTGTTCCCGGCGGCGTCCAGCCGGGCATAATAAGCCTGTACCCTGTTCAGATCAAGGCCGGAAACACCATTGGCGCCGTCCAATATGGTCGCCATGACGAGGCCGTCACAAGCATCGGCAACTATTTGTGAGCTGTAATCGCTTATGGTGGGGGGTTGAGAATCATATACATTAAGGGTCGCGGAATTTGAATACGATTCCCTTACGGTATTGGTGCAGTCCTCACCGATAAATTCATCCTGAACATAGACCTGGAGGAACATATCAAAAGGCTCTTCGCCGCCGTATTCCTCGGTACATACGGAATCCTTAGCGAATGGAGAGCCCATATCCGCGTTTATAACAGCTGAAGCCGGAACATCGGCAGTATAATAATTCAAACTGCCGGCGCTTTTCAATTCCAATGATACCGCATCAGCCATCGTTTGACCGTAATACCAGTAAAGCAGTGTAAGCTTCGGCAACCGCGAGGGACAATTATCATTCAAGCCCACCCTGACAGTGAAGCCCGTAGAAACAGGCAGAGCCTGTGATGTCCAGTCAATGGCAGCGCCGCCGTCGGCAATGATCTCGATATTGTCGACCGAAGGATTGTCACAGCATGACTTATCCATGGGCTGAAAACTGGAGATCACCGTAGAAAGGGTGTATTCCTTCATTCTAACCTCTTTGAAGAAATTGTTATCGCCTGATAACAAAGCGTTCAGGGCGGCGGTGATCGTAACCTGCCTTCTGGTCTCCGGCCATGAAACATGGACGGTCACCCTCTTCATATCAAGTCCTTGGCCGGTATAGTCATCTGCGAGATTATTATCAGTATCTATCAGTGCCCTTATGCGATAGGGTTTATCTTCTGTTCCAGAAAGATCCTGCTCCATGACCACATATTCCACCTCTTCCCTAACAAAGTATTTCTTGCTGAGTTTGATATCCATGGCCGTATAGATCGGTCTGTCATTCTCATAGAGCCAATTGATATCAGATATGCCGTTGAAATCCGACTGGGCACGGGACTCAATAAGATCAATACGGGTCTTCGCAATGAGCTTTGCCTCGTTCTTATGTGTAAGTTGTCTGGCATTAGCGCCTACCACACCCAACATCCTGATCACGGCAAAAAGCCCGACTGTTATAATGGTAACTGCAACAAGAAGCTCGATTATCGTGGTACCTTTGCGTTTCATAGGTCCTCCTCTATTGCTAGTTAAATTGCACTTTATGTGCCAATGGATTATTTGCCGCTATATTGGGCAGATTGCGTACATATCACCATCGGTCAAGACAATTATCGACAATTTTAACTGAAATTTTTGTGAATGCCTCTTCTATCGCGTCGTCTTCCCTGTTCTTGGTATCTCTTTCGGGATAATAATAACCGTGGTCAGTTATCTTTCCCTCTTTCAATATCTCCTCGCCCTCTTTGAATTCATACTCTACCGTGAAGCTGATGCGGTATTGCAGAGGTTTGCTTTTTTCATTGAACATCGAGGCTTTTTTCAAGGCATCCGTGATACGGATAACAAGCACACCGCCGGCACGGGATCGATCGGAGGAAATATTGCGGATTCTTATACCGGCATTTGAAAAAGCGTCCGATATTGCACTTTCCATAATGAAGTCACAGGAAAATTCTGTAATGTTCGATATACTTGAAAGTTCAAGTTTACGCTCACCGTTCAAGAGTAAGTTACCGAATGTATATCCGCAGCCGATGAACATCGGAATAAGGATGCTAAATAATAATATTGACCATTTTGCCCGGAACATAGATCTCCTTGCGTATCGTCATTCCCTGTAAATGCTTCTTGATATTAGGGTTGGAATATGCGAGTTTTAGTATTTCTTCCTTTGTGGCGCTTCTGCCCACCGTAATAACGGCTCTCAATTTACCCTTGATCTGCACCGGTATCTCTATCTGATCGGTCATGAGGGCGGTCTCATCGTGTACAGGCCACTGCTTCTCAAAGATAGATCCGCCGCCAAAAATGAGTTTATTGTATTCCTCCGCCAAATAAGGGAAAAACGGCGCCATCACCTTGATGAACATTGCCTTTGTATCTTTAGACAGGGAGAAATCCGCAGATTCCATCTTTTTATGGATGAAGTTAACATATTCCATCATTGCGGCTATGGCGGTATTCAATTTGAACCGTTCGATATCCGAATTTACTTTTTTTACCAAAAGATGTGTCTGATACCTGATCTCCTTGTCATCGTTATTCCCTTCCTCCGCGTCCAATACGGTCTGTATCCTCGAGATAAACCTCTTAATAGAATCGACGCTTGATTCCTTCCATTCCAGGTCCGCTTCCGGAGGAGCGATGAAAAGGATAGTGCCGCGAGCTACATCGACGCCCTCTTTCTCTACAAAAGGACCTACGGGAACCGCATTCCCCTTGGATTTTGACATCACCTCCAGATCACCGTTGATACGGTTCATGACCATTCCCTGAGTAAAGAGCTGCTTGAACGGCTCCTGATGAGAGATCATTTTGATATCATGCAGGAACTTGGTGATAAAGCGCGAGAACATCAAATGGAGTATGGCATGTTCGACTCCGCCGATATACAGGTCCACCGGCAGCCAGTAATCCGCTTTTTGCTTTGAAAAAATGCTGTCGCTGTTCAAGGCATCGGTATAGCGCAGAAAATACCATGAGGAATCTACAAAAGTATCCATCGTATCGGTATCCCTCTTTGCGTCTTTTCCGCATTTGGGGCATTTCGTATTAACAAAATCATCCACGGACCCGAGCGGCGAAGTCCCCTTGGGCACATAATCCACCTTGCGGGAATCAGGCAGCAATATGGGAAGATTCTCGACCTTCTCGGGAACCATGCCGCAATCCGGGCAATGTATCATAGGGATCGGTGCGCCCCAATACCTCTGCCTGGAGATCAGCCAGTCGCGAAGGCGGTAATTTACCGTACGCTTACCTTTGTCCGCCGCTTCCAGATGCTCAATTATTTTTTCGATGGCATCAGAGGATATCATCCCAGTGAATTCACCGGAATCCGTCATAATACCCGGTTCGATATATGCGTTCGTCATTGATGATATGTCTAATTGTTCATCCTCGGGATTGATAACGACTTTAATAGGGATGGAATATTTCTTTGAAAAGGAAAAATCGCGCTCATCATGGGCGGGAACTCCCATGACGCTGCCGGTGCCGTATGTAGCAAGGACATAATCCGCTACAAAGATCTCTACATCTTCTCCGGTAAGGGGATTAATCGCGTACACTCCGGTAAAAACACCGTCCTTTTCTGTTTTGGTGCCGGTACGCTCCACCTCGGACTTCTTGCGCGCCTGATCAATATATGCGTCAAGCTCTTGCCTTTTTTCCGGAGTGATATCCAATGAGTTGAGCAGAGGATTCTCCGGGGCGACGGCCATGAAGGTAACTCCGTAAAGAGTATCCGGCCGGGTCGTATAGACCTTGATCTCTCCATTTCCGCTTTTCAAAGGGAAGTTAACTGTTACTCCATAAGAACGGCCGATCCAATTCCGCTGCATGAGCTTTACCTTCTCAGGCCAGAGCGGAAGGTCTTCGAGATCTTCCAGTAATCTGTCAGCATACTTCGTTATGCCGAAATACCATTGTTCCAGATCCTTCTTTGTTACTTCCGTGCCGCATCGGTAGCACTCACCGGATTCAACCTGCTCATTGGCGAGTACCGTCATACACGACGGACACCAGTTTACCGGAGCATTTGACCGGTATGCCAAACCATTTTCATAGAGCTGAATGAAGAGCCATTGCGTCCATTTATAATAATCGGGCAGGCATGTTGTTACCTCTCTGTCCCAATCATAGGTTATTCCCAGTTTTTTAAAGGTTGCCTTCGAAACTGAAATATTTTCCAATGTCCATTCTTTCGGTGATATTTTTCTTTGTATCGCGGCATTCTCCGCGGGAAGTCCGAAGGCATCCCAACCCATCGGATGAAGGATGGAATATCCTTTCATCTTATAGTATCGGGTATATACATCCCCTATCACATAATTTCTAAGGTGGCCGACATGAAGATCTCCGGAAGGATAAGGGAACATTTCAAGGACATAGAATTTCTTTCCCTTCTCATCCGCCTTGAAGATATTCTTCTCTTCCCAGTAATTTCTCCAATACTCTTCATTTACCTGCATCATTGCCTCCGATTGGGTAATTTATCAAAATTCTACTAAATCCGCAAGGGAAATCCCCGCGCTGTCAGAAATGTATCTTACTCTGCGGCTACCGGGACCTCTTCATCACGATCCTTCCATGCTACAAGACCCCAGAATATAAAACTGATTGGAGCCAGTAACACGAAAAGCAACCACCACCAAGCAGGATAATTTCTTTTCTTGAGTAATGCCGCCAAAGCGATTATCGCCATAACCGGGCTTGCCGGAGTCAGCAATATCAAAGCAATCCACCAAAGTGGCTTTTCTGCAATATTCAGAAATAATATTAGATTCAGAATGGGGATCCAAGCAAACCATACATTTTCCGCATTGGTCTTCTTAGCGATAGTCTGAAGACCAAAGGCAAAATAAACATAAAATATAATGGAAATTAACCAATATATCCCTACTCCTGCTGCCAATCCTGTTGCTGCTACATCAACTTCGTTCATAAAACCTCCTAAGTCGTATTATTTTAAGGTATTATGAGGTTTTTTGCAAATAGACTCGTGTAACGCGACACACAGGCACAAGGGACAAGTGCACAAGGCGCAAGTGGAACAAGAAAAAGAGAAGAATCAGAATCAGTGTGTTGAGATAAAAACCTCTTTGTGTTCTATCTTATAATTGTCAACTGTCCATTGTCAATTGTCAATTTTTCTGATCCACCTTCCATCCCAGAGCAGCGGCGGGAAGTGTGTGAGCCAGATATAATAGTCCCGCGGCGCCGATGACAGTTATTGGCCCTCTGTCTATCACGGCAGCGACATATATGACGAAAAGGACTAATATCGAGAATATACCGTAGGCAAGACGCAGAGCTTCCAATACCTGGGCATTTTCGCGCTCATCCAGCTTCTTATCATAATGCACCATATTCCACATACCGGACTTCCAGAATACGATCACAAACGACCATATCAAAAGTGCAATAGGTAAGAGCTCCCAAAGGTAGAAATACGGTGAGGCCTCCGCATTATTGAGACCATGAAACAGGCCGACGACCGAAAACAGCGATAAATAATTCACCGCCAGCATGATTCTCACTGTTACTCTTTTCATTTGCTTTTTCATTTATTCCTCCTTATTTCTCCACCTCATCAGCTCCTCGCTTAATGGCGGCTGAGGTTTGGTGGAAAATATCAATTCAATGGGCAGACCGAAGCATCCGCTGATACGAAATGCCAGATCCAAACTGGGATTGTACTCTTCCCTTTCCAGATATCCTACTGTCTGGAAGTTGACGCCGATCTTTTCTGCCAATTCTTTTCTTGAAAGTTTCCTTTCCTGACGCAACAAATTGATCCTGTTGTAAAGTTTTCTTTGTTTCATATTGTATATATACATCATTTTCTTGTATTTGTCAAGTTTTTTCTTGCACGCGCACAACGGATGACGGAGAAAAGATTGTTCAAAAGTTATGCTTCGCAGAGCACAATGGCGAAGCAGAGGTTGGAGGCTGGAGGTTAGAGGTTGGTTTGAGAATGGGATAAGGAATCACATCCATAACCGGAAAAACCGTTTGAGATAAGAATCTCTTTGTTATCTGTATTATAATTGTTCATTGTTCATTTCTTCATTTTCCCTGAACCTCCTCGTACTTCGTACTTTCTTTGCACTTGCGCGCTTGCCCCTACAGTTTTGCAAATATTCGGCTAAGTGGTATAATTATTCATGCATTGCAATATATGTCAGACTCCATTATTTGATAAGAAGGCATTTACGAACCAAAGCCATAAGAAATATGTAAAATGTCCCGAATGCGGAAATGTCTTCAAAATACAAACGCCAAAGGAGATCCGTATGCTCTTTCTATTTGTTATTGCAGGAATAGTTATATGGATCTATAAGGGAGAACATAATCTGAGTCATGCGGCGATGAAAATATTTTCGGGAGTCGTATTCTCAAATGTCCTCTCATTTGCCGTTGCGCCGCTGATGGCTTCATATGATTTCTCTCGTCTCGAATTGATACACATCGATGATCCTTCGGACATTTCGGCATCAAAATATTTTAATTTCAAAAAGAAAAAGAAATCCAAAGGTAATTGATTATTGCACGATATAGATTAAAATTAATAAGCGAGGCTTTATGAAAAGATCAATATTGCTACTTTGCCTGTTTTCATTGCTTATCGTCTTTGCTGAGAATAAAATTCCGGCAGCATTTATCGACCTGCAAGAGGGAAATGCCGTAAATAAAGGACTTGTCCTGACCATCTCCGATTATTTCCGTACCCAATTGGTCAATAGAGGTAAGTATCTTATAGTTTCACGCGAAAGTATGGAAGAGATCTTGAAAGAACAGCAGTATCAGATATCCGGATGTACCAGTCAGGAATGCCTCGTACAAATGGGTAAGGTCCTCGGGGTAAGGAGTATGTTCGTGGGGACACTTGGCAAGGTCGGTTCGATCTTTCTTCTTAATATCAAGCTCATCAATGTTGAGACCGGAGAGATCATTGATGCCACATCTGCGGAAGCTGATTCCGAAGAGGCGCTTTTGGAAAAGATCAGGCATATGGCGGATGAGCTCAGCGGCATTGAGACTGCGCCTACACCCGTGACCGCTCCGATCACCGTTGCATCGAAGAAGGCCACTAAGGGCGATGCGCCCAAGTTCAAGGGGTATAACTTCCTGATATTCACATACGGCGTCGGTGGCGGCACGATGAGGTTGAATTTCAGCAATACCAATGACGAGATACTTAAATCGCATCTTGGGATAACCGGAGCTTTTTCCGAACCCTTTGATAATATTGAATGGCGGCATTTGAAAGCCGATATCTCAATCCCGCTTTCGCTAAAGATAGGCGGAGTGTTCGCCTTTGAAGGGAAAAAAGGATATCCCGGCCTGACCGTAGAGATCTTCTATCAGAATATGGATATCATCGCCCAGGAAGCTCCCGTTTATGTTAACGGTTACGATGTGGGAACTACGGTATTCGTCTATGACAGCTATTTCTCCATAGGAGTGCTTGCGGTGGATGTTCAGATCGTATATTATTATGAAATGGCAAAGGCCCTTTCAATTTACGGCGGAGCAGGCTTCGGAATGACAATGAATATGTGGCGGTCCGATCATGTACTTGGTTATACTTCAGGAAGCGGATCATTTGAATCTCCAATATCCGGATACTCTACAGGATTAATGGTACATCTCCCATTGGGAATAATGGCAGAGATCGGACAATTTAACTTAATGGTGGAATGGGGATTCTGGGCAACTCTTTTCACATTCACAAGAAATGTGGAAGATGAAGAAGATACAGCCGACATCCTGGTCCCGCTGCTGAAATTCGGAGTGGGGGCAAAATTCTAAAAGACCCGCGAGCACTGCTTGTGCCCCCCGCACGCTCTCGAGCACGGCGCAGCCGTGCGCCCACCGAGTGTTTCGAAAGAAACAAGTGTTCTAATTCATAAATATGTTAACACTGGAATGTTTAGATCTGAGTCAATTCCAACGATAAATGCAGTCTGAAGTGTGAGGTGTAAAGTGGGAACCAGGATTAAATAAAACTGGATCCCACGGTCGCAAGCTCCCTCTGGATGACATTCTCTTCTTCTTCATTTCCCCACTTGTCACTTGTGCCCTTGTCGCTTGTGCACTTGTACCACTATCAGCCATTGTCATCGTATTTACAAATCAGATCACTAGCGTTCATTATCCATCAATGGAAAAGAACTGAATTTGTTTTGAAGAGACCGACAGTGTATAATAAGCAATGAACATCAAAGACTCGGACATCACGATCAGACTTGCAGCCGTTTCCGACAGATCGGGAATTGAAGAGATCTCGTCAAAGACATGGGATGGTGATGATTATCTCGCTGCTGCATTTGAGAAATTCCATAAAGACGGTTATTTCTATGTCCTTATATACAAGAATAAGGTCGCCGGCTGTGCGAAGATGACTCTTTTTCCGGAACACATTCTTTGGCTGGAAGCATTGAGAATTCATCCTGACTTCCAAGGTAGAGGATTCGGCAGGGATCTATACGATTTCTGTACAGAGATCGGAATAGCTATGATACGGGATCGAGAGATCGGCGCAATGGAGTTTTCAACTTATTACACGAATTCCGGCTCGATCGCAATGGCTGAAAAGGGCGGGTTCCATGTGATCGAAAAGCTCTTTGTCCTCACTTATGAGCTTAAAGCAAATGAGGAATTCGCGGAGCCGAAGCCAATAAGGCCTCAATATTCCAAATATTCCAAATGCCGTGGACATATCCCCATCGGCTGGCATTTTGTCAAGAACTCAAAAGCTTCAATGCCATATATTGTCGATAACACCAAGGGCTATGAGACGGACGGGATCTATTTCCATCTGGCACAGCCGTATAATTCATGTTACTGCCCTGAGCTTGATGTCAATAATTTCAAAATATTCCAAAAGGCGCTTAACTTCGTTTTCAAGGGTGAGGGCCATTATGAGATAATGCTCGAGGACAGTAAAGCAACCCTTATTCCTCTTTTGCTGGAATCGGGCTTTCAATTCTGGGAAGAGCCGAAAGAACCCAATGTTTTGATATTCGGACACGACGGCAAGAGCGGGTAGAGAAAGAGGCTAGAGGATGGAGGTTCGAGGTTAGTTGGGGAAGGAGAATTAGCATGAGCTGTCATCTTGAGTGCAACGAAAGATCCATTTGGTATTTACTTCTTGCGTTTCCCCCACTTGTGCACTTGTGCTCTTGTCGCTTGTGCTCTGCGAAGCTTAACTTATAAACAATCTTTGCTACATCACACGTTAATGCTTCGCTTTCACATATAGATCAAATAAACTACCATTATACCGATATCGGCAAGAAAATGGCTGATGACAGGTGCGTAAATAGATCGATAATGCAATCTCATATGGCCAAAGAAGATCCCGGAAAGAAAGATCGAAGCGGAAAAAAGGACTGCGGAAGCCGATGCGAATAATATGCTTGTGGTTGCAATGTGATGAAGTGTAAAAAGGACACTGGAAAACAAAAGAGCTCTTCGGGCCCCAATGAAATGCCTCAACCCGCCAAGGACATATCCCCTCCAGAAGAATTCTTCCACAGTAGCGTTGGCTATAGTCATGAATAATAAAAATACAAACAGATTCGAATCCGTTACTCCCAATTTGGATGTAAGCTCCAGTATCCCTTCCATATCCAATACGCTGCTTCCAAAGATCCTGAAGAAGATGAAGATGACGGCGAACATTGCCGCGCCCGTAACAAGGCCGGGAAGGAGGGCTCTTTTAAAATTGCGAAGAGCGATGATGCGGGAAAATGAAAACCCGAAACCTCTTGGAAAAATATGAAAAAGCGGCACAAGCAGGCATAAGAAGATATGATACCCGAAAAAAGTGATCCAGACATTTCTGATATATTTCAGGGAAAAATAGATCCAGAGAGAAGCAGCAAGCGCGGATAATATGATTACGAACAGATCTTTGGGAAAACTTTTTCTACTCAATCCTAACTGCCGTACCCGCAACCGAGACCATCATCATCGTGCCGCCTTTATTGATGGTAATAGTTTCATAATCAATGTCAACACCTATTACTGCGTTTGCTCCTTTTTCTTGTGCGAATTCTATCATTTCATCAATAGCAGCCTTCCTTGTAGCAACAAGCGCATCTTCATACGCCTTTGACCGGCCACCTATTATATCCGTGATGCTCGCAAGAAAATCCCTAAAGAGATTTGCGCCGATAATCGACTCTCCATTAACAAGGCCCAAGTACTTCACGATCCTTTTCCCTTCAATAGTCGGTGTAGTGGTGATCAGCATTATGCCCTCCTATATTTTTTATAAAATTTGTTTTTCCCAAAGCAAACCATTGACAGCAATATTCTACCAGCCGCAGCCCGCTTTATTGATCAATCCATCGATTAAAAGAGTGGTAACAAGCTCACCGATCTGTCCTTTTTCCACTGACTTTCCTATTGATTTGAACGGTAGAACTCCGATGGGCTGCTGGACATCCTCATTGGAAGAAGCAAAATGCGCTGCCAATTCATCTATCTGAGAGATTATCTCTGTAGAATCCGCATATACGAATACAGCGGCAAGAACACATAGAACAATAACAAGAATCCCTTTCATCAACAACTCCTCTATTTTTAGTTTAATGGAGTTTCAAAAATTTGTCAAATCCATACTTCTTGACAAATGGCCATTTTATAGTAAAATATACCGATGAAAGAGCAGGCTTATGATCTGATTCACAAATACGACAACAATGGAATGTTTAGATTTGAGTCAATTCCACCGAACAATAAGCGCGGCGTTCCCCGCTTCTCTCATGCTGAACAAAATAGCATCAGCCATTATCATTATTTATGAATCAGAACACAAAGATATTTTATTTTACAGGAACCGGAAATACCGCCATCCTTGCGGACCTTTTTAAAAAGCAATTCGAAAAGGCGAATATAGCCACCGAGCTATTTCCGACCGAGGAGATTTTGAGCAGCGGGAAGCTCCCATCCCTGAGCAATTGCTATATCATTTTAGGATTCCCCGTGCATGCCTTCAATGCGCCGCCCAATGTATTTGACTTTGTCCACCGCCTTCCCCCGGGAATGGGCAAAAAGATCATTCTCTTCAAGAATGCCGGGGACCCTATGAAGAACGGAGCTTTCACATGGGTGAGGAAAGTATTGAGAAAAAAAGGGTATGTAATCTCCTATGAGGCGTCTTTTGTTATGCCGGCAAATACCTTTTTAAAATACCCGCCCGGATTATCATATGACCTGTACTTGACAGCGAAACTGAGAATATCGAGAATGGTCAAAGAAATAATTGATGGAAAATGCGCGCATGAGAAAAGCGGTTTTGTTATTGATATCCTCGCAAGGCTCTTTAGTACATTTGAAGTAAAGGGTGCTAAGTATTTCGGCAGAAAAATAGAGCTAAACAAGAGCAAATGCGTAAAATGCGGCCAATGCGCGGCATCTTGCCCAGTAAGCAATATCATACTAAATAAGGACGGGTATCCTGAATGGGGAAAACGATGCAAGCTCTGTATGAAATGTATGTATATCTGCAAACAGGACGCCATCAGGCCGGGGTATTTAAAATTCTTTAGGATCGCGTCAGGATATAATGCATGTGATATGATGACTCCAGTTAATGATGCTTTACCCTATAAAAGCCGACTGATGCAACGCATACACATGTATACCGTTAAATATCTTTGACTGAAATGGATCGTAAATTAAACATCCTCTAATTCGTAGGTGTAGGATCCCTTCTGAGATTCACGCTCCGATAGGATATATTGACCGCAATTCGAACCGATCTTATTTTCTTCATTCTCTCCGATACTGTGTATCACCTCAAAGCCAGCATCTGTGAATTCTTCTACGAGCCGCTTCTGAAATACTGCGTCAGATGAATCCAAGCCGTGTTTTACCGCAGAATATGTAGGATTGACCGGAGTGATCTTGATGATGAATTTCTCCTTGTTGAAGATGTCGGCAAGATGGCGCACATCAACACTGATCCTCTCGGATGCCGCGAAATTCAAGGTGATTTTTCTTTCGCCCGGGGAGAAGAACTTGTTTCCATAATCCGCGATCTGCCGCAGATCCCACTTGTCTATCGGCATCATATGGTCTCTTTGCGTTTTATCCGTTGAATGAATTGAAAATTGTAATTGAAAATTCTTTCCGTACAGGGTGTTTTTTATCGCGATCAAGTCCTCGAAAAAACTTTCCGTTCCCAGAGGGGCAATAGAAGATACAGAAGGCATCAGCGCACCTTTGTATTCGTAGCGGTGCGGAAGCTCCCGCAGAACATCCAGCACGGCAGAGTTAAGCGACGGCTCTCCCATTCTCGCAAATTGTACCTTCAGCCGCTCTGTCTCTACGATACCTTTGGCATTGGCGGAATACACCATATGGTCACATTGAAAAAGGATATCGTCGGAAGTCATCTTGCCATAATAAGCGCCTCCAGCATCGCAGAATAAACACCCGGAAGGACAACCGAAGAGAGTGGAAAGTATCATTACCCATTTCTCTGTTTTTGATAATGGGGGCTGTATGGATTCCACGAATTCAACCTTCTTGCCGTTAATATCAGCTATATATACGGTCGCGATCTCACTTTTTCTCGTTCTTTTAATTACTTGGCGCATGTCCAATATCTCTCAGTAATTTCATTGCGGTTCTCAGGCCGTCGCCGGCAGCGATACCCGCCTGCCTGAAAAGGCCATTCACTATGTCGCCGCAAAAATATATCCCGCTTTGCTTAATTTCAGATCTATATAATGGGGAGGGCTTTCTGCCGCATGCCAATAGGATGTGAGCAAAATCCATGGTAAAATTATCGTCACCTTTCACACGCAGACATATCTTGCCGTGATCACAGATCGAGATACCGGAAATTTCGATCCCTATGTGTATGTCAATATTCTCACACCGTACTACTTCGTTCTGAAGAAGCGGCAGGGCAGTGGAAATAGAACGCTGAACGATATGTACCTCATTTCCCCTTTCTTCAAGGGTCAAGGCTTGATCATAAGCCGCGTCGCTGGCGCCGATGATACAAAGCCGCTGGGCGGTCAGCAGCATCTCGCTTACATTATAATGAATGCGTGCGGCGGGAAGGTCATTGAGGCCTTGGATGTTCGGGATTATCGGAACCGTGCCCGCAGCAATAACAACATTACTGCTCACATATTCCTCTGATATACTTTTTAGTATCCACTCGCCCTCATGCTTTGAAAGATCAATGATCTCGTCCTTAACAAAGGGAATGCGCATCTCATCAAATGCCTCTACCAACCGGCCGGCGACCTCTTCCCCTTTGAGAGGCGGCATACCGGGGAAATTTTCGACATTCCAGCCATTGGATATCAATCCTCCCGGCAGGGCTTTCTCCACAACCAACACTTCCAATCCGCTGCGCTTTAATTGAATAGCTGCGGAAAGGCCTGCGGGGCCTGCACCAACGACCACTATCTGAGTAAAGATCATAGGAGCTCCTTTGAAAGAGGTGTTAAACCGAAGGCGAATGAGGCATTTTTCAAGGTGCTCTCATGTAATTTTCTCGTATATGCCGCTGTGGTATCTATCGGAATAACGGGAAGAATATCCCGTATAAATGCTGAACGCGCCGACTGCTCCACGCAGAGGTTCGTCATTACTCCGCAGATCACCAATTGAGTGACATCAGCTGCTCTCAATATTTTTTCCAGATCAGTATTATAGAACGGGTCGTAAGTGCTCTTGTGTATAATGTGCATTAATGGGATATCCGCCTTGCTGATCTCAGATATTTCGGATATGAAAGCCGATGAAGCATCATCCATCTTTCTTCGCCACCATTTCCCCATATTGATGCCGTTGTCTTCAATGTGTTTTGTAAGAATGATCGGAAGCGAATGCTCTTTATAATATTCAATAAGATCCCTTACTTTAGAAATAATTGATGGGGCGGAAGGGATAAAGGCATGGGAATCTGGTGAAAAAAAATATTCCTGCATATCCACAATGAGCAGGGCGGAACTATCCATTTGCAACAATGCGGACCTGTCAGGAGAATGCGCTAGAATAGTGTTTTTTATCTCTAATGAAACCTTGTCAATGATAGATGATGTGAAATACAATTCCCTCTTAGTGTTCTTATTCAGATCACTTATCAACCCCATCATCTCACTATGATGAAAAAGGCCAGCGGCCTAAGCCCCGTATTTTGCCAATTTCCCGGAATGGGCAAGAAGCAGGGGGATCTCATATAATGCGTTTATTCTCGATAATGAACCGTTTTTGCAATTTTTCTCTGTAAACGGCAGATCGTCCGTTCTCGCAAATTCCGAATGCAGCAGAAGCGGGACGGGGTGCCAAGAATGGGCCTTCATCATACATGGGGTCGAATGATCCCCTGTAATGAGCAAGGCATCCGGGTTAAGAGCCAGTATCCTTGGAAGTATCTTGTCGAATTCTTCGATAACATGGACTTTCCCGTCATAATTTCCGTCTTCTCCGTAAGAATCTGTCTTCTTAATGTGAAGAAAGTAATAATCATGATCAGAAGCCCAGTTGCGCTCCAAGGCCGCTGGAATATCTTCCATCTTCTCTCCGACATTCAAAAGGGTCATGCCAACCAAGCTGGCAAGGCCTCTGTACATCGGGTACTGCGCGACTGCGGCGGGACGGAGCGAAAAACGCTTCTCCATATTGTCAAGACCGGGATCCTTGGCAAAGCCTCTCAAGAGTATTCCGTTTACCTCGTCACCCTTTAGGATCTCCAGGACATGGTCGATGAACTTATTGACTTTTTCTGTGGTTTTTATAGCTGTGTCAGTATCCGCTTCGGCATATTTGTAAGGTAAGCCGACCTTTTGCGCATCAGCATCCAGGATATTAGGGACAAGTTCCTCTCCGAGGAATTCCACGACGAAACGGTGTTCCTTCACAGGGTATACTTTGGCCGGGATCTCTTTAAAATTTTTCAATCCCGCATTGATCTTCTCACAGACGGTCCGGTTGATATCGGTAGAGATCCTTCCTGCGCGGCGGTCAAGAATAACATTGTTCTTATCCAGTGTACAGAAATTTCCCCTTGCGTACATCCCATTGTCTCTCAATTTAAGGTCAATTCCCAATGCTTCCAGAACGCCTCTGCCGATATTGAACTTCAAAGGGTCATAGCCGAAAAGGGACAAATGCCCCGGGCCGCTGCCCGGAGTAATACCGGGAAAGATCGGGTCGGCTAAGCCCAGAGAGGACGCTCTTGCGAGTTTATCCAAGTTCGGGGTCTGAGCTTTCTCCAGGGGTGAAGGTGTATTGTTATTATAAATATCCCCTACGCCATCTAATATGATCTGAATGATCCGGCTATCCGTGGTGGACGCCAACTTTTCAATAACAGAAATATCGTGCATTTGAATTTATTCTTTCTTGTCTTCTGGAGCGGGCTCGGAGGGTTGTTCTTCTTTTTTCTCTTCCACAGGAGCTTTCTCTGAACTCTCAGCGCTGACGGGGGTGTCTTCAGGTTTCGAAACAGCTTCCTTTTTCTCCTCAACGGGAGCATCCACCTTTCCTTCAACAACCGGTGCCTGCTGCTCTACTTTTTCCGCTGGTTTTTCCTCTGTTTTCTCAACTACGGGCTGCGCTTCTACTTTTTCTTCAGCACTGACGGCCGCAGTTGCTTCCACTGCTTCTTCCTTCTCTGCTTTGACTTCTTCTTTTTTTACTTCTTTCGGCTGAACTTTCTTGGTCTCGACATGCGGAGCTTTTTCCTTCTTTTTAGGTTCATACTTTCCCGTAAGCTCAATTATAGCCAACGGAGCGGCGTCACCTGCGCGAATGCCGGTCCTGATAACCCGGACATAGCCGCCATTTCTGGAATTAAGAAAATCAATGAAATCATCGGTAAATAATTTCAGGAAAGCTTCTTTGGTTCTCAAGAATTTGATCGCTCTCTTTTTAGCGGGAAGATCGTTCTTTCTTGCCTTTGAGAAAAAATTATCAGCATATCTTTTAAGTTCCTTCGCTTTGACTACCGTTGTTTCCATTCTACTGTTCAGGATCAAGCTGTCCAGAAGATTCCTCATAAGGGCCTTTCTGTGCGCAGCTGTTCTTCCCAATTTTACGACGTTTTTTCTATGTCTCATCTTAATTATCCTTTTTTCTTAATGTTCATTCCGAGGTAAAGCCCTCTTTGTTTCAATTTTTCCTCAAGTTCCAGCAGTGATTTTGAACCAAGATTCTTCATTTTCATGAGTTCATCGCGGCCCATGGTCACAAGTTGTTTTACTTTTCTTATATTTGCGGACCTGAGACAATTAGCGGGGCGTTTTGAAAATTCAAGTTCTTCAATGTCGCAATCCAATAACTTTTCTATAGGATCTTTATCTTCATCCTTATTACCGTTACCCACAGAATCAACATCCTCATCAAAATTCACCAAGGCGGCAAAAATATCCTTTGCGATCTTGCTGGCATAGGGGAGAAAATTCTCACCGTCAACAGTGGTGTCGTGCCAGATCTCCATAAGGACCTTTTCATAATTTCTTTCTGCTTTGTACCTGATATCTTCAACAACTTCATATTTGACCTTGGTAACAGGAGAAAAAAGCGCATCGGTGGGAATAAACCCGACCGGTTTATCATCTGTATTCATCTGATCGGACAATTGATAGCCCACGCCGCGCTTGATATACACATTTAGGTCGACATCAACATCACCGGTTACTTCCAGGATAAGCTGATCTTTGTTGATCACCTTAACGGCAGAATCGTTTTTCGCGATATCAGCCGCAGTAACAACACATGGTCCCGATTTCTTGATATTGACCTCAACATCATCTTCCAGGATGGAAAGCCTTATTGATTTCAGATTCAGCATGATCTGTGTAGCGTCATGGAGCACTCCTTCCATTGTGGAAAGAGGGTGTTCAAATCCTTCAAGCTTGAATCCGTAAACAGCAGAGCCTTCTATTGAAGACATGAGTATCCTTCTTACTGTATTTCCTACGGTATTCCCATATCCTCTCATCAAAGGCTCAACCGATACCTTGATGTAGCCTTCTTTTGACTTATTTTCTTCGATCTTAAACCCATTAGGTTTTTGAATTAATTCCCAGTTCATTACCATAATATTGTTCCCCTATTATCTCGAGTAGTATTCTATTACCAGATTCTCTTTGAGCTCTGTGAAATACATTGACTTGATGTCTTCACCTTTAGGAGCCTCAACGACCTCGGCGATCATCAGATCCTTGTTAAACTTCAGCCATGCCGGAGCTTTACCGGGATCAACTTCATCCAATCTTTCCTTCAAAGCGGGATGCTTATCAAGAACATTCTTTTTGAACTCTATTACATCTCCTTGTTTGACCAGGAAAGAGGCGATATCGGCTCTTCTTTGGTTTACCGTAAAAAATCCGTGTGTAACAAGCTGCCTTGCTTCCATTTTGGATCTTCCTATTCCAAGGCGGAAAATAACCATATCAAGGCGGCTCTCAAGGAGTTTAAAGAGGTTAGAGCTCTTTGTTCCCTTCATAGAACCGGCTTTCTTGACATAATTGGAAAATTGTTTTTCTGTAATGAGATAGTATCTTCTTAATTTTTGCTTTTCTCTTAACTGCACGCCGAAATCGGTAAGGCGTCTTCTGAACTTTCTGCCTGCGCCGGGAACACCTTTGGCTCTTTTCCCTCTGGAGGCCTCTAACGGACATCTATCCGTTTTGCATCTATCGCCTTTGAGGTATAACTTTTCCTGCTCTCTTCGGCACAATCTACATTTTGGTCCTGTATATTTTGACATATTGTACTCCCTAAACTCTTCTTCTTTTACGGGGCTTACAACCATTATGGGGTACCGGTGTAATATCCTCGATATACCCAATGCTGATCCCTGCTGAAGCAATTGATCTGATCGCGGTATCCCTTCCTGAACCGGGGCCCTTCACAAAGATATTCGCCTTGTTCATTCCCAAGGTATCAATTGCGAATTTCGCGACTTTTTCCGCTGCTTTGCCGGCTGCATAAGGTGTGCTTTTCTTGGATCCCCTGAATCCCACGCCGCCAGCGGAGCACCAGTTCAATGTATTTCCGTCGCCATCGGTCAGGGTAATTATCGTATTGTTGAAGGTGGATTGTATATGAAATATACCCTCGTTCAACTTCTGATGCTTCTTAACTTTTCTTTCTGTTTTCTTTTTTACTTTTGCCATCTCTTAGCTCCTATTGTCCCTACTTTTTCCTACCACCGATAGGAGGTCTTGGCCCCTTATGGGATCTGGCATTGGACTGAGTGTTCTGTCCTCTCAAGGGCATATTCCTGATATGACGGATGCCTCTATAGCATCCGATGTCCTTGAGCCTTCTTATATTCATCTGAACCTCGGTTCTGAGATCACCCTCGACCTTGTATTTTCCTTCGATGATCTTTCTTATCTTCTGGACTTCTTTCTCATCCAAGTCCTTGATACGCTTTTCCGGATCAATGCCGCTTTCGGCCACGATCTTCTTAGCGGATGTCAAACCAATACCGAACAGATAGGTCAAACCAATGGTCACCTTCTTGTTTTTCGGAATATCAACTCCTACAATTCTCGCCACATCAGCCTCCTATTATCCTTGTCTCTGCTTATGCTTTGGATCTCTGGAGCATAAGACCATTACGGTCTTGTTCCGTTTGATTATTTTGCAGTATTCGCACATTTTTTTTACTGAAGCTCTAACCTTCATCTTATTCCTCTCCTGATAATTCTTCCCTTGGTCACGTCGTATTTGCTTATTTCAACGATGACCTTATCACCGGGGTTCAGCTTAATATAATATAGCCTCATCTTCCCGGAAATGGTACATTCTATAACCACGCCGTTCTCAAGTTTAACCTTGAAAACGGTATTGGGCAGCTGCCTTACAACTTCCCCGTTCATGGAAAATTTGTTGTCGTCCATTTTACTCATCATACAGTCAATCTTTCACCTTTTTCGTCTCCCACCAGGTACATATTCTCCCAATGAGCAGACTGCTTCTCATCCTTGGTGACAACGGTCCATCCGTCCTTTTTTGTCCGGACCTCAAAGGTCCCTTCATTCACCATAGGTTCAATGCAGATCACCATCCCTTTTTTCAAAAGGAAACCTGTTCCCGTCAAGCCGTAATTAGGCACTTGAGGGTCCTCGTGAAGCGCGCGTCCGATGCCGTGTCCGACATAATCCCTGACCACGCTGTATCCTTCATCTTCAGCGATCTTTTGTATCTCATTGCCAAGGGTCCCAAGCTTCATTCCGTCCCTTGCCAGTTCGCCGCCTTTTTCGCAGCATTCTCTGGCAGTACGGATCAGCCGCAGCTTGTCCCGGTCATCACTGTCAATAAGGTAGGAGCGCGCCATATCACTATAAATTTCCTGATACACCAACCCCAGATCTATCTTCAGTAGCTGTCCGGACTTAAGCTTTCTATTGGAAGTAGGTATCCCGTGAACTACTTCCTCGTTAATGGAAATACACGCAGTTGCCGGGAATCCGTTGTAGCCTTTAAAGGCTGGGCGGCACTTGCGTTTAAGTATTTCACTCTCGAGGAAAGTATCCAATTCAAGGGTACTTATCCCATCCGCTATGAGAGCCTCAGCACTTGTTAACACTTCAAAGAGCATATGCCCCGCATGGCGCATCAGATCGATCTCATGCGCTGTTTTTATCAGGGGCATAAAACTACCAACTTCACTAAATTTTCGTAAATAAACTCTATTTTATCATTTCCCTTGATTTCAGTCAATAGTTTTTTATCTTTATAAAAAGAGATGAGAGGTTCCGTAAGCTCCCTATAAACCTCAAGACGGTACTTTACTCTTTCGGGCTTATCATCATCCCTTTGTATTAATGGTATATCGCAATCGTCGCAGAAACCCTCACGCTTCGACGGCAATGTCTTCAAATTATAGACCTTGCCGCATTTGGAGCAGATCCTTCTGGCGGAGATCCTGTCAATGATCGCCTGGTCGGGAATGTTAAAATACACCGCCAGGTCAATAGCGATCCCGGTTATATCCGTGATCTCCTGAAGGTCTTTTCCTTGAATAAGAGTGCGCGGATATCCGTCCAGGATAAATTTATCATCCCCGGACAATGCCTTGAATTTTTCAAGAACGATCTCCTTCATGACATCATCGGAAACCAGGTCACCGTGATCCAGTATCGCCTTCACTTTGATCCCCAACGGCGTCTGATCCTTTATACTTTCCCGAAGTATATCTCCGGTGGAAAAATGCATGAATCCCGACCTGTCGCTCAACATTCCTGCCTGAGTTCCCTTTCCGCAGCCCGGAGGCCCAAGGAAAATCAGATGTTTACCGCAATCTTTTCCCATATTTACATATGCCTGGATTTTATCCTTCGCTTTGAGAATCCGTCATAATGCCTCATTATCAATTGCCCTTCGATCTGCTGTATGGTATCCAGAACAACACCGACCATGATCAGCAGTGATGTGCCGCCGAAAAGCATCGACAATCCAGCCGGAATATGGAAAAGGGCCGTAATAATAGTAGGCAAGATAGCGATGATCGCCAGCATCATGGCTCCGATAAAGGTAACCCTGCTTAGAATGGTATGTAGAAAAGCCGCCGTTTTCTTGCCGGGCCTCTTATTCTGAATAACAGCGCCGTATTTCTTCAGATTATCCGATATCTCATCCGGATTGAAGGTGATCGCTGTGTAAAAGAAGGTAAAGCCGATGACAAGGAAAAAGAAAATAATAATATAAAGAGGCTTATCCCAGGCAAAGTAAGTATTTACAAAACCCCGAAAGCCCTCATGTTTTACGATCGCTGCAAGAGAGGTGGGGATCATCATAACGGATTGCGCGAAAATGATGGGAATAACACTTGCTGAATTCACTCTCAATGGCAGATAATTCTTCGCCCCTTGGACCACTCTCCTTCCCTGTATCCTCTTTGGATACATGATCGGGATCTTTCGAGCGCCCAATGTAAGCATAATAGCAGCGACTGTGACCAGCAATACTATGAATATCAGCAGCAGTATCTTTGCGAATCCGATCCCCCCTGTCGCCTGTATCTCAATAATGGAAGGTATGAGCCTTGCGACTATGCCGATCAGAATGATCAGGGAAATACCGTTCCCTATACCGATTTCGGTAATGGTCTCGCCAACCCACATAAGCAGGACGGTACCAGCCGTAAAGGTAAGCACCGCTACGAACATAAACAGAACGGGATTAATGGTCACTATCTGAACACCGCCGAGGTTTAGCCCGCTGATCCATTTAGCGTAAGCCAGGGACTGCATGATACAGATAAGAATAGTACCGTAACGCGTATATTGTGTTAAAACCTTATTGCCGCGCTCGCCTTCATCATGTAAGCGTTTGAATTCCGGAATAACATACACCAGAAGCTGAACGATGATCGAAGAAGTAATATACGGCATGATCCCAAGAGCAAATATAGTTACTCTTGAAAAGGCGCCGCCGGTAAACATATCATATAGGGAAAGCAGTGTACCCTGGGTCTGCGCCTGCATATATTCGATTATGGCATCCGAATTGACACCCGGAACCGGAATATGTTTCCCGAATCTGAAAACCAGCAAAAGAAGGAATGTGATCCAGAGTTTTCTGGTCAGATCCTTGACTTTGAATATATTTGCAAATCCCTTTAACATTACTTACTCCTTCTAAACTTGGACATTTCCACCCTTGTCGATAACTTCCTTCAAAGCGTTTTTTGAAAAGGCGAATTCATTGGTGAATTCCAGTTTCTTTTCCAGCTTCTTATCGGAAAGTATCTTTATCCTTTTTAATGCAGACGGTTTGATGAGAGATTTTGACAGAAGCAGCTCTTCTGAGATTACTGTCCCTTCATCAAATCTATTGAAGAAGGAGACCTTCATTATCACATAGTCTCTCTTCAAATTTCTCATCATATTCTGTTTTGAACCCTTAGACATACCTCTCTTCGGCACCTTACGCTGAATCGGCATCTGTCCGCCTTCATAGCCCGCCTTACTTTTATAACCGGTTCTTGACTTCTGGCCCTTATGGCCTCTGCCTGCCGTTTTTCCGTGACCGGATGATGTTCCACGGCCTATTCTTTTTCTTTTTTTCCTTGAATTTTCTGATATTCTCAGATCATTTAATCTCATTATTTCCCTCCGCTCTCGGGCTTCTTATCGCCTTCGGGGGCCTTCTTAGGCGCTGCTTTCTTAACGGGCTTTTCCGCGGCAGCCTTCTTCTGCGGTGCTTTCGCCGCTTTGGGCTGCTGCTTTTTCGATGCTGCGGCTTTTGTTTTCTTAGCAACAGGCGGCTTCTTCGCCGCTGCTGGTTTTTTCGCCGCTGCTGGTTTTTTCTCTGCCGAAGGCGTTTCCTTCTTTATCGTTTTCTCTTGAATTTCCTTTTTCGGCGCAGCCGGTGTTTTCGGCGCAGCTTTTGACTTCGCGGATTTATCCTCGAATATTTCATATGATATCAGGTGATTCACTTTCCTGATCATCCCCATGACACAATCATTCATGGGATATTCTCTTATTTGGCCGATCTTGCGTAAACCCAGCGAATCCATGACCACCTTCGTGGTTTTCTTCTCACGGATCCTGCTGCCAGTAACTCTAACCTTTACCCTTTTCATTATTGTTCTCCATCTGCTTGAAGGTCTGACGCACCTGCCATTTCTTATACACATTGCTTATCTTCTTCAAAGCATCCATTGTCGCTCTCGCGATATTTGTCTGCGAACCGGAGGTCAATGCCTTCGTTACGATATTCTTCATTCCGCTGACCTCTAAGATAGCACGCACGGATCCGCCGGCGATAATACCTGTTCCGGGACGTCCGGGTTTCAATAAAACCCTCGCGTTTCCCCACTGGCCGATCATTTCAAAGGGTATGGTCCCCTCATCATTGACCGGTATCTGTATCATATATCTCTTACCGTCATTCGCTGCTTTTCTCATCGCATCTGTTGTTTCATTTGCTTTACCGAAACCAAGGCCGACCTTTCCATTGACATCACCAACGGCCATGAGGCAGTTGAAACTGAATTTTCTTCCGCCCTTCAGGACCTTGGCAACCCTGTTGATCTTGATTATCTTCTCTTCATATTCTTTGACTTCTTCTCTGTAGAATGCCATAGTTCGCTCCTTTAAAATTTCAGTCCGGCTTCGCGGGCCGCGTCGGCTAAGGCTTTAATACGGCCGTGATAGATGAATCCGTTTCTGTCAAATACCACTTTCTCAAAGCTCTTTTCCTTGCACATTTCGGCAATTTTCTTACCAACGGCCTTTGCGGCATCCGAATTCCCACCGTATTTTAGAGTCTTCTTCACATCCTCGGTCAATGTCGAACAGCCGAAAAGGACCTTGCCGGCCTCATCGTCCACGACCTGAACATAGATATGCTGAAGGCTTTTATAAACACAGAGTCTGGGAATGTCGCCGGTTCCGTTGACAACTTTTCTTATGTGTTTTTTTCTTCTGAATCTTTTTTCCTGTTTCATATTGTACCTCTATACAGTGGCACCGGATTTACCGGATTTTGTCTTAACGAACTCATCAATGTATCTGATCCCTTTTCCATGATAGGGTTCCGGTGGAAGAAAGTGCCTGATCTTCGCCGCAACCTGTCCGACCAGCTGTTTGTCTATACCGCTGACGCTGATGGCGCCGGCGTATCTGCCTCTTTCTATTCCGGGAATATTGAGTTCTGTCGTTTTCACTGGAGTAAGCTCGATGCCGGGGGGAGGTGTAAGGCTTTTATTGATAAAATTGACGCTTAAGGAAAAATCTTTTCCCTTCACTTCCATCTTTCCGCCCTTCCAGATAAGTACCAATGTCTTCGAATAACCCTCGGAGACCCCTATGGCCATATTGTAAATGAGGGCTCTCGAAAGTCCGTGAAAGGCCTTTATCTTTTTTAATTCGCTTCCTCTTTTCACTTCAACCTGATTATCCTTAATGGAAAGGGAGATCTCGGGAAGAAGCGCCCATTTCAATTCACCTTTAGGGCCCTTGACATGAACGGTATTATCCTTCACCTCGATTTGAACTCCCTTCGGTATTTCAATAAGAAGATTTCCTATTTTTGACATTATTAACCTCTTTACCAGATATAGCAGAGAAGCTCGCCGCCAACCTTATTGACGCGGCAATCCTTATCAGTCAGGACGCCATGTGATGTTGAGACAATGGCTACGCCGTAGCCGTTCAGCACCCTTGGTATATCCTTGTATGATTTATAGATTCTTCTGCCGGGTTTTGACACCCTTTTTAGTCCGGAAATCAGACTTTCATTTTTTTCGCCGTAACGTAAAAAGAGAACCAGGGATTTCTTATTAGCGGTGATCTCCTTGATGGTATAATCCGCGATAAAACCTTCTTTCTTCAGGATGGATGTAACTTCTTCCTTCATCTTAGAATGGTTGATCTCTACCTCTTTATGTTCAGCCATGCATGCATTTCTAATCCTTGTAAGTAAATCTGCGATCGGATCTGTCATTACCATAATATTCCCCTTACCACGAGGCCTTCTTCACTCCGGGAAGCTTGCCTTGGCTGGCCAATTCCCTGAAGCAAATTCTGCACATATCAAATCTTCTGTAGTACGCACGAGCGCGGCCACAGATCGGACATCTATTATATTCTCTAACCTTGAACTTACTGCCGGCTTTTTGTTTAACTCTCCACGATTTTTTCGCCAATTTTCTCTCCTCTACTTCTTTTGCTTCTTAAAGGGGAAGCCTAATTCCCTGAGCAGTGCTTCCGCTTCTTCATCTGTGGCATTACTGGTTGTGATCGAGATATTCATTCCTCTGATAACCTGAACCTTCTCAATGTCGATCTCAGGAAAGATGAATTGCTCTCTCAAACCAAAATTATAATTTCCCCGGCCATCGAACTGACTGGTTTTGAAGCCTTTAAAATCCTTGATACGGGGAGCGGTTACCGAAATAAACCTGTCCAGGAATTCCCACATCATCGCTCTTCGCAATGTTACGGAAGTACCCACAGCCATACCGTCTCTAAGCTTGAAGTTCGCTATAGATTTCCTGGCCTTGTTTATACGGGGTTTCTGACCCGTAATAATAGACAGGTCCTTCATCGCGGCTTCTATGTTCTTATAATCTTTGATCGCATCGCCGACGCCCATATTAACAACGATCTTTTTAATATTGGGGATCTGCATTTCGTTCTTGTACTTGAACTCTTTTTTCAGTTTCTTTCTGACCTCTTTGTATTTGGTCTTTAATCTAGGTTCCATCTGACTTCCTCAATTATTTGTATTCAAGCACGGCATCACAGCTGACACATTTTCTGATGACTTTGCCGTTCGCCCTTTCATACTTGACCCTGACACCTTTGTGACAGGCATTGCAATAAGGCATGACCTTTGACATCTTAAGGGGAGCCGGTTCTTCAACTATTCCGCCCTGCTTATTATTCGCGGGGTCGGCCTTCGTGGACTTCTTCATAAGGTTGAGGCCTTCAACGATGACCTTGTCACTCTTGCGGAGGACCTTCAATACCTTACCCATCTTCCCTTTTATCGCGCTCTTTCCGGAAATGATCTGTACGATATCTCCTTTTTTTATCCTGTTTCCCATATATTTCTCCTACCAGACCTCGGGTGCGAGAGACACTATCTTCATATACTTGTTGGCCCCGGTACGCAATTCTCTCGCGACCGGCCCGAAGATCCTGGTTCCCTGGGGGTTTTGCTGATCGTCAATAATAACAACGCTGTTATCATCAAATTTAATATAACTTCCGTCCGGCCTTCTGATCTCCTTGGCGATCCTTACGATCACGCCTTTAACTATATCACCTTTCGTGTTATTTGAATTGGGGATGATCTTTTTTACGGCCAAAGCCACAATATCGCCTAAGCTGGCCGTGCTTCTGTTGGAACCGTAAAATCCGATCACAAGAGCCCTCTTTATCCCTGTATTATCAGCGACATTGACCATTGTGTTTCTCTGTATCATCTATAATCTCCTACGAAACGACCTTTTTCAGAACGGTGAGCAGTCTCCACCTTTTTCTTTTTGAAAGGGGTCTTGTTTCCATGATCTCCACGAAATCTCCGACCTTACATTCGTTCTTCTCATCATGTACGGCAAATTTATTGCTCTGCTTGTAATACTTCTTGAACCTTGGGTGAAGCTTGAGTGTCTCGACCCTGACGATGATCGTTTTATCCATCTTGTCAGAGACGACCAACCCCTTCCTCACTTTTCGTCTATTTCTTTCCATCTTTATTCTCCTTTTCCGTGAGAATGGTCAAAAATCTTGCGATCTCTTTCTTCTCCAATTTAAACTTACTGAAATCGGTGAGCTGGCCTATTTTCCTCTGGAATCTAAGATGCATAAGGTTGGATTTCATCTCGTCGACCTTGTGTTTGATCTCGTCAACTGTCATTGCTCTAATTTCCGACGTTTTCATTTTCCCTACCTCTTAATAAAATTGGTTTTTACACTCAATTTGTATGATGCTTGTTTCAATATCCGCTTTGCCTCAACCTCATCCACACCGGATATCTCGAACAGAACATGACCTGGTTTTACAGCGGCGACCCATTTGTCGGGAGCGCCTTTCCCCTTTCCCATTCTAACTTCCAGCGGTTTTGAGGTGAGTACTTTCTGAGGGAAGATCCTGATCCAGATCTTACCGATCTTTCTCAATTTCTTATTCAAATTTACTCTGACAGATTCGATCTCATTAGCGGTGATAAATGCGTGTTCTTTGGTTTGAATGCCGTATTCTCCGAAGGATACGCGATTGCCCCTCTGGGCATGGCCTCTGATCCTTCCTTTCTGCATTTTCCTAAACTTACTTTTTCTTGGCATTAACATAATATTCCTCTTTAATCAATTAGTTCTTTGTGAGATTTCACATCACCCTTATAGAGCCATACCTTAACACCGATAATACCATAGGACGTCCGTGAGGCAACATAGGCATATTCAATATTCGCTCTCAAAGTGTGAAGAGGGATCCTGCCCTTTTTTTCCCACTCGATCCTTGCCATTTCAGAACCGGCAATACGGCCCGCAATGCGCATCTTGATGCCCTTTGCTCCTCTTGCCATGGATTCCAAAGCCGTCTTTTTAATGACGCGCTTGAAATGCATTCTTCTTGCCAGCTGATTGGCAACATTCTGAGCAACGATATTCGCGTCAAGATTGGGCTCGATTATTTCAGAGATCTCAACCTTGTATTCTTCTCCCCATTTCTTCTTAAGAGCTGTGGTGAGCTTTTTTATTTCTGTCCCTTTCTGGCCGATGATAAATGCGGGCCTAACAACAAATACGCGGATCTTGTTCTGTTTTGTACCCTTTCTCTCGAAGATGATCCTGCCGATGCCGGCATCTTTATAGTTTTCCCGTATGAAATTTTCGATGCCTCTCTCATTGATAATATTCTTCGCATAGTTCTTCTCATTAAACCATCTGGAGGACCAATTCTTTGTAATTCCTACTCTGAATCCTTCCGGATTTACTTTCTGACCCATAATTACCTCTTATTTCCCATCAGTGAGGACAACTTCGACATGGGATGTCCTTCTCTTTATTATAGTAGCCCGTCCCATGGAGAGGGGTTTCATTCTCTTCAAACCGGGGCCTTCATCAACTGAAATGGTCTTGATGCGAAGATCTTCTTCCTTCATATTCTTCTGAATAGCATTTGCCAGAGCGCTTTTTATCAGCTTTGACAGCAGCTTCGCGCCCTTTGAGGGCTCCAGCTGAAGAACATTTATGGCATCAACGACGCTGTATCCGTATTCCTTTTTGATTCCCCTGGCGATCTTTCTCATCTTGAGCGGAGAGTACCTGGCGTATCTGAGTTTTGCTGAAGTTTCCATATACATCTCCCTATTTCATCTTCTTGACAAGACGGCCGCCATGTGTCTTAAAATATCTTGTGAGAGCGAATTCTCCAAGACGGTGACCGACCATGTTCTCGGTTACAAAAACTGTGACGAATTTTTTGCCGTTGTGTACCTGAAAGGTCAATCCGACCATATCGGGAATAAGCATGCTTGCCCGCGACCAGGTCTTGATCGGCTTGGTATCGCCGCTTGCTCTCATCTTCTGGACCTTTTTCATCAATTTTTCATGTACGAAAAATCCTTTTTTTAATGATCTACTCATATGATTCCCCTACTTCTTCCTTCTTCTCACGATCCACTTGTCGGAGTACTTGTTCTTATCCCTGGTTCTCTTGCCCTTTGCCGGCGTACCCCAAGGAGAAACGGGCATTTTATACCCTTTCTGCTTTCCGCGGCCGCCGCCATGAGGATGATCATGCGCGTTCATCGCCACACCTCTGACCTTCGGCCTTCTTCCCAAATACCTGGATCTTCCGGCTTTGCCGAGAGTGATATTTGCATGCTCCGAATTGGAAACTATACCGATGGTCGCCTTGCAATTGGTATGGAATTTCCTCATTTCCTTGGAGGGAAGTTCTATATAAGCGGTATTTCCTTCACGCGACTTGATGATCGCCGAGGCACCTGCGCTTCTCACCATCTGACCTCTTCCTCTTCCGGGAATGATCTCGATATTGTGAATAGGCGTTCCTTCCGGAATGTTCTTTAAATATGTGCAATTTCCGGGCTTAAGCTCGACTTCGTCGCCTGCCATGACCGCTGCGCCGACATTCAGATTCTCAGGCGTAATAATATAGCGCCTTTCTCCGTCAGCGTATTTGACAAGAGAGATCCTGGCTGTCCGGTTGGGATCGTATTCTATCGTTTCCACTACACCGGGAATGTTCCATTTGTCTCTTTTGAAATCAATATAGCGGTAAAGTCTCTTTGCTCCGCCGCCCCTTCTTCTGACAGTGATCCTGCCATGATTGTTCCTGCCGCAGATCCTGGTTTTGCCCACGGTAAGAGGCTTGAAGGGTTTATCCTTAGTGATCTCGGAGAAATCGGAAAGCTTCGTGAACCTTCTTGTCGGTGTATATGGTTTATGCTGCTTGATTCCCATATCTGTTCTCCTATATTCCTTCAAACAGCTCGATGCTGTTTCCTTTCGCAAGTTTCACATAGGCCTTCTTGTATCCCTGCGTCTTGGTGGTGTATCTGAAATTAACCTTTTTGGTCTTTCCTTTTATGGTCAACACATTGACCTTTTCCACCTTCACCTTGAAGATCTTTTCGACTGCCTTCTTTATTTCGGGCTTGTTGGCATAGGGAGCGACCTTGAACACATAAACTCCATGCTCTCTGACATTCTCCGCTTTCTCTGCCAATACCGGCTCTATTAAGATGTCATATTCTGTTTTCATAGTTCCATCCTTTTATCCAGATCAGTGATGGCATCCTTGGTAAATACGATCTTGTCAAAATAGAGAAGATCGAAAACATTGAGATAATTCTGTGAAACCCATTTGGTATTCTCAAGATTTCTGATGGAAAGATCCAGATTCGTATCCGGAAGCCCTACAACAAAAAGAGATTTTGCGGGAAGATTCAATGATTTTTTCAGTCCTGCCATCTCTTTTGTCTTGGGCCTATCCAAAACAAGTTTATCCAATATTATGAAATCCTCAAATCTTGATGTGAGCGCGGAGATCAAAGCTTTGCGCCGGATCTTCTTGTTCAATTTAAAAGAAAAATCTCTCTGTTTCTTGCCAAAAGCAACACCGCCGCCGGTTCTAATATTTGTCCTTTTGCGGCCCATTCTGGCATTACCGGTACCTTTCTGTCTGAAGATCTTCCTATTGGAGCCCTTCACCATAGCACGGCTTTTCGTGACCGCAGTGCCCGCCCGCCTTGCATTCATATATGCTCTTACGGCAAGCTGCATCAATGTGTCACTTATTTCGCCCTTGAAGATCTCGTCTCTTACCTTGATCTTGTCTATTTCCTGGCCTTCTCTGTTGATTACTTTGATTTCAGCCATGATCACACCTCAATATTCTGAAGATATACAACGCCGTTGATAGCCCCGGGAACTCCGCCCTTGACTAAAACAACGTTCTTTTCAGGAATTACATCAATTATCGGTATCTTTTTCAAGGTAACCTTCTGCACGCCCATATGGCCGGGCATCTTCTTTCCCTTCAGGATCCTGGAAGGGGAAGCACACATTCCAACAGAACCGGGAGCTCGATGAAAATGTGAGCCGTGGCTTGCGGGGCCGCCGGCGAAATTGTATCTCTTCATGACACCCTGAAAACCTCTTCCTTTGGAGGTTCCGACTATCGTGACCACATCATTCACCTTCAATGCTTCTACATCGACCTGGTCCCCGGGAGCGTAATTCTCAGGATCCGTGACCCTGAATTCTTTCAATACGCTGAAAGTGAAAAGTTTATCGGTATTTCTTTTTTTGATCTCCTTTTCAATATCTTCCCTGGGCATTCCGAAGGCCTTCATAATATGAATAAGCACCGGTTTTGTTCCTCTGAACCATTTATTTTTCACCGAACCCATCTGAACGGCATCATAGCCGTGCGTTTCACGTTTCTTTATCTCGATAACGTAGTTAGGTTCGATCTTGATTGCGGTAACGGGAATACTGACACCATCTCTGAAGACCTGCGTCATTCCCACTTTTTTTCCGATCAGTCCGACTTTCATTTGTAACTACTCCTCACTTTGTTAACTTGATCTTAACCTCTACGCCGGCAGGCAGTACAAGTTTATTCAGGACCTCAACGGTCTTGGGACTGTATTCCACTATATCGATAAGTCTTTTATGTATCCTTATCTCAAATTGTTCTCTGGATTTCTTATCAATGAAGGGTGAGCGGAGAACCGTGTACCTTGAAACCCTTGTAGGCAGTGGTATCGGTCCGGCCATTTTTCCTTCACTTCTCTTCAGTTCCTTTATGATCTGTTGTGCGGTCTTATCAAGTATTCTATAATCGTATGCACTTAAATATATTCTTACTCTATCCAATATCAACTCCTTTATTCGTGGATCTTGCCAACAACGCCGGCACCAACGGTCCTGCCGCCTTCACGAACGGCGAAACGCTGACCTATCTCCATTCCGATAGGTTTGATCAACTCGACCATAATGGTGAGGTTGTCACCGGGCTTGACGATCTGAACATTCTCAGGAAGTGTGATCGAGCCCGTAACATCTGTAGTTCTGAAAAAGAACTGAGGACGATATCCCGTAACAAACGGTTTATGTCGTCCGCCTTCCTTTGCGGTCAGAACATAGATATTCGCGTCGAACTTCGTGTGAGGTGTGATGCTCTTGGGCTTGGCCAAAACCTGGCCGCGCTCTACATCAACCTTGTTTACGCCTCTTAACAATACTCCGACATTCTCGCCGGCACGGCCTTCGTCAAGAAGCT
>JAGLWT010000133.1 GCA_023133295.1 bacterium | reverse complement strand
CTCTTTTTCCGTCTTCTGCGTTGCTTGTTGCTTACATACCGCTGCGGGTATGCGGCGTTCCTCGCGCCTTGAATACGGAATGAAAATAGCATCAGCCATTGTCAAGGTAATTATGAATCAAAACACTAATAAAAAAGTTAAGATAAGGGGGGCGTTCGGCTCCCCTTATTATTTATGCAAGAAGAATTATTAGATTCCTTTATTGACCATATATTGCAGGCACCTTTTAATGTTACATCAATAAAGACCAGAGAGAGGATAAATGATATTCTGATCATTCCGTCTTTGGATCTGATACCGTTTCTATCCCATGGGTCGTTGATGATCGCCGATGGCGGTACCGGTGCCGGTATCCCGGGCGTTCCTCTCGCTCTTGCTTTACCGGACAGTCATTTTCATCTTATAGAATCCGTGAGGAAAAAAGCCGATTACCTCAAGAGCTGGGTGCGTAAGAATCGGATCGCGAACATAACCGTCCATAAAACAAGGGTTGAGAACACTCCAATAAAAGTAGACATAGGTATTGCAAGGGGAATGGCAACGCTCGATAAAGTCCTTGAGAATTTTTCCGGCATCATCAAAAGCCGCGGGCTTTTATATGTGCAATGCGGCGAAAGGGTTGAGGCAATAATTAAAAATGAGTCATTCATTTTGAAAAGTGATAAAAAGGTCGGGCAAATGAGGCTGCTTATTTATGAAAGGTTCTGAAATAACCGTTGTTACGGGAAATAAAAGTAAATTTCGCGAGATCAGCACTATATTACTGGAAGAGGCCTCTTTGAGTTCCAGACCCTATGAGATGGATCTGATGGAACCCAAATTGCTTTCCCTTGAGGAAACATCAAAATTTAAAGCGCAGCAAGCGTGGAAGGCTCTGCATTCACCCTTGATCACGGATGACACCGGTATTATCTTTGAGGGGCTTAAGGATTTTCCCGGCTCCTATACAAAAGTGCTTTATCAGATGATCGGAATTGATGGAATGTTGAAGATAGTTAAGGGATTATCAAGAAAAGCGCAGTACAAGACAGTTCTAACATTTACAGCTGACGGAGTGGAGTATTCACAGTTCACGGGAACCTTTTCAGGAACGATAGCCCTCAGCGCATCAAGTACATTGGACGAGTACTTTCCGTATGACTCCATATTTATTCCAGCAGGCTCTGATATGCCAAGGAGTGAAATGGATGAAGTTCAGCAGATAAAAGGATCTCACCGACGCATGGCCATTAAACAAATGGCGGCTTATCTGAGATCGAAATAGAAAGAAAGTGAATAATAGTGATTGATAAACCCGATCGAATATCACATCGATTGAAGAGTTACAATTATTTAACGACAGGAGCATATTTCATAACGATATGCACCAAACATAGGGAATGTACCTTTGGAAATATTGTCGATGGGGCAATGAAGTTAAATAATTGTGGTGAAATCGTATCGAATGTATGGAATGAAATCCCAGAACATTTTAAATATGTTAGTTTGGATGAATATATGTCGATGCCGAGCCATTTGCATGGAATAATAATAATTCACAATATTGATTTAGTAGGGACACGGCATGCCGTGTCCGTGTGAAAGAGTCTTTTGGAAAACCGATTCAGGGATCATTGGGAACGGTAATTCGCTCATTTAAATCCGAGGTAAGCAGAAGTATAAATCAAATGCGACATACTCCCGGTTGCCGGATCTGGCAAAGTAATTATTACGAACATATTATCCGGAATGAAAAATCAATGAATGAAATACGTAAATACATTATTAATAACCCAATAAAATGGGAATACGACAAATACAATCCAGATTGCTGAATAAATATATCCAGACGGACACGGCATGCCGTGTCCCTACAGAGATTTCAATCTCGGTTATACCTGGAATTGTTCAAAAAATGGATGAAATCCCTGTTTCGATCGTGAATATTGTTGTGGATTCATTTAGCTTGACACACCACCTTTCGCATCAGGTAAAATCGATATTTGCAAAAGTTGCAAAAAAGAAGTAAAAAGATAAATGCGAAAGAAGAATTATGAGCAACTCAAAAAAATAAGAATGGAATATGCGTCTATGTGGAATTCCAAGTCGGAAATTATCTATAATACCGGGTTCTATGAGTGGATGGCGGATTTCCTTGATGGGTATGAAAGGGTTCTGGAGATTGGAAGCGGAGCGGGGTATGCTGCAAAAGCTCTCATTGAGACTGGCCATTCTATCGTAAGTATTGATGAGAACCCGGAATGTCTGCGGCTCGCAAGAAAGAATTTACATAAGGACAGTATTGCCTCTGTGTTGATAGAGCGCGGGAAAAGCATATTCGATAAGGGCCGTTATAACATTGAATATGATGAGATCGCCGTAAATATACACAATGATAAAGTTGTCTTGATCGAGGGTGATATCGTAGAGGACCCTCATTTGGCACAATGGTTACGATCAGGGGAGCAATTTGACGCGATCATATGTTGGTTGATCGGTACACATTTTTTCAGAGACAGCAGTGAAACTCTTAAACGTCACGGTTTAAAGGTGAGAGAAAAGCCGCTCGCTTATAGACGATTCGTACAAGGCAAGGTATATGAACTTGCGGATGCCTTGTTGAGACCCGGCGGTATTCTGCAGATAGTAGATAAAGTAAATAGCGATAAAGATTCAGATATTATTTTTGAAAACCATCAATCGAGAGCGGCTGATTCCTTTCTGAAGATTGAGGAAATACATTATAAATATGCAGCGGATATGGTAAGCAAACTGCATTCAGTAGAAGCCGCGGGTAATTTAGATGTAAAGCAGGAAAGCGACCAGGCTTTCTTGGCGAGTATAATCTCAAAAAGGAAATAATCAATTTTACGGCGAAATACAGAAACATTTGACATTTCAACCATTCGGCGCTACTGTTTGCACATATCTTTTTATTGATAAAATTCCAATATTATGGTAAAAAATACAAAGTATTCTGATTCCTATTTAATACGATTACAAGGAGGTTTTTATGAAGAAGCGTGTAAAATTCTCATTTATGCTTACTCTTATATTATTTTCCGCGACTGTTTTTGCTGCAACCATCACGGTTGCGAATGTCAATGACACGGGTGCGGGATCATTGAGGCAGGCAATTACTGACGCCAACAGCAATACTGGTGCGGACACGATCATATTTTCTATCAGTGGAACGATACAGCCCGCCAGTGTATTGCCAACGCTAAATGACACGACAGGCGGCACGATAATATTCGCCGGTTTGGCTCATGATGTAGAAATAGACGGGAGTAATACATTAAATGTTTCTGGTCTTACAATAAGTTCTGCAAATAATGTAGTTTCCGGCCTGGTCATCAATAATTTTACGGGCGCATTGGGTTTTAGAACTTCAAGCATTATAATCACCGGCGTGAGCGCCACCGGAAATATAATCGCAAATAATTATATGGGCACTGATGCTACCGGAACGGTTGATCTGGGAAATGCGTATGCCGGTATATATCTTACCGACCATGCTTCAGGCAACACTATCGGAGGCAGCATCGCGGGGATGGGTAATCTTATCTCTGGAAGTTATATTGCAAATATCATTATGCGTCAGTGTGATGGGAATTATATTCTGGGGAATAAGATCGGTACCGATGTCAACGGAACTTCCGCGCTGGGTGCAGACTATTCAGGAATAAATATATCCTATTCGAATTACAATATCATCGGGGGGACAACAGCTGCAGAAAGAAACCTGGTCTCCGGGAACGGAGAACACGGCATTTTCGTGGATGCCTGTACCGGCACTCAAATCCTCGGCAATTATTTCGGGACAGACATCAGTGGAACTTCCGCATTGGGAAACACACAATGCGGTGTATATATAACCAATACATCGACTTATAACATTGTGGGCTCAACAATTGCCGGTGGCGGTAATGTATTGAGCGGTAATCAATATGGTGTTCTAATTAACGGCAATCCCGGCGTGGAGAATAATACGGTGATCGGTAATTTTATCGGAACCGATGCCACCGGCCTGGCTGATCTGGGCAATAGCGCTTGCGGAGTATATATTGCGGGCGGCGCTCAATTAAATACGATCGGTGGAACAGATACGGCGGCGAGAAATATTATTTCAGGGAATAACCAAAGCGGTGTCCATATTTATGGCAGCGGGACGGATAATAATCATATTCTCGGGAATTACATTGGTACAGATGCGACTGGCACCCTTGCACTTGGTAATTTGGGTAGCGGGATCAGGATTAATATAGGTGAGTACAATATAATCGGCAGTACTGTTCCCGGTGGAAGAAATATCATATCTGGTAATGATAATAGTGGAATTCTTATATCGAGCAATGGAACAGATAATAATGTTGTTCTTGGTAATTACATAGGAACAGATGTGAGTGGTACTCTTGATCTGGGAAATTCAGACTACGGTGTTGCCATCTATAATGGTGCTAAGTCAAATATGATTGGTGGGGCTGCTGCAGGTGCCGGAAATATAATATCCGGGAATGACCAGCTCGGTGTCTATATCCGTGATAATGGTACAGATAATAATCAAGTGCTTGGTAATCACATTGGAACGAATGCCGCTGGTGACGCGGCTTTAGGTAATACACAGAGTGGTGTACACATCATGAGTGGTGCTCAATCAAATATTATCGGGGGCACAGCTGCAGGGGCAAGAAACATAATCTCAGGGAACAATGCTTCCGGGGTCTATTTGGGCAGCAGTGGTACGGATAATAATCAAGTGCTTGGTAATTACATTGGAACGAATGCCGCTGGTGACGCGGCTTTAGGGAATACGCAGGCTGGAGTATTCATCTTGAGTGGGGCTCAATCGAATACAATTGGTGGAATCATTGCCGGTGCAAGAAATATCATATCAGGTAATAAAGAATATGGAATATATATCCGAGACAGTGGAACGGATAATAATGTAGTTCTTGGAAATTACATTGGAACAGATATAAATGGCACCGTGGATTTGGGAAATGCAATGACTGGTGTATACATAGTAGGCGCAGCAAAATCAAATACCATCGGCGGAACTACCGCGGGAGCCGGAAATATTATATCCGGTAATAACAGGCACGGTGTCGGAGTAATGGGCAGTGGTACCGATAATAATGTTGTTTATGGTAATTACATTGGTACGAATGCCGCGGGTGATACCGATTTAGGTAATTCATGGAATGGTATACAAATTTCTGGTGTAGCCAAATCAAATATAATTGGCGGAACAGACGCAGAAGCAAGAAATATCATATCCGGAAACGGCCAGAATGGTATCAGGATCTTGAGCAGCGGTACGGATAATAATCAAGTGCTTGGTAATTACATTGGAACGAATGCCGCTGGTGACGCGGCTTTAGGTAATACACAGAGTGGTGTACTCATCATGAGTGGTGCTCAATCAAATACTATTGGTGGAACCGTTGCGGCTGCAAGAAATATCATCTCCGGTAATGACCAGTATGGTGTCTATATCACTGACGGTGGTACGGATAATAATCAAATCCTTGGTAATTACATCGGAACAGATGTATCTGGTACAATTGATTTGGGTAATTCATGGAGTGGTGTATACATCTATAATGGTGCCCAGGCAAATATAATTGGTGGAACCATTGCAGCAGCGCGAAATATTATTTCCGGCAATGATGACCTTGGTGTTTTAATACAGCAAAGTGGCACGGATAATAATCAAGTTCTTGGTAATTATATCGGTACGGATGTAAACGGCACAGCAGATTTAGGTAATTCCTCAATTGGTATATACATTGGTAATGATGCCCAATCAAATACAATTGGTGGCACAGTTGCAGGTATGGCGAATATCATTGCTTTTAATGGAAGTGTCGGAGTATGTATTCATGGAACTTTAACCGATAATAATCGAATCTCAGGCAACTCCATCTTTTCAAATACCGGATTGGGAATTGACCTTGCGGCTGATGGGGTAACACTGAATGATATAGGTGATGTTGATACCGGCCCGAATGAGAATTTAAATTTTCCTGTAATAACAGATATCGTTCAGACTGGGATCGATACCTATACAATTAATGGAACTGCTGCTGCAGGCATTGAAATCGAGCTATATATCGTAAGTAATTCTACTGCCGGTGTAAACGCTGACCCCACGGGATATGGTGAAGGATATCACTATTACACAACTCTGAACACCGACGGGAGCGGCAACTTTTCATTGGCGGGCGAGTCGATAGCGGGTGATGCGATATTATCCTCGCTTGCGATCGACGGAACAGGGAACACATCTGAATTCGGAGCGAACAGGGCGATCTTGAATGATCTGACATCTGTAATAAATGATGACGCACCGACAACCGCAATGCAGGGCGCAGAGGTTTTAATGGCGGACATTACATTGTCAACGGATGCGAACAATACTATCTGGACAGATATTAAGGTGGAAGGTGGAGGGACAAATGTAGATTCGGATGTAAGTTTGATCATGATCTATGCGGATAACGGCAATACCACTTTTTCTTCTGCGGAAGATACATTACTTGGCAGCGGGACCTTTGTATCAGGACTTGTGGATATTGATATCACTGATCAGAATATTACCACAGCAAGTTCTGTGTATTTTATCGTGCTCGGCCTCGGTTCCGCGGTAGATATTGGAAATACATTCACCATAAGCATGTCTGACAGTTCTAATTTTACTATTATGGCTCCTGATCATATGACTGCTTTTACACCGTTTCTTTCCGGCTCGGTCACTATCACGGACGGACCGGATCCGATAACGGTTCTGCCTCTTGATCTTGCGGCAGCTGCGACGAAGGTGAGCGTGCAGGATCTTGTATTTGAACAGCTTACATTATCAACGGCAATTGAAACTGCTGTATTATCCGTAATAAAGACCGATCTGATAGGCACTGCTGATGACAATGATGTTTCCGCAGCAAAGGTTTATCTTGATAACGGTGACTCTACTTTTTCTGTGACCGATGACACATTGATCGGAACCGGAACATTTACAAGTGGAACAGCAGATATTAATATTGCGGATCAGATCATCGGCACTACCGCAAAGACATATTTTCTCTGTCTTGATATTGCTGCCGATGCCGTAAATGGACATACGATAGGCATTTCATGCGTGGATACTACATATTTTACGGTGATCTCTCCCGATACTGTTTCAGAAGCGAATATTCCGTTTGAATCGGGACTTACAACTATCAAAAACTACGCTGACTCGCTTGAAGATACCGTGATATACCCGAATCCATGGAATAAAGAACTTTCCGGCGAATATATTATTTTCAGCCAGCTCACAGAAGATGTGACGATTAGGATATATACCGTCGCCGGGGAATTGGTGTTGGAAACAGATGCGGACGGACAATCAGAATGGCAATGGGACCTGACAAATGAAGATGGTGAAGAAGTCGCCGCGGGTATGTATTTTTGCTATATCACGAATGACGCGGGTGAAACACAGATATTCAAGGTCGCTGCCATTAAGTAGAGAAAGAGGTACGATCGGTCGTTGATAATTTATTGCCGATGTTGCTATGAACCGGCAATTGTGATATAAATATCGAGGAGGGCTCTATGAAGAAACTGACCAAACTTGTATTTGTGATCATCTTATTCATATTTTCGGTAATTCTACCGTCTGTATTAGAAGCTTCGCAGGTGAAAATGATATTTCATAAAACAACAGAATGTCAGAAGATCGAATCAGAAACCCAAATAGAAAAAATACATTCCACTCAAGGAGATTGTGATGAAGCTGAGGGTGGGATCGAAGTTACATTGGGATTGGACTTTTTCATTGTCGATAATGCAAAAGCTACAAATATCTATGATTTTGGCGGAAAGAAGATCCAGTCTTTCGATAAGGAAAAAATGGAATACAGTGAAACCTCGCTTTATGCGATTGTTGCATTCCATTCCGCGGAATTTGAAAATAGAAAAATGCTGGGACAGGCATTATTAGAGACAGGTAGCGATCCGAGTGCCGTATCTTTGGATCTGTATACTATTGAAACCGAGTTCGGCATTGAGAGTGGTGAAATAAGTAACAACGAGTTTAGAACAAGAAAGAAAAAGGGCAAAACAGATCATAAATACGGTAAATCAATTGTTGCTCAAATAGAATCCTCCTCAAAAGTGCTACCTAAAGATTTAAAAGATACATTTGACAAGTTTCTGCTATATTATTGCAGCATTCACCCGGTTGTAAGGAGAAAGATACGAGATGCTAAATATATCCCTGAAACGATCAGATATAATTTCAATGAAATGAACATGAATAAGACGGTAAGCCTTGAGCTTAAGAAGATCGCGATTTCGGATGATAAGAGTTTCAATGCTCCCGAAGGTTATAAAAAACTCATCTCGGCTCCTGAGTTAGAAAACATCCTCCAAGAAGGGTTATTATGCGAAAAGGGTGAAAATTATCTAGACGAAGAGGATTATATTGAGATAAGTAAGAAAGCCTATAATAATAATGATTTTCTCAATGCAATAATACCGCTCATGGAATATTTTCTTCAAGAAGGACTCAATATGTCTGAAGAAGGAATAAATCTTTTCAAAGCATCCCAAATGGATGAAAGGGTTATGATCCTTATGCAGGGATTGTCCACAGAAAATATCAACTCTGAAAAAGATGTTGAAAGCGCACTGGAATTAATTGAGAGTCTGAATAGAGATCAGATCGATAGAGTACATGTAATTGATATATTCAGGGCTAATCTTTACAATTCAATCGGCAAAGATCAGATGGCGATTAAATTATTCTCTTCGGTTCTTAAAGAGAATCCGTATTTAACAGGGGTATATATTGATCTTGGTGCCATATATATCGCCAGCTATAATATGGATATCACATGGGACTTATGGTCAATCGCAAAGAAAATATCACCAACTCACCCTCTATTGAGGCTAAAGTACTATTCACTGAAAAAATGATCCGTGAGAGGTATCCTGACTTTTTCTGAGAGAAATTGTCCATTGTCAATTTTCAATTGTCAATTGCTTCCCAGTTTGCCTTGAATTTATCAGTGTTTTGGGGTAAAATCATATTGTCAGGAGTAAGTAATGAGTTTAGAGTCCCAAGAAAGAGGATTAATGAAGATCCGACTGGATAAGATCAGCGAATTGAGAGAAAGGGGGATCAACCCATATCCATATAAATGGGAGAGCAAAGATAATATAGAGGCCTTGAGGAAAGAATATGATCATATCAAGGCGGAAGAAGAAACAGAGCATATCGCTTCCCTCGCAGGAAGAATGGTTGCCAAGCGCCGCCAGGGCAAGGCGGGGTTCGCTCATATTCAGGATATGGGCTTCCGCATGCAATTGTATCTAAGACAGGACATTCTGGGAGAGGATCAGTACTATCTCTATAAGAAGGCCGATATCGGAGATTATGTGGGCGTGGTCGGAAAGGTATTCAAAACACGAACCGGAGAATTGTCCATACTGGTTTCAGAGCTGACGATACTATCAAAGTCCCTTCGTCCGCTTCCTGAGAAATTCCATGGCTTGAAGGATGTTGAGACCAGGTATAGAAAGAGATATCTGGATCTTCTTTCCAATCCGGAAAGCATGGAAGTATTTGTAAAGAGATCTCGGATCATCTCCGAGCTCAGAAATTTCCTTGCGAAGGAAGAATTTATAGAAGTCGAAACCCCTCTTTTACAGACCATCCCCGGCGGCGCAGACGCGAGACCGTTCGTAACCCATCACAATACGCTGGATATGGATCTCTTTTTGCGTATCGCTCCGGAGCTATTCTTAAAAAGATTGATCATCGGCGGCTTTAATAAGGTCTATGACATGAATCGTAATTTTCGTAACGAGGGAATGGACCGCAATCATAACCCTGAGTTTACTATGCTGGAGACCTATGCGGCATATTGGGATTACAATGATGTTATGGATTTTACCGAAAGGATGATCAAATATGTTACAGAAAGTGTCTTCGGGAAGGACTATAAGATCATTAGAGACGGAAAAGAATTCACATTTACTTTTCCTTTCAAGCGCCTTTGCATGATAGATGCGGTTAATGAAGCCGCATCTATAGATATTGACTCCATGGAAGAAAGTCAGCTGATAGATATGGTAAGTAAGCTAGGGAAAGAAAGGCCTGTTTCAAGAGGAAAAGCGATTGAGAAACTTTTTGAACACTTTGTTGAACCGAATATATTTGAGCCGACATTTGTTATTGATTTTCCCAAGGAGTCCTCTCCATTGACGAAGGATCATCGTTCAAAAAAGGGTTGTGTAGAGCGCTTCGAACTTTTCATGGCGGGAATGGAATTGGCGAATGCTTACTCAGAGCTTAATGACCCTGTTGAGCAAAAAAACCGATTTGAGATGCAGGAGAATTTCAGACAGAAGGGAGATGACGAGGCACAGCGGCTCGATGAGGATTTCATTGAAGCGCTTGAATACGGCATGCCCCCGACTGGCGGCCTTGGCATCGGCATAGATCGTCTGGTCATGATACTAACTAATCAGAATACATTGAGAGATGTTATCTTGTTTCCGACAATGAGGAGGGAGAAGGAATGATATTATTTTCAAAAACATATGAGGATCTTGTTGTTGAAGCTGTTGGATATATTCAGCTGCATGAATATCCGAAAGCGAGGACGCTTTTGTCACGAGCAATGAAGAAAAAGAGCAATGTTTCTGACGCTTATGAATATATGGGGATTCTATGCCTGAAAGAGAGCAAAGAGGATGATGCCTCTAAGTATTTCCAAAAGGCCGACGAGATCGCCGGGGGAATGCTGAAGAATATGTACTTTAATTCGGGGGTCATTTTCTATAAACGGAATATGATCAGCGAGGCGTTGGAAGCTTTTTCAAAAGTAAGACTGATCGAGAAGAATAATAAATTTGCATTATATTATCTTGGTCAGATATTCTCGAAATCAGGAAATTATAAGGGCGCGATAGATGAATTTCAGGAAATATTAAAGAAATATCCGGATGACAAGAAGACCCTTGAAAGCTTGGGCTATGTGTACTTTGACCTGAAAATGGCAGACAAGGGTATTGATGTCTTTCTGAAATTGCATGAACTGGACGATCAGAATGAAACCTATATTTTCAATATCGGCTATCTGCATAAATTCAAAGGCGATTATGACAAGGCCATTACCTACTTTGAGAAGGCTCAGGAGATAAATTCCGAGAATTATCTGATATATGTGAACCTGGGTGAGGTTTACCGCTTTAAAAAAATGTACGATAAGGCGGAGGAAATGTTCAATAACGCTATCGAAAGATTTCCGATGGATTTTATGACCTTCTACGACATGGGCCTGGTTCTGCTGGAACAGAAGAAGTACGAGAAGGGATTGGAATATTTTCTTAAGGCCTATGAGTTGAATAGCGAAGATATCTATTCTATAAATAAGATCGCTCAGGTCTATACTATCCTGGGTGATATTGAAAATGCTCAGGAATATTATGAGATGGCCATTGTTAAAAATTCTGATGATCCGTATTCCCATTTTAAATTTGCTGAATTCCTTTTAAAACAGAACCAGAAGGAAAGGGCGATCGTGGCGCTCAATAAAGTATTGGAGTTAGAGCCCAATTATATTATAGCCAAGTTGAAGCTGAATGAGCTTGAAGGGTAATGGTATATTTCCCGTCGGAGCAGGAACCCGGGCTGGAATCCCTGCGGTCCCATGCTAAAATAATTCCATATCTCGCATTTTTCGGAGTATTGCTCCTATCCGTTCAATTGTTTTACCTGCAGATAATAGAAAGAGATAAGTACTATGCTCTATCGACAAAGAATCTGATCCATAGGGAAAAGGTAAAAGCCCGCAGAGGCAAGATACTGGACAGGAACGGGAAACTTATTGCGGGTAATCGAATGGGCTACAATCTTTATGTCGCATCAGGACTTTCCAAAAAAGAGAGATTAAAGGCGATCACTTCACTGTGTTCACTGGGTATCAAGTGGGATGCCCGGAAATACAAGACAAATCGCTCCAACCTTGTGAAGAGGTATCTGGAATACCCGTTGTATTTAGAACTGACCATTAATTCGGAGAAGTATCCGTATATTTATGTTGAAGAGATCCCTCTCCGGGATTACTATTACAAGGAGATCTTTTATCACCCGGTTGGATATGTTTCCTTGATAAGTCCGGAATATCTGAAGTCAAAAAAGTACGCGAATTACGATGATAACGATTACATAGGCAAATCGGGCCTTGAAAAAAAATATGAAGGCCTTCTGAAGGGAACTGATGGGCTGAGAATCTTGCTCAAGGATACATACGGGAAGAAAATGGTCCTGTCCTCGGGGAATCTGGGCTCGGAATCACTTTATAAAAAACTCCATGCCGGCGAAAGGGAGCCTAAGGACGGTAAAGATATTATTTTAACGCTGGATATACTCCTTCAACAGTTCATCTATGAAGAAATAAAAGACATTTCGGCTTCGGTGATGGTAATGGATGTCAGTACCGGCGAATTACTCTCATACATATCTTCCCCGAGTGTTGATCCCAATATCTTTCTACAGGGGATCGCGATCGAGGTGTGGGAGAAGATCAGATCAGATGCCCGGCACCCCCTTCTGGATAAGGGAATCGAAAATTTTAATCCGGCATCTACTTTTAAACCGTTTACCGCATATTGCGCCTTGATGGAGGATCTCACCGAAGAAAGAAGTATTAAGCCGTGCAGGGGGGTAATGAAGTTCTACAATATCAAGAAGCATTGCTGGAAGAGGCGCGGTCATGGGAGGGAAACTCTGGAGGAAGCGATCCGTGATTCATGTAATATCTACTTCTATCAATTGGGAGATCTTCTGGGGATCAATAAGTTCAAGGAATATGCAGACAAGATCCACCTCTCCCGTCCTTCAGGTATTGATCTTTTAGGTGAGAAGACACCCGTTATTCCCGACCTTAAATTTAAATTCCGCAATAAAATAGCTGACGGCCGTTGGTATCCGCCTGAAACCTTGGATGTTTCGATCGGACAGGGCTTTGTTTCACTTTCTCCGGTTAAGGTACTCCAATTATATGGGTTTTTTGCGAGCTACGGAAAAATGCTGACCCCGCATTTACTAAAGCGTATCGGCAATGAAGAGGTTTTCTTTCCGACCGTGGCCTTTGAAGGAGGGCAAGAACAGATTGCCCGGATAAATAAAGGACTTGAGATGGTAACATCATGGGGTGGAACAGGATGGCGCGCCCGCTCCCTGAAGGTAAAGATATCAGGAAAAACGGGAACAATGCAGTCAAAGCGCATCACGGAATATTTTAAAAAATTGTCGCCGGATCAGAATGAGATCCCTTATAAAGAAAGGGATAATCCATGGTTTGCATCCTTTGCGCCTGCCGGATCTCCCCGATTCGCCGCGGTAGTATTCATGGAACATCAGGGTTCAGGCGCATATCTGCCCGCTATTTTGACAAAGAAGATCTGGGAGCGTATGAAGGAAATGGGGTATTTCGACTAATGAGAAGAGAAGGGCTTTTTATGATCTGTCTGATCTTTGTATTGGGAACGGTGGGAGTTCTTTTTATTTACAGCGCTTTTAGTACAGAGCACTCTGCCTTTCTCGAGAACCCAATGGTGGTGAAACAAATAATATTTATACTTATCGGTATAATAATGATTGCCGTTTTCTCTCATATAGATTACTCGCTTTATCGGCGGATGGCGGTTTTCGTTTACTTATTCTCTATACTCTTATTACTTGGCACAGCATATGTGTTCCCAACTGTAAAGGGCAGATGGATCAGGATCGGCTTTCTATCTGTTCAGCCATCGGAATTCGCGAAGATCGCATTTATCATTTATATTTCAAATCTCTTCCGTAATTATTTTATGGACAGGTCGAAGGGATATATTATTAACCTTACTTTATTTATCCTGAAAACGGGTTTGGTTACATTGATCCCGTTCTATCTCGTGTTTTCTCAGCCGGACCTTGGAACTGCGATGGTATTTCCCGGGATATGGCTGGTGCTTATGATATTTTTAGGAACCGGTCAACGGTTGATCGGCGGACTACTCCTCTTTTTGTTGAGTTCTGCCGGAGGAATGTTCCTGCGCATTGCTGTGGAAGGATCCATCTCGGGGATCTGGGGTAATATATTTCTGGGAAGCGGACTATGGACTGTTCTCCTTTTTGTATTCGCTTCAATTCTCCTGACAATGTTCCTCTTTCTTCTGATGAGATTTTTAACCGGCTCGACCTTGAGCGTTCTTACGGTCTGGATAATGTTTATATTGTTCTTTTCAGGGATATATATTTCCGGAGCGGTAGTATCGGTAATAAAGCCGTATCAGAAAAACCGCATACGCACATTTATTGATCCTTACAGCGATATCCGTGGAAGCGGCTGGAATGTTATCCAATCCAAGATATCTATCGGTTCAGGCGGATTCTCCGGAAAAGGGCTGACCAAAGGAACTCAGAACAGACTAAATTTTCTTCCCGAAAGACATACGGATTTTATCTTTTCTCTGATCTCGGAGGAATGGGGATTTCGGGGATCCCTCTTTGTTCTGCTCCTTCAAGGGATCATATTGTTTTTTATCAGTATGACCGCTTTGAGGGCAACAGATGTTTATGGCTTTTACCTTTCGTTAAGCATTTTACTTGTTCTATTATTTCATACTTTTATGAACGTGGGAATGAATATGGGTATCTTGCCGGTGACCGGAATTCCCTTGCCATTTGTTTCTTATGGAGGTTCGTTCTTTATAAGCGGAAGTATTCTGATAGGTATTAATCTAAATGTACATTCCCAGGGAGCGACTATAAAAAGTGTTGGGGCATATTGGAAATGAAAGAGAGAACACAGGAAAGGCGAGAGAGGATGATCAAGGTCTTGGAGAATCGAAAGGCGGATATACGCGTGCTGCTTTGTAACCTTAGAAATGAGCATAATATCTCCGCGATACTAAGAAGCTGTGATTTTATGGGTATTCAATATATAGACATTATCACTGAAAAATTTTCGAGCGATGATTTTCCCTTCAATAAGCAGATCACAAAGGGTGTAGAGAAGTGGATGGATATTTCATACTATGAGCAGACCGAGGAATATTTGATCTGGGTGGAAGAGAACGGCTATAAACTCTATCTGACTATGTTGTCCGAGGACGCTCATTCCTTCAGAACGACCGTGGTTGATGGTAAATTAATATTCGGCTTCGGCAGCGAAGGCCTGGGATTTAAGGAAAAAGACATTATCGCAGCCGCTTCGGGAAATGTGATCATAGATCCTATGGGATTCTCACAATCGCTCAATGTTTCCGTGTCGGTTGGAATGATGCTCACGGAGATATGCTCCCGGCGAAAGGCGTGTCCATTGAGCGAGAGCGTGAAAGAATCCCTATTGAAAAAGTGGATGGAGTTATAAGAATGGGAAAAGCAGTGAAATTTACTAAGTATTCAGGCGCGGGCAATGATTTTATAATGATAAATAATTATACCATACAGTATAAGGAGAATTGGGGAGGGTTGGCAAAAACCCTTTGTCCGCGCGCGCTATCTGCGGGTGCGGACGGGCTGATCGTTATTCAGCCGTCGCCCGATGCGGATTTTGAAATGCTTTACTTCAATGCGGACGGCAGCGCTGCCGATATGTGCGGTAATGGCGGGAGATGTGTGTCGATGTTTGCCTACCGTGAAGGCATTGCGGGAAAAGATATGTCTTTTGTTACGGCTTCCGGAAAATACTATTCAGTTATTCAGGGAGACCAGGTGCGATTGAAACTTGTCACGGCGGAGGCATCGGAAGGGTATACGATAATGTATAAAGATATAAATATTTCTGGAGAGTATATAAACACAGGAGTACCTCATTATGTTATCAAGGGATTACCCAAAGGGGAGATCATAAGTGCCGGGAATTTCTTTCGACATCATGAGACATTCGCACCGCAGGGAACAAATGTTGACTGGTATGAAGCAACGGGAAAAAATTCCATTAATATCAGAACATATGAAAGGGGAGTGGAAAATGAAACTCTCGCCTGCGGTACAGGGGCGGTAGCGTGTGCTCTTATCGCTATACAAAATGAAGATGTGAAATCTCCGGTCCATGTTACAACAAAAAGCGGAATTGTCTTGACAATAGAGATCGATATTTCAAATGGTATTGTGAACGAAATTTATCTTATCGGGGATGCCCGCGAAATATATTCTGCAGAAATCGGAAGAGATGTGTGATGGTACTTGCGTATTTAGCTAAATACGAAAGTGAACATTATACCAGGAAGAATCGTATTTAGATTAATCGCTAAATGCGGGGAGGGGATATGATTAGTGATCAGGAAAAAAGAGTTATTCAGCTTTTCAAGATGATGGGAAATGTTACGAGGTATAAAATTATCCGTCATTTATTTCATGGTGAAGCGAATGTGACATCTCTTACTGAATTAGCGGGCAGGAGCATGCCTACGGTATCACGACATTTGAGATTCCTGCATGAACTTGATCTTCTGACTTTCAGAACGGAAGATAACAATATTTTCTACAAGATCAAAAAGAAATGTCTTGGTAAAATAATAGAGGACAGTTTGAAATGCATAGAAAGAGATTGACTTATAGTACTTTCGTATTTAGCTAAATACGAAAGTACTAACAGCATAGTGGAATATTAATTTTGTGAACTATCGTCCCCAGTTTTCCTTGATTGAAGCAATATTTTCCTTTCCTTATCAAGGAAATATATAATATTCTCGTACTGTTCATTTGAAACGAGCGTTTTCAATTCTTCAATCCTGCTGTAAGCCATATCATTTCTGACAACTCCCCTTCTGACTGCAACCTTTTTGTCATTGCCGCTACGGTCAGATGCCGAGTTCTTATATAATTTTACCCAATTACTTGCAAACCATTTTTCTTCCACCGTAGATAAATATAACATTATAGGATAAATAGCTTCCCAACTAGGAGACTCCTCCTCAGAAAGTTTAATCGCGCGTTCTCTGAATTTAATTCGGAAGTCAATAAATCCATCATATTTATCCGTTCCATCTATGTCCACTATATGAAGCAGCTCATTTAGAAATGCAATAAATATTTCATCCGTAGTATCCATTGTAGAAAACCTCAAAAATCTATCCATATACTTAGCTCCATGATTTTTCCATAGATACCTGGTTGCCAATACGGATAATTTAGAATCATTGCGGGTGACTATTTTCTCACAGATACTACTAATATACAAATCTTTTTCGTCGTTCTCTAAAAATATCCGAATAATATAATCAAGTAACCAATGGTGTTCATTGTTATAAAAACCATTTATTTTATCATACGCTGCTGTCATACTCTCATCTGAGTTGATTCTTAGCAGTAAATCCATTGCATAAGCTTTATGGTACTGGTTTGAACTACTCAATAGTGGTTCAAGAAAAGGGATTATTCTATCTCCCTCCTTGACTAAAAATTCAGTATGTCTCTCCCTCCAATCGATGTATATTTTGGTGCTGTGTTTTTCCTCAATCATTCTTGTTCTTTCGATAATTACTGCTTCAATTTCATTATCCGTCAGGCGATCATTTGGATCCTCAAGTCTTTTTCCACTTGCTATGGTCAAAGATTTTTTACCATCTACCTTGTAGAATCCGAATTTATTGGATGCTGCCTTCTTTTGTTTCGAACAAGTAAACGCAGTTCCGGCAACAATCAAAATGCCTCTTAAAATTCCCTTTTTCATATCACTTTCCTTCCATTGATTTCCATGTATCGCATTATACCACAGAGGCATATTAATTCCAGCATCTGATATAATTCCCTCTACACCCTTAGACCGCTATCCGTTCGCGATCTTCCCACATCAGGCATCGCACGGATTCACCTTGATTTTTGTTCTTCTTTATAGTAAAATCAAACTATGAAAATAAAGGTAGTGGGTGCATACGGCGCTGCGCTTAGCGGATATCATCTGACAACTTTCATATTGAACGATAATATCGCTCTTGATGCGGGGTCCTTGAACAGAATGGATCTCGAAGAGCAGCTGAATATAGATCACATATTTATCACGCATGCGCACCTTGACCACATAACCGGAATAGCGTTCTTCATCGACAATATTTTTTCATTGACAGACAAGACCATTCACTTACATGCGATCCCACCTGTCATCAAGGCCATTAGAGATCATCTTTTCAATTCAGATGTATGGGTTGACTTTACGAAATTGCCCGATTCAGGAACACCGCGGATCGATTTTGCCACTATCGAATATTATGAGACAATGGATGTTGGTGGAGTTGAGATCACTCCGCTGCCAACGAATCATATCGTGCCGTCTTCCGGATTTCATATCAAGCAGGATGGGAAGAATTTCCTCTATACAGGCGATATGATAGAAGCGCCGGAAATGTGGGACTATGTAAATAAACTTGATTATCTTGACGCAATGATAATCGAGGTATCGTTCCCTGACCGCTTGCTGAATATCGCTAAGGTATCCAAACATCTTTGTCCCTCGTTATTGCGTGAGGAACTCAAGAAACTCAAGCATCAGGAGACGGATATCTATATATATCACATCAAACCGATGTTCATTGATGACATCGTTCAGGATCTTTTTCCCAAAGATGTTGACCTTGCTCTGCAGCTGCTGTATGAAGATGAGATAATTGAGATTTAAAGAGGTGGACCATGGGGTGGTTTTCAAGAAAAAATAAGCCGAACAAAGCCAAGAACAGTCCGGTAGATATTAAGAAAGAAGTATGGAGTAAGTGTCCCCAATGCGGTGAGATAATCTGGAAGAAGAATCTTATCGAAGTGGATTATGTTTGCACCAGTTGCGGCTATCACTTCCGGTTGAATTTTGCTGAGAAGTTAAGATTCTTCACTGACGAGAATTCCTTTTCGGAGATATTTCCTGACATATCGTGCCTTGACCCCCTGGATTTCAAAGATTCTTTGCCCTATAAAAAACGCATTCAGAAAGCCATCAGCAAGACATCTCAGAAATCGGCTTTTATCTGTGGTTCCGCACTGATCAACGGTATATCTGTCGCTATCGGATTTCTCAATTTTGAGTTCATGGGGGGGTCGCTCGGCTCCGCAGAAGGCGAGAAGATAGCCCGCCTTATTGAACATGCCATAGAAAATAAATTGCCCCTTATCATAGTTTCATCTTCCGGCGGTGCCCGAATGCAGGAATCGATCTACTCCCTGATGCAGATGGCGAAGACCTCGGCGATGCTCGCTCAATTGGAAAAAGAGGGTCTGCCTTATATCAGTGTTCTCCTTGACCCAACGACCGGCGGCGTGACGGCATCATTTGCAATGCTCGGTGATATTAATATCGCTGAACCCAATGCCCTGGTAGGCTTTGCGGGTGCGCGAGTGATACAGCAGACGATAAAACAGGAACTCCCTGAGGGCTTTCAAAAATCTGAATTCTTAATGGAACACGGGATGGTTGATGCGATCGTCAAAAGAAAGGATTTCAAAGATACCCTATTTAAGATACTCGGATATGTAGATGGCAATTGATTCCGCCTTTTTGGAATCGATCTACAAAAAAAAACAAAATGAAATCAAATACGACCTTAACAATATTACCGCCCTTGCAGATCTTTTTGATAATCCTGAAAAAGAATTAAAGATCGTACATGTTACAGGAACCAACGGCAAAGGTTCGACCTGCGCCATATTGGAGTCGCTGATGTGCGCCAGGGGATTGAAAACAGGATTGTTCACATCACCTCACCTTGTGAATTATAATGAGCGCTTTCGTATAAATAAAGCAGAGATCGCTGACAAACCCCTTAAGCGTTATTTAAGAACAATTGTTCGCCGCTCAAAAAAGGCAGGGATAGATCCGTCTTTCTTTGAGATATCCGCAATGGCCGCCTTCTTATATTTCCGGGATCAGAAGGTTGATTGGGCCATTCTGGAGGTCGGGCTCGGCGGTCGGTTGGACGCTACTAATATTGTGATACCGGAATTGTCTCTGATCACGATGATCGATTATGATCACCGCCGCCTTCTGGGAAAGAGTAAAACGCTGATCGCTAAAGAGAAGGCCGCGATTATTAAGAGCGGCCGGCCTTTTCTGACAGAAGAACCTTCACCGAGGATCAGGAAAGTGATAATGGAGGAAGGAAAGAAGAGGCATGGTATTTGCCCGATAGAAGATAAAATACAGATAGAGCCCGATACCATGGAGCTTGGCGGATCAGTGGTGTCAATAACTTTGAAGGGCCAAAGGTATTCACGCCTGGCGTTCTCATTGGGAGGCAGCCATCAATTGGCCAATCTGCATTTGGCATTGCGGGCTGACGCATTACTTTTCGGTACTCCCGATGAGAATATTTTAAGAAAAGGATTATCAAAGGTGAATTGGCTTGGTCGGCTTTCCGTCCTTTCCCGCGTTCCATATGTAGTGATCGACGGCTGCCACAATAAAAGCGGCGCCTTGGGGCTTAAAGAAACATTGAGGAAAAAACTGAATTCGGTAAAAGGGGAGAGGGTTCTTCTCTTCGGCATGGTCAAGAAAAAACCCCTTTACCATGTATCTCAAATATTATTTCCGCTCTTTGATCATGTTGTCGTCACAGGATTTGATTCTGTGCGCGCGAGAAGTGTAGATTCATACATCAAATATTTGGAAAAATATGCAAAAAAATATACAATAATACGAAGACCTGAAGCAATAATGCAAAGTATTCATCTTAAAAAGGGTGATATGCTGATGGTCACAGGTTCTTTATACCTGTTAGGCGATTTTTTGAAGGAGAAAATATGGCTGAAGTTATCTTAAAAGATGTTGTTAAACAATACGATAATGGCTTTGTTGCAGTTAAGAAGGTAAATCTTACTATTCCGGACAAGGAATTTACCGTTATAGTTGGCCCGTCCGGCTGCGGAAAGACCACCACTCTCAGGATGATCGCGGGGCTTGAAGATATCACAGAAGGCAAGATCTTCATCGGAGACAAGGTCATAAATCATGTTTCTCCAAAAGACCGCGATATTGCCATGGTATTTCAGAACTACGCATTGTACCCTCATATGACAGTATATGATAATATGTCATTCGGTTTGAAACTTCGAAAATACCCGAAGAAGGCGATTGAAGAACGTGTAACGGATGCTTCCGAGATACTGGGGATTACAGATCTTTTGGATAGGAAGCCAAGTATGCTTTCCGGAGGCCAGCGTCAGCGTGTGGCAGTAGGCCGCGCCATTGTCAGAAAGCCCACGGTGTTCCTTTTTGACGAACCCCTTTCCAATCTTGACGCAAAACTCCGTGTACAGATGCGGGCTGAGCTTCAGAAACTCCATAATCGGCTCAAAACAACGATGATATATGTTACACATGACCAGATGGAAGCCATGACGATGGGTGATCGTATCGTAATTATGAAGGATGGCGATATTGTGCAGGTGGATTCACCGATACGCATGTATAATCATCCCGTGAATAAGTTCGTCGCGGGTTTCATAGGTTCTCCTTCGATGAACTTCTTAGAAGGAAAGATCGTTTCCGAGGGGAGTAATCTTTATTTTGTTTACGGCAAATCGGTGAAATTAGTCGTTTTCAAGGAACATCAGAAGATAATGGAAAAGTATGTCGATAAGAATGTTGTTCTGGGGTTCCGGCCCGAACATGTTGAGGACAAGATCTTTGTATCTGATGCAAAACCCTTCACTACATTGAAATCGACCGCCGATGTCATCGAACCGATGGGATCCGAAATATATATATATTTCAAGGTTGAGAATACGACCTTTACCGGAAGATTTTCTCCCAAGCTCAGGGTCAAAATAGGAGACAAGATCGATGTAGTCGTCGATATGGAATCGATACATTTCTTTGACATCGACACCGAGGCAACCATTGTATGATCCCAAAGACCATCGAGATAATTTTTTGCGATGTTGACGGTGTATTGACCGACGGCAATCTCCTTATTTCAAATGACGGAAGTTATTCCAAAAGTTTTAATACAAAGGATGGATACGGTATCATCAAAGCCATTCAGGCGGGAATTCATATCTACTGGATTACCGGTCGAAAAGATCCTGCTACGCAAAAGCGCGCAAAGGAATTAGGATGTCCCGTGAGCTTTGTTGACGGTGAAGATAAGAGCGTCGCGGTTCAGAAAATATTGGCAGAGTTGAATATTTCCAAGGAGAATTCTGTATTTATCGGGGATGATATTCCCGACCTTTCCGTCCTGCCCTATGTGGGCTATTTTACTGTCCCCAGGGATGCTCATTACAAGGTCAAGGAAAATGCCCATATGGTCATGTCTAAGCCCGGTGGCGCTGGGGCGGTAAGAGAGCTGATAGATATTATTCTGGATGAGTAGGTTTAACTTAATATTTCTTCTGTTATTGATCATCCTACCCGGTTGCGCCAAGGGCGGAAAGTCGGTGTTTCGGGACTTTCAGGGGGATTACTCGATCAAAACATTATCCTTGCACTCCAGCAGTTCGGGTGAATATCTTTGGCATTTCAAAGGCAAGGATATACTGATAGAAGGTAATGATATCTCGGGTAAGCATTGTGATGTGGAATTCCGGCTGGCTTCCGGCCGGAGTCGTGTTACCGGAGATTCGGGAACCCTCACCATGGATGTGTCGATGATCCTATCGGGTAATGTGAAGTATGAGGATGGGGATCATCTTCTCATGTGCTCCCGGCTGCATTACGATATTCCCGGGGATAAGATACTTGTACCCGGGGACTTTAAGTTCATTATTATCGAGGAGGGAAGGACAATTGAGGGGCATTATTTGACAAGCGAAAATAATTTCATTAAAATTTATATAGAGAGGATAGACAAGATGTCTTTGGAGGTTGATAACAGTGAGTTATTCAGATAGAGATTCTTTGATACTGAAAGCAGAGCATCTGAAGAAGGTCTATAAGAAGAGAGAAGTTGTCAAAGACGTATCGATCGAGGTCAAAAGGGGGAGTATAGTAGGACTCTTAGGCCCGAACGGTGCAGGCAAGACCACTAGTTTTTATATGATAGTCGGCATGATCCGCCCTCGTTCAGGTAAGATATTTATTGATGACCGCGATATTTCAAATCTTCCTATGCATGTACGGGGTCGCCTTGGAATAACATACCTTCCCCAAGAAAAATCCATTTTCCGAAACCTTACTGTTTCCGAAAATATTCTCTCCATACTTCAATATAAGTTGGCATCTAAGGTGAAAATGAACGAAGAGACGGACCGACTACTTGAGGAATTCGGCCTGACCAAGGTTCGCAATAATCAAGGGTATCAGCTTTCCGGAGGCGAAACCCGGAGGGTTGAGATCGCCCGTGCTCTCGCTTCAGATCCGGCCTTCATCCTTTTGGATGAACCTTTTACGGGTGTAGATCCGAAGTCCATAGAGGACTTGCAAGAGATAATAGTACAGCTTAAAGATAGAAATATTGGAATACTCATAACAGACCACAATGTCAGGGAAACATTGAAAATTACAGAATATTCGTATATAATGTTCGATGGGGCGATACTTACCCGGGGAACTTGCGATGAGCTGATAAACAATGAAGCGGTTAAAAGCACCTATCTGGGCAGTGCGTTTGATATATGAGTGCAGATAAGAATTTAAGCCTGAATCTCCAATTAAAGAATAAGTTAAGGCAGGAATTGAGGCTTACACCCGCTCTTATACAGACCATGAAGCTCATGGAGCTGTCTACATTGGAATTGAAGGAAAAGTTAGAAGAAGAGTGGAGCACGAATCCTTTTCTCAAATCGGAAGAGCAGTATCAGAACAAAGAAGAGACCGATGAACGCAAGGATAAGGATGCTCCCGATGTAGATATTGACTATTATGTTGATAATATGTTCGGTGATGAGATGAGCAGGCCGGAACGTAATGAGGATAATGTAATAGAAAATACCTTGACCTATCCTGAAACTCTTGAAGAGCATTTAGTGAAACAGATACAAATCCTTTTTGAAGAGAGTGATGAACGATGGCTTGCAACATATATGGCCGGCAATCTGGACGAAGACGGATTCCTTCAATTATCCTCCTTCGATATAGAGCTGACTATCAAAAAAGAATTTACTCATATAGATCTGAAACGGATAGAAGCGATCAGAAGAAGATTCATGCTGCTTGACCCGATCGGTGTCGGGGCTTACTCCATACAGGAAGTGCTTCAGGTCCAGATCCAGCAGCAGATGGGACCGTCGTCTTTGGCATGCCGAATAATCGAGAAGTACTGGAGTGATTTCCTGAAATTGAGATATGAGGAGATCGCAAAGGAAGAGGATATTTCCTTTGAGGAAATAAAGGAAGCGGTAGAATTTATCAAGACCCTGGAGTTATACCCGGGCCGTCAGTACAAGGAATCAGGGAATACCTCGATCGTTCCCGACGCGATCGTATTCTTAAATGAGAAACAGGAAGTGATCATCGTTTTAAATGACATGGGGATCTCTAAGTACAAATTAAACACCGGTTATTACGAAGAAGTTAATAATGAAAAACTATTTACTGACAAAGAGATCAGAAGGATGAAGTCAAAATACGAGAATGCGATGTTCCTTATCAAGGGTATTTATCAGCGCAGAAGAAGCATATATTTGATAACAAAATCGATCTTTCAAGTTCAGAAAGCATTTCTGATTCAAGGGATCCTGGGGCTGAAACCCCTCACATTGAAAGAGATTGCGGAGAAAGTAGAAATGCATGAATCCACAATAAGCAGAATAACCAGAAATAAATACATTCAGACTTCCGACGGGATCTTTCAGCTCAAATATTTCTTCTCTTCAAAGCTCGATACTTACGATGATTCAGAAAGCGTTTCATCAAAGGTGGTGAAAGAATATATCAAGGAATTGATCGATGCTGAGCCTGCCGAGAAGCCCTTGAGCGATCAGGTAATATCCGATTTGATAACAAAAAAATATAATATTGCTGTAGCAAGAAGAACTGTTGCCAAGTATAGGGGCGTTTTGAACATCCCAACCGCCTCTATTAGAAAAAGGATGTCATAGGAGGTTCGTATGGAACTAAAGATCGTTGGAAATTTTCATGTAACAAATCACATCAAGAACTATCTTGAAAAAAAGATGGACAAGATCGATAAAGTGATCGATCCCCCCTCTTCTTCTCAGGCAAACATTACTCATGAGGGGAACGGGTACTCCATTGAGCTTACTTTGTTTTCAGGAAAAAAAACCTTCCATTTGAAAGAACGGGGAGACCAACCGCTTGAAGTGATCGACCTCTTGATCGATAAACTCGAGAGAAAGATCGTGAAACACAAAAATATCGTAAAAGGGAAAAAGGGTTTTTCCAGTGTAAAAGACCAGATCATAGAGGAAAATGACAAAGACGCAAAGGAGATCTTTCTTTTTCACATCAACATTAAGCCCCTCACCGCTGATGAAGCGATCCTGATCCTTGAAGAAGAGGATCTTGACTTCTATCCTTTCCTTAATGAAGACAGGGGAGAGGTTAATGTGATATTCAAGAGAAAAGACGGGAATTATGGCCTCTACATCAAAAAGAACAAATGAAGGAATAACAGTAAAAACCTTCTTGAAGGACCTTCAGGGCTTTCTTCTTTTAGAAGATCTTACAAAAACTCCGCACGGGTTGAGTAGAAAGATCCGGGTTTCAGAATTCGGCCAATTGGGCCTGCTCTTTCTGAAATATTTTAAGAATGTGCAGAAAGGCCAGATGTATATTATTGAAAATGATAGGAGATCCTACTATTCCAATTTGTCATTTCCCGAAAAGGATAAGTTCTTGGCATCGGTGCAGGACCTGCGTATTCCCACAATTATCATCTGCGGCAAAAGGCTCCCGAAAAGAGAGATCGACCTCTTTAAAAAATACCATATAACCTTACTCTATTCTGCTGCTTCCCGCAGGGAGACCATTCAGAAGGTTGAAAGGTATCTCAACTTCGTTTTTGCTGCAAAGGCGCATGTCCATGGTGTTTTAATGGATATTTACGGTGTTGGGATCCTTATCAAGGGTGAAAGCGGCATCGGAAAAAGTGAAGTTGCTCTGGAGCTTTTAGCAGATTCCCATCGTCTTGTCTCCGATGACCTTGTTGTGATCCACAAACAATATGAATTCTTGATCGGTTATGGGATGAACAGTCCGTTTTCCTATCATGTTGAAGCTCGTGGAGTAGGATTGATAGATGTTAAAACCCTCTTTGGCGTTCAATCTATACGACATAAGAAGAGGGTAGAAATAATTGTGGAATTCGTTAAGGGAGAAGATATAGATTATCAGAAATTCGACAGATTGAGAATGGATATACAATTTGAGAGACTTCTCGGAATAAAGATACCGAAATACACGATCCCTGTTACCTCATCAAAGAATTTGGCGAATATAATAGAGCTGATAGGCCTATCTCATGTTGCGAACATTATGGGGGAGAATCCCATTAATACCATCAATGAAAAATTGTCGATGAAGAAAAAACAGGGGAAAAAGGATCTCAGTTATATTGATTCTTTTTATTTTATTGCTGATAATGAATAAAGACATGCTTGTGTTGATCTTAACTCACGGTGAGCTTTGTGAAAAACTCAAGGAGTTCTTTCTTTATCTTGCCGGAGACCCGCCTGTTCGAATGAAAGCGGTACAGCTTAGTCCGAGTATGAATCCGAAAGATTATCTGCGATCTGTAAAAGATATTGCAGAAGGCAACACCTGTCTTTTTCTTACGGATATCGCCGGCGGAACGCCCGATAATACAGCTCGGACACTTCTTATGCAGGGTATTAAAGGTGCCTGTGTCTCTGGAGTAAATGTCCCTATGGTCATAAAAATACTTGCGGCATCGCTGAATGATGATGGATTTGAGGAGCTTGTGAAAAATCTTATTATAGCGGGGAAAGATGGAATTAAAGAATTTTACTCTGCGAATTGACGACAGACTGATCCACGGGCAGGTTAATGTCGGTTGGTTGCAGCCGCTTAATAAAAAGAATGTGTACATTGTGGATGATCGCTCAAATAATGATTTTCTTACAAAATCATTGTGGGATATGTCTATTCCGCCGGGAACACATCTGAATATATTCTCTCACGAACAATTCAGAAGCAAACTTCCCTCGTTGGATCTGAACGATTCGATGCTTCTTGTCCGTTCGGTTGAAGATTGTTTCGCTCTCTTAAGCGGGTGCGGAATGTGCTTTTCAAAGATCAATGTCGGCGGCCTGCATTATAGCGAGGATTCAAGGGAGATATTTCCTTATCTCTTCTTATCAACTTCGGATATACAGATATTTGAAAAGATGATAGATAAGGGGATCAAATTGTGTCTTCAATTGACCTGTAATTCCGCGAAGATCATGATCGATACGGAGTTTATTGAAAAAGTCAAAGGCAGTTGCACATGAAGACCCGTCTGATCCTTTGCTTTCATAATCATCAGCCGGTGGGTAATTTCAGCTTTGTGCTGAAAGAAGCTTTTGAGAAAAGCTATGGCCCGTTGGTCGAGGTCTTGGGCAGCTTTCCGGAAATCAAATTTTCACTTCACTTCAGCGGATACTTGCTCGAATGGCTGGAAAAGCATGTGCCGTCATATATTTCTGATATACGCGCACTGGTGGATTCAGGAAATGTCGAGATCATTAACGGTGCCTACTACGAACCCATAATTTCAAACATACCCAGGCAGGATGCGATCGATCAAATAACACTTTACCGTAAAAAACTGGAAGATACTTTTGGAAAGGTATCATCCGCCGCCTGGCTTGCTGAAAGGGTTTGGGAACCACATTTCCCTGAAATACTTTCGGCTGCAGGAATAAAACAAATCCCTTTGGATGAGTACCATTTCCAATACGCAGGCCTTGACAGGGTGGACCTTTTCGGAAAATTCTATGCGGAACATCTGGATTCAAATGTGGAGTCATTTCCTATTTCAAAAACCCTGCGGTATCTGATGCCATTTCACCCGGTAGAAGAAGTCATGGAGTTTCTGAAGCGTTTCCCCGGGAAACTCATTACGATGGCGGATGATGGTGAAAAGTTCGGACTTTGGCCGGGGACGCATGAACTCGTCTACGATAAGGGGTGGCTCCGGAATTTCTTGACGGCCTTGCGGGAATCTGATGATCTGGAGACCGTCCATTTTGGGCAAAGCAATGATACGGATAATATGGGAAGGATAAATATTCCCGCCTGTTCTTATCCGGAAATGATGGAGTGGGTCCTTTCCCCCTCGGGCCAGGACGCATTAGGAGAGCTCAAAGACCATGTTGGTGAAGAGCAGAAGGTCTACATCAAGGGCGGCTTCTGGTCAAATTTCTCGGTGAAGTACCCTGAGATCAATATCATGCTCAGAAGAATGCTGCAAATTAGCCGGAAGTTTAAGGAGTATCCGCCTGAAGAAAAGATGGACCTGTTTCGAGCTCAGTGTAATTGCTCATATTGGCACGGCGTTTTCGGAGGAGTTTACATCCCGCATCTGCGGCATGCGATCTTTGAGTACCTTATCAAACAGTCCGAGTTTGGAGATACTATTTATCAACGAAGACATCTGAACCCGGGCGAAAAGGACATCATCTGTGAAAAAGTCGGATCCGCTGCATATTTCTCACTATCAGGAGGAACCATTTATGAATGGGATATCTCCAAGATGAACAGAAATATTCTTTCTGTGATGACAAGAAAAGAGGAATATTATCACAAACGAATAGATATGTCAGATACCTCCGGCGTGAAAACGATACACGACGGGTATTACCTCAAGGATAAAAAAGTAGAATTGCTATATGACGACCATCCACGCTTCTCTCTCTTGGATCTTTCGGTGACGCCGGGTATAACCGCGGCTGAGATGTACAGAAATGAGAAGATATTAAACAATTACGGCTCGGAGAAATATGGAAGTTCAATTATCGGTGATTCGGAATTGGTGTTTTCCCTTGAGGATATTTTAAGAAAAACAATAAAGGTATCATCCGATGGGTTTAAAATAAATAACGAGATACTCGATAAAAGTAAGGAATTGGTACAACAATGGAATGTAGCGATATCTTCGGAAGACGAGAAGATCAAAGTTCTTCCTTCGAATGAAGTATATTGTTGCGGAGCCACATCTGACCTGTTCACAAATAAACTCATTCTCTTTGACAAGCCGTTTGACATGTCCCTGAAATTTACATTTCCCGAAGATTGGCGGGTGATCACTTACCCCATACGCACTGTTTCTAATTCCGAATCCGGTGTGGAAGAAATTCTTCAGGGGATTTCTGTGAATATTTTCATAAATGAGGGAGAGTACGAAATTAATATATGATGATCACATTAACGGTCTTTTCCCTGATTTCCGGCCTGCTGGCAATAGAGAATTTGATATGGGGGCAATTCATGCTGTCCCGTCCAATTATCTTTATTCCCCTTGCCGTCCTGATCTTGACCATTTTCTTTGATCTTCCGCCCGAATTCAGATACTTCCTCCTTACCGGCGCTGTCGTTTTAGAACTTTTCTATCTTTTCTCCCTTCCGATCGGAAGCAGCTATGTCCCTAATCAAGTGCTTTCGGGTAACTTCCTTATAGTTGCGCTTCTCTTTCTTAAAAAACAGGGTTTCGTGATAAATGGAAATAACTGGGCAACCTCTTTGGTATTGCTTCTATCACTTGCTATCCTAGTATCGTTCGTAAGCGCATATTTTGACATTCTCTTGCGGAAGTTCAATTCTTACCTTGTTGAATATAGCAAGAGGTATATATTGTCAGGGGAGTTCAAGACCTTTGAATCCGTGGCCAAATGGGGTTTTATTCTCTTTTTCTCGTTAAATTTTATTCAGCTTTATTCCTACTTTTTTCTGATGGTGCTGTTTTCTAAACAAATACTGTCTTTTATTGAACCCGGAAGCGAGTTGAATCTGATATTTATTATCTTCATCGTGGGTTTTGTCGCGAAGATAGCTTTGAATATTTTCAGAAAATTGAGAAGGAACGATCTTCCCATATATCCGGCCCTGCTTCTCATAATATTAACACTGTTGTCCGGGATAAGTCCTCTTTGGAATCTATTGACAGTACTCTTATTTATTGTGTTTTTGATAAAAGAAGGCAAAGGAGTGAGGAATGGGTAAGATCGGGCTCAACCGTGTATTGAAAAAGGTTGTGAGGAGAATGCTTTCCGTCCAAAATCTCTGGAGCTACAAATACATGCAATTATACGGCTACCTTTATGCGATCATACCTGTATATAGATTCCTCTTCGGTAAGGAAGAAATGAAACAAAGATTGATAAAGGAATGGAGCTATTTCAACACTCAACCCTATATGAGTTCGTATATATTGGCTCTCCACTCAAAAATGCTTCTTCTCAATGAGGATGAAGCAAAGATCGTTTCAATGAGAAATTCACTGATGGCCCCTCTCGCTTCCATTGGTGATTCCTTTTTCTGGTTCAATCTCCGAACATTCCTTATTGCATTCTGCACGCTATCTGTAGCACTCTTGGTCGAGGGTTTCAAAGGGACGGTCTTTGTCGCTCTGGCCATCGGATTGGCATTCTTTAATTATGTACACTTTTATTATAGAATGGGCGGATTCAAAAGAACTTTTCGCCATGGCCGACTGGCGTTCAAATTTACAAAAAAGTTCTATTTTTTCGAGAAAACACTTAATTACTCGTCATATTTGCTCTTTGTTGTGTCCTTTTCACTTGTTCTTTCCAAGGTATTTGAGATGACCGATGTCAAAACATCTATCTGGTTCTATATCTTTATATTTTTTATGATCGCGGATTACCTTGTGATCAAATACATAAGAAGGGAATGGGCGGTATTTCTGTTTAATCTGGCCGTCGCGGTATTACTAGTAACCTGGGGAATAATATGAATGAAAGAATGTTCACTGTAATGAATCAACACGGTCTTCATCTTCGGCCAGCCACCGAATTTGTCAAATTGACCAGTGTATTTAAAGGCGAGGTCCTCCTGGTAAAAGATGATATTGAGGTCAACGCGAAGTCAATTCTGGGATTGCTGTCCCTGGGAATCGAAAGCGGCGCCAGGGTAAAGATCCGTCTTTCCGGGATCGACGAGGAGAAATTTTTCGAACAATTGGAAGAATTCTTTGCAAAAGAGGAGTAGAATGAATATTGATGAGCACTTGAAAACAGAGCAAGTAATAAAAGGCCTTGCAATATCTCCGGGTATATCTACGGGAAGAGCATATGTACTGGTCAAATCGGAAGAAAACAACTTTGCCCGTAAGCTTAATTATGAGGAAATATCAGATGAGATCGACAGATTCTACCATGCCTTGGATAATGCCAAGAAAAAGGTCGTGGAAATGAAAGAAAATCTCAATGAAAATCTAGATATGGAAACATTACAGATCTTTGACGCACAATCCGCTCTGCTTACCGACCCGCTCTTTATCGGAGAAATAGTGGATAATATAAAATTGAAAAGAGTGAATGCAGAATATTCCATCAAAGTTACCGCGAATAATTGGAAGATCAAACTCTCAAAGATCCGCAATTTGTATATTTCAGAGCGCGCAAATGATATCTATGAGGCCGCGCATCTAATAATAGACGGCTTGGCTGAACTGGGGTCCGGCGAAGATTTTTGCCTTTTGGATCCGGTTATCATAGTGGCTGAATTTCTAACACTCACCGATCTGGCCCGACTTGATAAAGAGAAGGTTCTCGGGTTTGTCATATCGCGAAGCGGATATACATCACATGCGGCGATCGTCGCCAGATCATTGAATATTCCCGCGGTCAGTATGGTAACGGACGCACATAATCGGATCAAGAGCAGTGATCTGCTTATACTAGACGGCCTCCGCGGGTACTGCATATTCACTCCCTCCGATAAGATCAGGAAGATCTACGAGGAGGAGTATGAGCTTTTTCAACACCGCCTTAAACTCCTTGACAAATTAAATGAATGTAAGCCGATCTCAAAGGACGGGGTCAAGATCGGGATACAAGCCAATATAGAGATAGTGGAAGAACTTCCTCTTGTGAAAAAATACAATGCCGAAGGGATCGGACTTTTCAGAACCGAGTTCTTGGTAGATACGTCCGCTGCATTTCCAACGGAAAAGAAACAATTCAATTACTACAGAAAGGTACTGTCAGCAAATGAGAATTTACCGGTGACCGTTCGAACATTTGATGTCGGCGGCGACAAAATGATAAATGAGATCGAATTGAGAAAGGAGGATAACCCATTTCTGGGCTGGCGCGCTATACGTTTCCAGCTGGCTAATGAATCCTTGCTTCGCATTCAATTGAAAGCAGCGTTGAAGGCGAATTGCAGTGGAAATCTTTCCATTCTGATCCCTATGATCACAAATATTGATGAGATAAAGAGGATCAAAGACATTCTGAAAGATCTCGAAAAGGAATTAATTGACGCCGGCGTCGAACTGCAAAAATATAGATTCGGCATTATGATAGAGATCCCTTCTGCGGTGCTTCTTGCGGATAAAATGGCCAAATATGTTGATTTTTTCTCTGTTGGGACAAATGACCTGATACAGTACACATTGGCGGTGGACAGGGGAAATGAGAAGGTAAGCTATTTGTATTCCGGATTAGAACCGTCTGTCTTGAAAATCCTGAAGCTTCTTGCAGACAATGTTGAAAACAAAGATGTCGAGGTCTCTGTCTGCGGGGAAATGGCATCGAACCCAATCGAGTTCATCGTTCTTCTGATCCTGGGCATGCGGATATTCTCCATGGTGCCCTGGAAGATCCCGGTAATCAAAAAATTGATCTCATCGATGGAATTGAAGAATATAGCTGACCATCTTCCATTGATCCTGGAATTAGAGTCTTCCCTTGATGTAAGGGAATACATTGTCAATTCGTTCAAGGACGAACTCTCTTCCATAAAAGACTTTGTTTTTTGATTAGTGTATTGAAATTTGATAAAATGTAAAATAGAGGTATGATGATAGAAGTTCTGAAGGTTAATCCCATTTATTCCAATCAGGAAGTCCTGGAAGTGGATAAGGTGGGTGTTACACTGAAAAACAAGGATAAAAAGGGCCAGGACGCAACCGTCTCCCTGATCTTCCGCGAGAAGGATGGACAGAACCTTCTAACGCAGGACTTCGAATTATTTATCGGGGCAAATAAAGAAAATGAATTTATTATTCCATTGGAGGTTCCCATCGGCGGTGATTTCCCCTGTGAGATTCGCATCGTCATTCAGATCGGCGGGAAGGTCGCCACGGAATCCAAATGGTATGATCTTATTGAAGGGGCTGAAGGCGATGGTGGAGCCGGGGGCGAGACCAAGCCCTATGAGACAGAATTTGATGTTGAAGAAGATACTCAAACCGAAGTGATGGCTCCCGCGGGTGCTGAGGAAGACCCCGACCCCGTGGATGTCGCAAAAACCGGCAATGAACCCACAGCGATTCTGGAAGATTCCCCTGAAGGAGATGACCAGGGTGTAACCTCTTCGTGGGGCGTTCTCATTGAGGATGGCCAGGAAGACCTCTATGAGGCAACCGTGGAATCCGACCTACCTCCTGAGCCTCCGGAAGAGCCTAAGGAAGAAGAGGATACGATAGCTTCGAGTTTTGAAGATGAAATGGCACATATGGAGAACACTCCCGCCCCACAACCCATTCCACAGGAAGAGACGGGAGAGATAGAGCCACCTCCTTCCGCTATTGAGGACGGCTTGTCGACGGCTAATCAAGAACTTACGCCGACCCTCACCGAAGAATATGAGAAAGAAGTATTGGAAGACGCTGATCTTGAAGAAGACCTAGAGGAAGAGACAGAAGAGGAATATGACGAAATCGATCAAATTAAGAAGAAAAGATCACCTCTTGCCGCGATATTGATAATTTCCATCGTTATCGTTGCTGCCGCTGCTTCATATTATTTCTTCATTTACAAAAAAACGGTGGTGGGTGATGATAAGGTTCCTAAAAAAGAAAAAGAAATAGAGAAAGGAAAAGAAACTGATAAAGAAGATATTGATCTTGACGATCTTTTCTCAACCGATAAGGATGATATTCTCGGAGATATGACAAAAAAGGAATTTGTGGTTGAGACAGCTGTCCTGAATGATGATCAATTGGGAGTTCTCGAGCCTCTTATGGAAAAACATGGCGGAAATATTCTTGAAACACCTGCCGGATACAAAATGACCTTTAATTTTGAAGATAAGACGCCCGCCGCTCAGCTTAAAGAAGAGCTCAGCGCAAAAGGGGTCAAAAGTACTATTTCAGAGAAATGATCACACATCCCAATAGGGAACTTTCTTTTTCGGATTTACGATCATTCCAAAAAACAGCGCGAAGCTGCTCCAGAAAATAATGGAAATAGGCTTCTTCATAAAGTAAACGACACCTCCAAATATATAAGCAGTTGCCTGGAGTAGAAAAAAGAGTGTAATCAGATCAAACTCTTCCATGGAGAACAGTCCGCTGATAATAAAGAGAATAATGAGAATTGGCGGCATAAACCAGCGCAGTATCTTATGAGAGATCATGAAATACGCCGCCAGGATCTTTTTACTTCCCCGCAACATCTTCCATATATATGGCAATGCATTGGCATTTCCGCGCCCTATACGGGCTTTTCGTTCAAATTCCCTTGACAGCCCGGAACCGTGCTCTTCGAAAGCAAAGGCAGCTCGGTTATATACCATGTTCCCGGCTTGGGAAAGAATATTCATGGTATTGATAAAGTCATCCATGATAAGGCGGTCTTCCGGAAGCGGGGTGTAGATCTCTCTTCTGACGGCATAGTTCGCGCCGTTAGCCCCGATAACGCAGTTGAACTTCCCTTCAACGGATCTATAAAATGATTCCATGTTCCAATAGAGCGCTTCGAAATGATTTTTGCCCTTCAGAATAAGCTTTCCGCATACCGCGCTGATGTCATGGTAATAAAAAGGTTTGACCAGTTCTCTGATGTTCTCTTTGTCAAACTCGGTATTGTCATCCGTGAATACCAGGATCTTTCCCGTTGCTGTCTTGACGGCCTTATTCAGTAATGCTGCTTTGCCGACGCGCTTGTTTGACTGGAAGCTTCTGACCTTTGGGTATTTTTTCAATATCTCGACGGTATTGTCTTCGGAGTTGTCCGACATGACGATCACTTCTATTTTATCCTCAGGATAATCTGATGCTAAAATATTTTCTATTCTCGGGGCGATGGATGCTTCACCGTTTCTTGTAACCACGATGATAGAAACACTTGGAATGTAATTAAGCTTTTTCCAGTTCTTCTCTTTTTTCAGTATGTTCAGGATCAGCATAGAGAGCGGGAATCCCGCATAATGGTGAAAAACAGGAAAAAGAAAGATGAAAAACAGTATGGTCAACATTTATATATAAACAGCTCCCGATAATTCTTGCCCATTGTAGCGATCGAAAAATCTCGTGATATCAATTCCCTTCCCTTCTCTGCAAGTTCTTTATTGTACCCGAAACGAAGAATATTTTCAACAAATCCCTCAATGTCTCCCACTTTCACAAAGGAGATGAACTCTTTCAGGGGATGGTCGATAAGCCCCGGGGCGTGATATGCGGTTACCGGCAGCCCGGAAGAAATGGCCTCAAGCACGACCAGGGCAAATCCCTCCCAGTACGACGGCAGAAGGAGTATATCATGTTCATGATAAAGCTTTGCTGTTTCCTGCGTTGAGAAAAATGCGATCCTCGCGCCGGTTTTTTCCCGCACGAGTTTTTCCATAGGCCCAACGCCGCAAATGGTGAGTGAATATTCCTCCGGCAGTCGCTTGAATATCTCAAAGAGATCCCTCACCCCTTTTCGCTCTATCAGTCTTCCGACAAAGAGTAATTTTTTCCCGGACTTCGCATCCGAGGTGAAAGAGTATTTATCGGTATCTATTCCATTATATATTACTTTCCCTTCCAGCCCTTCGGCTTTACGATAAAATGATCGGACATCCTCGGAAACGAATATATGCTCCCGTGTTTTTCTATGTAGAAATTTATTTGCGGCTTTGTGGATCGGCGTGTACCATTTTTCATTCCACAGGACATTGTGATATGTAACGAAGACCGGCGGCGCATTTTTCATCCCTGTGATGGCCGCTCTGGTCCACAATGCGGAGGTGAAGAGGTGAGCGTTGATGATATCAGGCGTGAGTTCCTTTATGAGTTTCTTGAGTTGAAAAAAGAAGCCAAGATCGACTCGGTGTTTTTTATTCAAGCAATAAACACGAATATCACCCAATTCCCGAGAGAAGTGATTCTCTGGCCTCAATGTGATTATAATGGGTTCGTCGCCTTTCTTTTTGAAATATTGAGCGAGATTGATAACGACTCTTTCCGCGCCGCCGATGGATAATGAGTCAATAACAAAAAGTACTTTCACAGCAGATCCCTCTCCTTCTTCTTCAAATTAGCATTCCCGTGAAACTCCCTCAATATCCTTTCTCTGGCATTGGATATGATGCTGCTGGGCACGCCGTTGTTAAAAACATTCAGGCATACCTTCCTCCCCTCTTCGACGGTATCAAAAAGGAAACCGGAAACGCCATTTTCCACCAATTCGGGGATCCCTGAAAGAGCGGTTGCAATAACAGGAATGCCCATTGCCATCGCTTCCATCAACACTATCGGTATCCCGTCCCTGTCGCCGTCAGACGCTATTTGCGCGAGCAGGATCAATCCGGCTGACCTCTTAATTAATTCGAGTACATCGTCATGGGGCAATGCTCCTGTAAATTTGGCGGAGACATTTAATTTCTCCGCTAGTTTCTTATATTTTCTGATATTTCCACCGCCCACCAATTTGATGGGTATCGCCGTGTCTGAGAGCATGCGAAATAGCCGTACGATCCCTTTCGTGGGGTGCATTCTTCCGACAAATATGAGATGATCTCTTTTTATTGTTTTTACGGGTACTATTTTTTCCGTATCGATACCACAGCGTATCAGAGCGATCTTTCCTTTTGTGAACCTTGTGAGCTTCTTCACATTGTATTCTGAAATGGTCTCAACGCTTTTACTCTTCTCACATATCTCTTTGATAAAAGTGTTATGTGTAAATAGAGCAAAGGAGTGAAATACCGGTATCAATGAGGCCCCCTTTATCATAATAGCGGTCAATGCGGCCAATCCGTTGAATTTCGGCAGGTGAACCCGCAGAATATCATTTTTACATATATTCTTTGAGAGATAGATCCCGAAAAATATGGAGTAGAGCGAAAGCAGGAGTTCGCGCAGGGAGACAGATCCTGTTATAGTTTTCATTCCCAGCTTGAGCAGAACAGAGAGCTCTCTGGATGAGGACGGGATCATCTCCGGCAGATGCCGGAAATCATTTAGAGAAAAGACGACGGTCTTTGTTAAGCGTTTGAAATGCTCTATTTCATCTTTTATGAATGTCTGAGAATAATAAGGATATCTGTTGAGAACATATATCAACATCTGAATAACCTGGCCTTCAGGCCTCGAAGATAATCGGGATAATAGTTCTTTGCTGAGGGTTTTCCGAGGAACAAGGCGGTAAAATATCTTAGCATAGCGCCTTTCAGTTCAAAAAATACCGTCAGAAATACGGGAATTCTGTGATGTTTGCGAAAGTAGCCGGCGCGTGAATCAATTTCCCCAAGATCGGCTTTCACGGAAATATGTCTTATGGTCTGTGAACCCAAATGAGTTATTCTGAGCGAGGGTGCAAAATAAATACTGTACCCGTTGGCAGTTAAGCGTTTACTGAGGTCCACATCCTCCCAGAACATCCAGAATTGCTCATCCATTCCACCGAGTTCTATAAAGATGTCTTTTTTGATAGCGAGAAATGCTCCTTTTGCGCAATTAATGCTTCCGCCACTTGTCCTTTTGAGCAGGTATTTTACGGGAAAATTGAAATTCTGAGAACGGAAGGGCCAGTAAAGAAATCCCCACGAAGGAGGCAATGCCCTTGCGCTGAAGGGGTCTGGAATGCCTTTGCGGTCAATAAGCAGGGGCTGTATCATTTGGCTGTCCCGGTTTCGGATCAAGCGGTCTAAATCCTTCAAGGCATTGCACTGCAAGAGTATATCCGTATTGGAAAGTATCAGCCATTCTCCCTTGGCAATCGCAGCCCCGTTATTTAATGAGGCGGAGTACCCGGAATTTAGCTTATTGTTGAGATATGTCACAGAGAGCTTGCTGTATTTTTGCGGCATGCTCTGTTCGCCATCGTTTACGATTATGACCTCAAAATCAGAGAATGACTGTTCCTGCAATGTATCAAGATAGTCAGAAAGGACCTCAAAGTGTGAAAAATAAGGGATTATAATGGAAAAACGGATATTTCCCTCCCTGGCTCGAAATGCTGAATTCCCGCGGCAATGGCAATGATTATCCAGAATTGCGGTTCGGTATGAAGATCGTAGAAATTAGAAAGTATGAATAAAGAGAAGATGCTTCCCATCATCCAATGCAGTCCGGGCCTTCTTTTTTCTTTGGCAAGAGCGGCAAGAAGAATATAGAAGATCGCGAGTAAGGAGAAGAACCCTGCGATCCCGGTCTCCCCAAGAGTGGCAATAAAAGCATTGTGCGGATAGAAGTTGGACCAGGGCAGATTATCGGGCGCATATCTCGCGAACTCCGTATAGAATTTTCCCGGCCCTATCCCTGTGTAAACATTTCTGGAGATGAATTCCGCGCCAACTTCAAATGAGGCCTTTCTTCCCATATCGGAATAGTATACTGAATGGTCCTGAGCTTTTCTATAGAACCGTTGTCCAAATGGCGTGAAAAGGATCAGAAGGATGATGGGTATCAGCAGAGGGAAATATTTCTTTCCCCTGCGCAGAAGAAAGATCAGCAAAGCCGCGATCACCGCTACCCATGCTCCGCGCGAAAAGGTGAATAGAACGCCGAATATAACAGGTATGAACAGATATCGGTGCTCCTTTTTTATTAAGGGAAATAAGATCAGGCAAAGTGGTATTAAAAAGGAAACAAAAAGGTTCGTGTTCTGAAATAATCCGGAACTCCGAACGAAATTCCCCCAATGCTCAAAACACATTTTCTCATTGTTCATGCCGAAATACAGAAGCGTCCGCCCGCCAGAGATAAATTGAAATATTCCTAAAGATGCGTTAATTACAAGGGCGAAAAGGAGCCCCCTGACTATCTGCTTTTGCATCTGCTTATCCTTGAGAAGCTGGAACACCAGGAAGAAAAAAAGAATATTCGCCGTCATGGTCACTGTCCATCTCAGTATCACCGCATCAGCAGCGACTGCGGTCCATAACAGGAATCCGCCCAGGAAAACAGAGACGGGAATGAAGACGGGGGAAAAAGAGAATTTCGGCCGTTTCCTTAGGTATATCATAAGAAGGAAGGCAAAGCCCCATTTGGAGAGTGTCAGGTCCGGCCCGGGTAATGCGATCGGATTGGATTCTGTGAATATCAGCAGAAGAGGTATCAGCATGACCGCGTCATTATTTCTTATCATCAGATAGACAAAGACGGCAATGCAGGCAAGGAGAAATAATCTGTCATCCAGGATCAGAAGTGGTAATATCAGTAAGGGCAGGGCTCCGTCAATCTTTTTTTGCAACATAGAGTATTGTAAAAATTATCAGAAACAAGGCGAGAAAGACCGCAAATGCCTTAATTAATATCCTTTTCCACGACCCGGTGATCTTATGTGACCCGATATGATACAAGGGTGAGATCTTTGCCATGGATAAAAATGCGATCTCATTTTCTATGCTCTCCAATCTCATCGCGTCCGAGAAGGATTGATTGTATCGGTTCAATCTCTTGATATAATCCGTTAATTCCGTATCAAATGCAGGGCCTTTGCCGGGGTCGATGGTCTTTAACTGGTCAAGTATGAGGGTAGAAGCGGAATATCCCTGGCCATGCAGCATCACATCCCCGGGTATGGGGGCATTGCCGTAATTCACCCTGTATTTTCTGAAGAACCTGCCGAATTTTTCATGTGTACCCTTTTCGATATCGCTCTTCAGCCCTTTCTCCAGTTCTTCTAATTTAGCCATGAGAATGCCCACCTGCTCTTTGATCATCAGATGAGATCTTTCGCTCATTTTTGACAGTAGAATTTCGAAATAATTTTCGATCACAACTCCGACCAATCCGGGATTCTCGACATCCTTTGCCGATACGACTATCGTGATATCGAGTATCTTGGAGTCCTCTCTGCGGTCGTAGGAGATGCCGGTGGCTTTTATCCCGGGCAAGGCCTTGTTGATATCTTCCAATACAGTGCCTCTCGTGAGTATCTCCCCATAGGTCTGAATATTGAAATCCTTCTGACCGTAGAATTGTGCCCCGTTCAGGGTTTTTAAATAGGAGATCGAGAGTTGGGGAATAAAGGTGGAGCGTATCTGCAGCTTCATATCCTTTGCCCCCGTAATGAGCATGAAGACCATAGCAAATGCAATAGCAATAACCAAGGAAATGACCGTTATTTTTTTCATTATCTAACCCCTTTACCGCCAATAATAATGATTACCGTGCGTATAATTATGGAAAAGTACATGGAAAGAGAAAAACTATTAATAAATTGTAGATCGAATGCCGCCTTCTCCTCGGGAGTGAGCTCATATCTTCCGTTGATCTGTGCCAGTCCCGTTAACCCCGGTTTGACCAGCATCCTTATCCCCTTGAGAGCGGAGTGTTTTTCCACGAAGAACGGCCTTTCAGGCCTCGGGCCCACAAGTGACATCTGTCCCGTTAAGATATTCAATAATTGCGGGATCTCGTCCAGGCTCAATCGCCTTAATATCCTTCCGGTCTTGGTGATCCGGGTATCATTGGGCTCTGTCCACTTAGGCCCGGACTCCTTTTCCGCGTTCCTGAACATGGTCCTGAATTTTATCACCTTGAACGGTTTCGCATAGATCCCCAGCCGTATCTGTGTGAAGAATACCTTACCCGGCGAATCAGCCAATATCAGCAGGGCAATTATCATTCCGAATGGAAGGAAGACAACAAGCCCTACAATGCTGAAAAGAATATCAAAGATCCTTTTAAATAATTGGTTTCCGCCCCGTATGGGATTAATATCAAGTTCAAAAAGCGGCAATCGGGGATATGGCCGCACCTTGCCCCAACGGTTGAATTCCTCGTATAATTCAGGAGTGAAGAGCAAAGATGTAGTAAAGAGTGATCTGGAAAGTACAAGCTTTTCAATAAGTGAATGATCTACAGACCGGGCAAACAATATATTGCTGACATTGTACTGCTCGATGAGCGAGAAGATATCTCTGTCTTTTGCAAAGGCGGGCACCCCCTGAAGTTCATCCCCGACGGTGCCGACTATATTGTATATGCCTCGGATATCATTGAGGTACTTGTCCAATGTGTTGCGATCGCTTTTTTTGTAGCCGACTATTAGCAGCGTTTCTTTATATTTGGCTCTCGATGCGAATCTTCCCGCCAATATATGGAGTATCAAGAGCACAAGTGGTATCGCCAGGGAAAATAGAATAAGTACCGGCGCGGAAAATTCCAAACTCTTCAGATAGATCCTGATGATCATTAATGCCAGGAAAAAGATGAAATAAGTTATTAACCCGGAAAGAAAAAGATTTCCCGCGATCTCAAGATCAATACTGTTCTTCTTTGTGTAATTCCCCATCAGCAGACCGAAGGTGATCAATAGAAGAGGTGATGTGATAAGAAGGATGAATGTCAGCTTATGTGACGCGGGTATCTCAAATCCGAATCTGATGCGGTAAATGAAGAATACTATCAGGAATGCGGTCACAAGATCGAGAAATAAAAGGAAAATGTTCCGCCTATTCATATAGCCCGCAGCACCTCGAACATTTTGAAAAGAGTTTCCCGTTCAGCATTTGCCGGAATTCTTTATAACGGTCGGAATTCCAAATACTTCTGAAATCATCATCTATTGTTCCCATCGGTGTGTACATACAAGTGATAATGGTCCCGTCACCTTGTATCCCCACTGAGAAATATGGATATGAACATTTATTTCGCAGGGTCTTTGCGGGGTCCTCATAGAAGGTTTTCAATTTTTCGCCCTCAATAGATGGAAGAAATGAGATGGGCAGGGATGCTGACCTTAGTACCCGTATCTCTTTGCCAAGCGCAGCGGTATCTATTCTGCCGTAGATATCTTTTAAGGGCTTGATGTCATCGCGTTCATTATATAAGACCGAGAGGTCTTTCAAAGCCATATCGCCATTACCCAGGAATAAATGAGATATATTCCATTTATAAGGCCGTATTTCAGCAAAAAGCTTCTTTACAAAGGATAGGTCGGAGTAGTTCTCCCACGAGATAGTGGAATTGATAACAAGTCGCGGAGTTTTGGAAGCCAGCGCCGTCTTTACCGCTTTAATATTTTTGATACCTTGCAAGGCTTTGTCAAAACTACCGTCAACGCCCCTTATCCTGTCATGTGTTTCACGATCGCCGTCGATAGAAATGACCAAAGCATCGATATCTGAGCGGATCAATTTCTCCGCAACATCTTCGGTTATCAGAGAGGCATTGGTTGTCATCGTGGTAATAAATCTTTTTTCTTTCAGAAGATCCAACAATTCCCATAGATGGGGGTAGATCAGGGGCTCTCCGCCTGAAAGGTTGATTGTCGGGTTGAAAGAAGAGATATCGTCTATGAATCTCTTCCACCTTTTAATAGAGGGGAATTCCTCAGCTGACTCATGCTTTGATCTCTTGGGATTTGAGAAATATTTATTGATCTCATTTCCATCCACAAATGAGCACATCGTGCACTTCAAATTGCAATTGTGCGTAAGCTCAATGTCTATTCTAAGTGGAGGAAGTGAGTAGCCTTTTAATAAGGCACGGTCAAAGGGCAGGCGTCTTCTGAACTCATCCCTCAGCCGTTTAAAAAAGTATCTGCTCATTGTCTAAAGATTTTACCAAATATTTACGAAAAATGAAAGAAAAGAGAACTATATTAAAAGGGTGTACGAAATAACAGCTTATCGGTTGCTTTATAACCTCACCTTTGTACTCAGTACTGCATTTTTTGAATGTGTAGTATCTCCTCTTTCTCCCCATCACCGCGACATGCCACATGGGCTAAGAGGTATAATCATATACTTGACATTTTGGCATATTTCTATTACAATTAGTTAGAGAATTCCTCACAAAGGAAGGGTAACCGAAGAATGCAATTGATGATTTCAACCTTCAAGGCTGCTCCTGCATGAAACGCTTTCGTTATGTGATAGCTTTTTAATTTTAAAATGTGTAGTCGCAACAAGGCTTTGCATCATGTCCAATAGGGATTATTGAGAGAAAAGATAAACTTCCGATATAGCTGGCAAGGGGATGAAATGATTCTATTTCGGGATTATATCATAATCACAAGAAAGGAGATATGCTCATGAAAAAGGCCTTTATAATGGTGATGTGTATTATTGCATTAACAAGTTATGCGCATATTAAGTGGGCTCCCGTTCAATATCAGGACTATGTTTTCTGTGTGGAAGAAGGCCAGGGAAGCGTTATTGGATTTAAAGATATGTACTTATTAGGCACATATTTGACTCGTTACGGAGAACAAATCATATCAAATTTAGAAATAGTAGAAGAAAATGACGAATTTGAGATCATTTTTTTATCAAATTGCGAGGGCAAGTATTATTACAATGTTCTTGACGATGATTTTGACCTCATATTCCAAATGTTGTTGGCAGGCGTTCAATCAGTAGATTCGGATATACAGTTATTTGACGACTATAACAATAATCAAAGGTTGGAATTTGGATTTTTGTCGGGATCTAAGTTTCAGGTATATGAAGATATTCTTAACCCTTGCATAGTGCAGGAAATTGATATTCCTATTTTAAATCCAAGTGTGGAATCCACCATTGGTCTTTTTTCTGGCGATACAAGTTATTGGCTCTTATTTCTTTCCCAAACAGGGAACCTGACCATATACAGCAGCTCATCCACTGGTTTCAATTGTAATTCGGATCTTGATCAGGATTTAAACAGTAGTATAAAGGAAATAACAGGTGTATTTGATTACAATGGCGATGGAAATAAGGATATTTCAGTTATTACTGAGAATTTTCAAACAGAGATTTTTGTTAATAATCAGGGGCAATTTGAATTGATCGCATATAACGGGCCTACTTTTACTGATGTTAGCAGTGTTTCTTCCGCTATTTGGCAAATGGGTCTTGATAAGAGTATTTGGTCAAGTTTGGACGATGTATTTTCATCTCCATTTCTTTCAACAAGTCACTTGGGAACTACACCAATATACACTAATAATAACTCAAAAATTTACGAAATTTCCAACAATGAGAGGTCTATTGCAGGGGAATTTCACCATGTTCCATCTGATTCATTCAGAATAATTAAATTCGAGCTCAATAGAAATTATTATTCCCATAAATATGCCGAGATTACTTTTTCCACTTCTTTTTATTCAAAGAGTGAGGCGAGGTTACAAATACACTTAAAGGATCTGAATGGAATTGTTATCGAGACATATTATTCAAGTTTTTCCGCGAAACCATTTAATGATTATTTGCTGGAAGGTACTATTACCACAGAAACTATTCCAGAAGGTGAATATCTGATTGAAATTATATATGAGGATCTTCAAGGGAATATGTTGGCCAGTCAAGTGAAAGAAATTGAGATTAACACAATTGATGTCAATATTGTAGTCTCAAGTGATGTTCTTTCTCCAAATGATGATAATTGTAATGAAATGATTAATTTTGACGCATGCGTTGGGAACTTAACTCTGATATCCCCATGGATTTTTAAGATCAAAAATATAGATGGGACAATTGTATTCTCTGAAGTTGTTTCTTCAGATGAGGTTGTTATCAGTTGGGATGGGCGTGATCAATATGGAAATATTTATCCGGATGGCGAATACTTTTACCATATTGATGTTGTAGACATTTATTCAATTGCTTCAAAGTCTTTGTCGGGTAGATTTAAAATTGAAACCGGAACTAAAGTTGCGATTTCAGGTATTGAGCGCGTGGAATTCGAATCAAATTCCTACGCATTTCAGCCATTCATTAAGGGTTCGCAGCTGTATTATTTTGAATATTCAGGAGGATGTAAATGTAGTGTAGCTCAAATTCCGGGAAATACTTGTCCGTATGATTTAAGTGAAAACTCTGGTATTTATCGATTAAATACCGATGGTACGAATTATTATCAACTCGTCTCCAGTATCCCCAGACCTTCTGTATTACCTCCTTATTCTTCGTGGAACCCCAGCCCTACAAAGTTTAATAAAATATCCAAGTCAGGGAAATATGTAGCATTTTTAAGGAGCTTCAACATTCATATTGTAGATACAGAAAACTCTAATATTTCAATTCTTCCCGATATAGTATGGGGGGATGATTTCGTTTGGGCGGGAAATTCAGATACCTTGGCATACATTTACCGCAATGATGAAAATAAAACCGTCATTAAATGCTACGATGTCAATAGCGCTAGTACTATTTGGCAATTTGAAATATTCGGATATATATATGGAATTGACTGGAGTGATGACGGTACATTATTAGCCTTTCATGGAACTGCTAGAGACTCGATAGCTGAACCTAGTAACAGAATTCAAATATTGATAATGCCTGATGGGTCACAAAACCAGTATTATATAGATGAGTATTCAACGATAGAATGCATTAATACTTGTTGGCAACCGGTTATTTCACATGATTCAAGTGCAATAGCTTTTTTGGATGCTGATTCTTTTTCCCTTGGAGTAAAAGTGGCTTATTTAGACCCTTATGGGGAATATGCTCAAACTATTGAGTTAACTAGGTTCCCAAATTCCAACTACGACTCTGTGATGCTTATGGATTGGGATAATAATAGCAGGTATATTTATTATTCCGGTGGGAATTTCATTGAGGGTACTGATTGTAGATTTGCATTTTCTTTGAGAGAAGATCCCTTTGGAAATACCCAACCCAAATTATTACCTGGAACCCCCGATTACATGAATATCTCTTTGGGGAGAGTAGATTCAATGGGTGGGGAGGACGACCTTTTCGCCAATAATATTCTTTCAGTTTCCGACTCTAATGGCATTCCGTCATTCCCATTTTATTCATATTCGGAAAACAAAATAATCATCTCGCAATATATTTCTGAAAACAGAGCTGATTTAAACATAATCTCACTAACCGAATATTCCGAATGTCAGAATATCGCAGGAAATGTTCCTGGTAATGTCGAAAATATTGAAAGCAATGTTATAGCCACTGTTAACGAGAATGATATTCTTTCAACATTTGACACTTTGATGATAAGTTCTGTTCCCCAGCAGAGTATTCCATCAGAAGGGACCAATCAAGATGACATCGAACCGATTTTATCAAATGTGTACGATATTAGACTTCTTTCAGGTCAAGAGTATTTCACCGATTTTATTGAAATTGCCTTTACCTATTCTGATGAGAAGGTTCAGGGGCTAGATGAAAGTAAGCTGCAGGTATGGGCATACAATACCGACTCAAATATGTGGCATGTTGCCCAGCCGGACGAAACCAGGGTCCATAGAGACACGGTGAGCAATGTATTAACAGTAGAAATACAATCGCTTGAAGGATACTATGTTCTTTCAGGATACTTTGGCGATTATACTCAACCCGAGATTGCTGATTTAAGTATAAGTTCTTATTATCTCAGTCCTGATTCCAATAACTGCCTTGATTTTATTGAAATCACTTTTTCCGTTTCAGAATTTTCATTGATTGACCTTGCCGTGATAAGTGACTCCGGCGAAGAAGTATTTAAGACACAATTCTATTCAAATGTTGATGGCATATCTTCACATATATGGGATGCAAGCTCAAACATCGGCGAAACACTACCCGATGGGTTATACGCATTTAAATTACAGGGGACTGATGTAGAAGGACTTCAAAGCGAGTTCTATTATTCTCAATTTATGATCGATACCGTAGCACCGATTTCTAATATTGACATTGAAGGAAGCCAGTATATAAATAATGGGTTAACATATATATCAGAGGATTCCAATATCTCTATAAGTGCTTTCGATAGCGGCCTCTATCAATCTGGTGTGAACAAAATCGAGTACTCCATTAACAATTCTGAATCACTCGAATACACTTCTGCTATTTCTGGATCAGAGTTTGACCAGAGTGATATAACTCTATCATTTTTAAGTATCGATTCTGCATGTAATAGGGAAATATCTGAAACTCAAATGTTCATTGTAGATCAAACAGCTCCACATGTGAGTTTGGCATACTCTCCCTTTAGGCAAATCGAGAATAATACTCTGGTATATCTTGGAACTTTTTTCACTTTTTCGGGAAGCGATAGTCAAAGTGGAGTGAAATACTATCAATACAGGATCGAAAGCGTATCAGATCAGAATGATACTGGTTGGATGAACTATTTAGATGCATTTACGCTTCCTTTCAGTGCACCGGGTAGGTATATCATTTCGTATAAGACGACAGACAATGTTGACAATGAGAGCGAAGTATATATCAAAGAGGTAATCCTAGCCCCCGCAGTTGAAACTTCGGTTAATGGAACTGCTTTTGAAAGGGTACTTATTCTCAATGGTGAGGGGGCTCAGGACCTTGATAATTTTATGCTGCTTAATAATCTTGCGGACCATGCGATAGTTGACAATATAAACGACTTTGTTGATGAAATGAGAACAGGCCGGTTTAATGTCTATTGGATCAATGAGAAAGATGATAATCTTCCCGGACATACCGCAGAAGAAATGCGGGAGCATGTTTACAGTGGCTTTGGGCTGATATCTTCGGGATATATCCATATGATTTCTGAAGGGGGTTCTCCTGGGATGTTCAATTTGAAATCCATAGGGGAATATCCAGAAAATGATTATTTCATTGACATAACTGATACGAGTATAAGCAGCGCGGGAATCATCCCAATCGAGGGTTGGGTTCAAAGACTTGAACTGCTTGGCATTTCTTCTAATTTAGTCTCTGTTGGAACTATATCTGTTTCGAATAATCCTGCTTCACCGGTGATTACACTGAATCCCTATGGATGGGGAAAGACAGCATACTATGGTTTTGATCTATTGTATAATGCAGTAAATGTCAACCTTTCCGAGATCGTTTCAGACAATATCAGGGCGATAACCCCCGGAATTCCAGAGGAACACCTTCCGGGGATGGTAATCGCCCTTGAAACCAAAGTTATCGCGGATATTACCGTGCCTATTAGGATCACTGAGATATTACCAGAAAATGTCGAAATTATTAAGGTGTATGACGGAGGGGTGGTGGAAGACGGTTCTATCACTTTTGAATTCCCAGAGGGAAAAAAGGAAGTTACCGTGAAGTATTTAATAAGACTGCCTGATTATTCGGGAGAGCTTAATTTTATCACTAGAACATCCTACAAAGCCACAGTTATCTGGTTTGACACGGAAGAGATTGAAAGGACAATCTATATGGCAATGGACATTTCAGAAATAAAAGCCGCTATTTCCGAGATATTATACGAAATCTCAATCGAGACTGAATATTCAAACCGGATCAGAAAAGCAATAAAAACATTTGAGGGCTTAGATGACTCTTTTGTGAACATTGAAGAGCTTGACAAGGCAATACTGGATATTGTAAAAACCATCAACAACCTTGTCGCAATCGAAGATATTGATACCGATAGGAGCAGAAGGCTTCTTGATGGACTTCTTCTTTATTATGAATCCATGTACAAGGAGGTGACAAAATGAAAAAACGATTTACATATATTATTTGTATCTTTGTTTTATTCTGCGGCATTGTATCAGCTGACACGAGCCTTGCAGATGTTAAAGAACTCATCTCAAAAGGGAAATTTGAAGAGGCGGTCTCCATGTGCGAGCTCCTTATTTCATCTTCAGGGGATTCAATGTCAGAGATTCTTCTAGAGAAAGGAATTGCCCTTTACTATCTTTGGGACAAGGAAAATGCCTTAAAAGTACAATTCAGGCAATATCCCATCGAGAAGGCAATTAATACATTTAGACAGGCGGCGAATTGTAATATCTTAGCCACCGCTGATACAGCAGCGAAATGGGTAGCCGATTGCTACTTCTTTGCACTTAGATATTCAGAAGCAATTTCAGAGTATCAAGCCTTTGAAGCAGCATATCCCGGCAGCAAATATATTGCCGAAGTCAAACACAATAAAGCTAAATCCTATGAAAATATCGGTAATCTAAAAGCAGCGCACGCAATCTATCAAGAGATAGTGGAAAATTATCCGGAATATCGGTTTATAAGGACAGCGAGCTTCAACATGAACCGGATTGAATTCCTCTTGGAAGGGGTTGCAGAATGAAATCAGTCAAATTCTTCTTTTTAATAGCATGTATTCTTTTTTCGATGAGGACATTCTCTGAAACGAATTCTAGACTTTCTTCTGAACTGAATAAAGATGAAGCTTCAAATACAATAATGCGTACAATGTCCGCCGGAGATGAAGAGGATAGTGGGATCTTTGATATTGCATCTTATTTCAATACCGTATCATTTGATAAAAGCACTTACAGCACCGTTGATTTTTCATGCTCTGTGGATGATTTTTCAGGGAATGTTATTCTTTCTCGTACCCTAAAGACATTTCCTTTGAAGGATGGAAGTACAGCGGATGTTAAATTGAAGCTAGTCAAGAATATTAATAACAACTGGCCGCTGGAAAGCGATTCTTTCGAGGCTCCACCCAAGATGACGTATCGTGGATCAATTGATTATCAATGCTCATATGAACACGCTTGGATTCTCAGTATTGATGGAGTAGCCGTCAAGATTTTCAAATTAGAAAAAAATGGAGTATATGAAGCAAATTTCGCAAATCCTCATTCTCATCATGAATATTATACACGAAGGTGTGAGTATATAAAGGAGGATGTTGATATCCACGAAGTATCCGGTTATGTAAATGATGTCGGCAGTTGGGCCATTTGTAAAAGAATAGTAAGAGATTATTATAATCAAACCATTGACTCTCCAGACAACGATCTGAAGTATCTAAGCCTTACATCTAATCAGGAGTCTCCATACAATATCTTAAGTAAATCATCTCCTCATGATCCCGATAATGAGACAAAACCTGAATTCTACTTTTCGAATGGAAAGATGATGAAGTATTCGGAAGATGAACCCGGAGATGAATCATTCACTGTATACTCAAAGGAGGCTGGTGCAGGGGATAGTTATTTGCCGTTATACTCGGTAAATGTAAGTGGCAGTACTCTTGAAGTATCGGGGAAGACATATAGATTAATCAGTTATGATTCCATTGCAGACATAATTTCATTCTTTGTCGGCGAGTCATTTGAATCTTCATTGATGGATTATTCTGCCTATGAGAGTAATTATTTATCCGGGGCGAATACGGGCTCTGTGAGCTTTAGTATTTTAAATTCATATACAAAATCTTTTCTTTCAAATCCCGAATTCATTTATAAGTATGGTGAACAAATTTGTGGATTTAGATTAGATCCAAATGACTGGGACTATATCTCCACAAGTGGGGAGAAATTGCGGTTTGAATTTGAAGAGTATAATTCCAACTGGAACCCCATGCAATATTCTGGTTGGATAACGAGAGTCAATGACTTTAAGTTTAGATCTCTAAAATCAATTAAAAGGATCGGTGAAAATAATGTTTCAGCTGACAATTTCCCTCCAACCATATCATACATATATCAACAGCAGGATTCGAATGAACCTGACTGGAGATTACACATGGTTGAGAAGATTGTTAATGATATAGTGGATGGAGCCATTGTAGATCAGCGTATTTATCAATCCCGGTATTTGATACACAGCAATATTGATCATTGGATATATCTGAATTACTTGGATGTCCAAGAAAATGGAGGGGAATACATTTACCTTGTCCCGTCTGATTGGAAATGGAATAATCTTGTATTAAAGATACGAGATCGACTACCAAATGGATATAAGACTGACTATGAATACGAGAAACTTAACATTATATCTCCTTTCCTTAACGAATCTGGCGTATATTCAAATAGAGATGAAATTTACAGGCCCGTCAAGATCACAAAGACTATGGATGATGTTCCTGTGGAATTTTCGTACGAATATAATACTCTTGGATACTTAAGTAAAGAGTATCTCCCACTTGGGAAGATACGTGAATATAATTACTACCAAGACATCAGGGTTGTAGAAGATCTGCCTTATAGCTTTTTTACGAATATAATTGCACGATCAGAGAAAAAACTTTACCAGAGTGCTTCCCTGGTCAGCCATTTTAAAAAAGAATTTGATCCATCCGGAGTTCCGGTAAGGGAGCACTTATTCAATACAGAGGACAACTCATGGACATTGCTGTCAGAAGTAGTCGCTGTGGATTGGTACGGTAAACCTTTGATGATAGATCAATACATAAATGGGAGTGAAAGGCGTAGGGTATTCCTTAATTACGGTTATACAGAAGCCAATTCTTCGGCGGCATATGATTATCACTATTGGCCGCGGGTTGATTTCTCATGGGATACTCTGAGTGGATACTCTTTCGGGAACTCCCTTCTGACCGGAGTAAAAGTAGACTCGAACAAATATGTGGATGGAGAAATCGATGGCGCCTATACTCTAATGGCTTTTGCCGATTACAATGATGAATTGTTTTTAGAAACCTATATTGATCCCATGGGAAGAAATACTGCATACGAATATGATATTTATGGAAGATTAACCAAGGTAGGCAAGCAAGATCTTCCACAGAGCTTATATGGTTATGACGATACACTTAGAACAATTACAGCCTCCACGGAATACCTTGACGGAGCAGTAGTGGCAAACGCGAAATACCACTTTGACAGCTTTTTTAGGATTGAGAAGGAGTGGCAATTCTTCGATAAGAATGGTAATACAGCCTTAGATCCCTCGGAATTCTTTGAGACAAGATACGAATACAACGATTTTGATAATTTGATCCGCAAGATCTCGCCTTCAGGAATTTCAACTGAATTCAAATATGATCAAATTGACAGGGTTATTGAAACCAGATTATCAAAGGACGGTGATATTCGGATTTCAAAATCAGAGCATCTCTACTTTAACAATGAAAATGGAGTTTTCAGAAGTGAGAAAATTTGGAGCCCCAAAGCTGATAAATCAGGAGATCCGAATATGGAATATCTCTATGATGTTGAAGATGGACTGATTATGGTCAAAGAGTACAATGATGCTGCGATTTATGAAACTTCGTATGACTACGATGCACTTGGAAACCTTACTCTGGTAACTGATAGCCGGGGTAATCAGTCACAATTTCAATATAACTACCTATCGCAGCTAGTGAATAAAATTGAATCTGATGGGAGTTGGGAAGAATATGAAAATAATCTTGCGGGCAATGTATTAGGATATCAAAATTCTGCCCAGGTAGCAAAAAACTATAGTTATGATACACTCGGTCGTCTGGGCAAAATCGAGAGTAGCATTTCACAAATAACACAAAATATAAAAACAATAAACTATGATTTAATGGGGAATGTATTAAAGGAAACTGATGATCTAAACGGAAATACTTACACCTACGAATATGACGGTCTGGACAGGATAACCAAGAAGACCATAGACCTAAATGGAAATATGATGTCATTCACATATGGATATGATAATAATCGAAACCGGCTAAACAATCTCTGGTACGATTTTGAAAATGACGGCATCCTGGATCAAAAGAGTGGTTTCGCCTATGAAGAGTTTTCAGGGAAATTGAAATCCGGCTTCTCTGAATCTTTAGGGGGGCTTAGAATTCCGCTTTTTAGTGTTGAGAATCATTTCGATACTTTCGGCAGGCTTTCAAGTTGTACAGTAACGAAGTATCCTACGGGAATTTCAGAGACAACAGAATACGCCTATTCTCCACTAAATGAAATATTAAAAATTGATATTATGAATTTAGGTAACAATAATATTATATACACAAATTCATATGAGTACGATAAAAACGGTAACAGAATTAAACTTATCGATGAAGATAATATCGAAACGGAATACGGATACGACCGACTCGGGAGACTCAACAATGTTACCGGTCCCATGTATTCCTGGTTCAATGATGACAAAACGCCTTTCAATACGGAGTACAACTATGATTCTACCGGAAATCGCCTATCGTATCAGAGTCCTTTTCACACACATTCATACAATATTGCACACACTTCCAACAGACTCTTGTCATGGGTTGACAATGTTAAAAAGCGCCATAATTATACATATGATGACTTCAGCAACATAATAAGAAAGGAGACTTTGGGTAATGATACCTTGCAAAACTCCGTTGATTTCGTGTATAATGAAGATAACCGGATTGTGAAGGCAACGATGAGAAAGGAGACTGGAGTTGAAAAGGCAGCAACGCTTGAGCTAAACTATCAATATGATTTCAGAGGTCTTAGAGTGTATAAATTAAAGCAACTCATCAATGGGGAAAAAACGGAAGGTTTCTATTTCCGGGGAATGAATGGTAAAGTTCTTGCCGAATTGGAGGCGGGAGATCGTGAAGTGAATTATTACTTTGGAAACAAGAAGATCATGAAGAAGGACAAAAACGGCACTCACTACTACCACTATGATGTCTTAGGTTCTCCTGTAGTGGTAACGGACACCATGGGAAGCATCGAGAATACGTATAAGTACGGCCCGTTCGGGAATATCATCAAGGCGAAAGAGAAGTACAAGAACAAGGACGGGTACACAGGACATGAGTATGATGAGGAAACTAACCTCCATTATGCCAATGCGAGATATCTGGACCAGAGGATCGGGAGGTGGATGAGCAAGGACAGGGCAAGCCTAAATTTGAAAAACCCGCAGAGTCTGAACAGGTGGATATATGTATTGAACAATCCTTTGAGATACATTGATCTTGATGGATTGCGAGAATATCTAGTATATTCTTTATACAGGGATTATGCAGATATTTATCTTTCCGATAACACAGTTGAGTTAGCTTTAACCGGAGAAAGTTCCATCGGGGAGATATTTGATTCCAATTCGAAGATGCTTGGGCAAACTGATTTCACAGCACAAGTTAATACTGAAGGGGAAATCGTTTTTGACTTTTATATATTTACTCTTCAAAAGGAAATGAAATCAACAGCTTCACATGAATTAACGCATGTAATTCAGTTTATTAAGTATTTGGAAGAGTATGAGAATCAGATTTTCAGGATAATTCAAGATATACAGGCTCGTGATGATTTGTCAGATGAAGAAAAGCGAGCTGAGATTACGAAAGAGATGCGAAATATTTTTGGTAGGTATTATCTCGATAATATGGAAGGTTTAGAAGCTGAAGCAAGAGCCAATGAGAGTGAAAATACTCACCACTATAAAAAATACGTTAAGGAAATAGAGGGATTGGTAAATATTCAACTTGACGATCCACAGAATCCTGTTATAATTGATAGCGATGAATTCTATGAGGAAAGAGATGAATAAGAGAATACCTTTGTTTGTTATTATCTTTTTAATTACATGTAACATATACTCATATGACGAAATTACCTATAGTGAGTATAAATTGGTTCAGCCAAGAGGATCCATAACTTCACAGAATCAGAGTCAAGCCGCTTTCGTAAAAATCAACTTTGAAGGATCCAAGAACTGGATTCTTCTTCCTGAAAGAATAAGGTTATCCATGCCTCAAAATATCCTCATGGACTTTAAGGGAAGTAAGGGGAAGAAAACCAGTAACTTTAATTTTGCAGACTCTAATAGGATCTTGTATATACCACCTAAAGAAGGGAGAATAGAAAGACAAACGAATTTAGAAATTTATACCTTTAATGAAGAGACAAAGAAATTTGAATTGGACAATACTTCTCATATTTCAAAACTCTTAAACGGCTATTACGGTGGTTATCAGAAACATTTAGATAAAATTATTTTTTCTCATCTATATTCAAAATTAATTATTACCGATGTTGATTTTAATATACTTTTCCAGAAATTAGTTGCTTATTGGCGGCTTGGTGTAGAAAATGAGGAAATAATATGGTTGTATCAATTCCGAAATGATTTTCAAACCACAATGATTGATATGGAAAATTGGGAAATCCGGAACTTTGCAAATCCTAAGTTAAAAAGGTATTTAAAGAAAATTGGCTACTCTAATCACAGAGAGGGAATTATTGATGTAATTTCACACTACTTGGTACATGTGATTCAATCTCCTGATAAGAAGAAAGACGGAGTGCCCATTGCCCATTTTTCAGTCTATGATCTGAAAAAGCGGAAGCTCCTATTCGACAGAAAACAGAAGCTGGACTTATATCCGAGCAAGAACAAGGACGGAATTGCAACAACAGATATTATTGGAAATAAGATAATTCAAAGAAGATTTAAAGCGGATGAAGAATGGACCGGAGTTGCTACTGCACATTATAACAAGATCACCAAGCAATGCTATGAAGTTTTCAATTTGAAAAATGGTAGGCTTTTATGGCAGAAAGAAATACCGCCGGTATCTTTTCGCGACGAGGCGGACTTTATCTACAAAGATAGGATCTTCCTGATCTTAGAGAATAAAATTTATACTTACCGCCTCGAAGATGGCGAGGAAAAGGTTTTTGATTTTGATTATAAGGTTGAGCGGGTGATGACAACCGACGAACAAGTTATTCTCTTCGGAACTGACAAGTGTCGCATATATAAATTAGAAGAATTTTACGACAAACATAGATAGTCCTGGGAATAGAGTAAAAATGATCGATGAGGACGGTATTGAGAGTAATTACGAATATGATTATTTAGGTATAATGAAGATAACGGGATAGTGAAAGCAACGATGAGAAAGGAGACTGATTCTACAGTTAGCGACAGTGAAGATATTGAGGAGCAGATTTATGAACAAGAAGAACCTTTTGAGTTCACTGAGTCGGTATCATATGATCCTGAAACCTTGAACTCGGATATTATTGAAATGCTGAATGACCTTGATGTTGATAAAAAGGAAAGTCACCATATATCCAATGCGATCAAGTGTCTTGAAAAGATCCTGACCGCGGAAGACAAAGAGAAAGCGATCCTCGAATGCCTGAAGGCAATAAATTTCCTGAGAAAAGTTACCTCAGTTGATATAGAGGAAGCAAGGCTGATGCTGGATAATTTATTATCATTCATAAACAACAAATAATAACTTAAGGAGGTGCTTATGGGTATAAAAAGCAATCGCGACGAATCTACTAAAAGGAGGAATAATATCATGGAAAAGAAAATTACTGCAAGTCAAAAATTAGGGATTGATGCTGAACATTATATTCGGTATTTTGCATCTAGTGAATTAAATCTTTTAGCAGAAAAATTAACTAATGATTTTGGGATAGATTTTATATGTCAAATAATCGGAAAAGAAATTTCACCAGGAATAAAAAAAATTCCTCCGAAATTCGTTGCCTTTTTTGTTCGTTCAACTTTGAATAAAAAAAATCCTTATGCTGAAATTAATAAGGCTGATGCAAAACTATTTTTAACTTGTGATTTTCCTTTCATATTGGTTTTACTTTATAAACACCCAAAAAAAGATTACTGTGTAGCTTTTAGATTTCAAACTGATGGTTTTATTAAAGAAATTATAAATTTTATTAATAGCGATAGAGAAACTAAAAGGATAAGCTTTAAAAATTGTATTAGCGACATAAATATAATTAAAAATGAGATATCTAGAATGAAAGAACCTGAATATTTGGATAATATAAAAATGAATATTCGAAAATACTATTTGCAATATGCTATTCCTGAATCAAGATTACAAATAATCCAAAATCCAGATCAAACATATTCAATTATTCAACTGGCTAATTGGGAAGATCAATATAATACTCACCTCCCCAAAGTTGAAGAAGTTATAATGAAAGCTGCTTTTGGGAAGCCCGCTTTAATATCACGTAGGTTACAGAAATTACCACTCAAAGATGACCTATTGACTGCATTTGAATATCTCCCAACAAAAGTGTTAATAACTGCGCCGAGTTTTGAAACAGGAAAAATTGTAAAATTAACTTCTAATAATGGCGAGAAAGAAGTAGGATGTGATTTTATGTATAGAAGGACTAAAACACATTTTGGATATTACCATCAATCTGGACTAGCATTAGTAATATCAAATCGTGAGTTACATGATGGTGAATATGTTCATACCACAAGAAGTCAAATAGATGAAAAAGCAGACACTCCAATATTGAAATATCCTAAATTGTGTGCTTTTTTAGAAAACTGCATAGGAGAATCAAAAATTCAATTTGGAGTTGAGAAGTACACATTACCCACAGATTCATTCAATTTGCAGGCGTATGGGTGGTTAGTAAAATATTTAAAAGATCTTAAACATTTTGAATGCTTGAATCCATCATTATGGGAACTTAAGGATTCGTGTGAGGAGGATTTACAGTCATTACGCATTCTTAGCCAATTAAATAAAAATATTTCTTTATTCAACGGTTGGGGATTTGTCTTAGACAAGATTTCTGATAAAAACATTGGAGAAGAATTTAGAAAGTTTTCATTACCATTATGTATGAATATACGAGGAGGGGGCTATATTTACTGGCTTGAAGTAGAGGGAGTCTTGTTTAGAAATTTGATTAGTGGGGACTTCTGCGGTATCAAGATTGAGAAAGTGCGGAATTCTGATCTTGAAGAAAGAAATCAAAAATTTCCATTTAATACTTCCCCAAGATTCAAAATATGTGCGAATTGGCCTAGTATCTGCATTTATCCAAGTGGAAATAAACATTTAAATTATAATGAAGGTGATTGGAATATCAATTTAAAGTGGGTAACATAGTATTTTCAATACTGCAATCTCAGAGATCGCACATTTCTCTTCAGATATACCGCATAAATGATGCGATGGATTCCGTCGCATAAGTATGTTCCTCTAGATCTATTAAATCAGTTTGCTAACATTAAAGGCGCCCGCACTAATAATTTAATCATCATAAGAAAGAATGCAATGAATACAATATTTCCTCCGGGGAAATAAGGATTGTCTATCAGACATCTAGCCAAAATTTCACAAGATACACCTCCTTAAGTATTGAGAGCAGAACTGCGGCTATTTTGAATCTTCATAGGCGGGGATGAGACTGATTAAGCTACAAATGATCTCAAGAGCCTCAAGCCATATTCGCAACGGTTTATCCTTCGTTTCTCCAAAATTCTCAATAAAGCCATATACTTTAGTGGCTGTGCAAAATGCCTCAGCTATCTCTGAGGCAGCAAGTAAAAAACAAGATGTTGTTTTCATGGAACCTCCAAAAAGGGACAATTTTGTCCCTGTATATGAGATAGTAAGGGTTTGCTAATAACTACAGATTTTGGGAAAATTCTATATCGACTTGACAGAATGTCTCATACGGTGCAATACGGAGAAACTCCCTTCGGGGCGAGTAAAAATGTCTCTGATGGAGTATTATATGGAGAACTCTATGGATCGGAAGCAAAAGTCCAATAGGTTATGGTATCAATCAGACTATCACGAGTATGTAAGTCATTCGGAAAAAGCAGAAATAGACCGCCGTCTGGAGATACTGAACTTTCGTTCCCGTCATGGTCTTGATGCTACTCTGGATGCCTTCCATATTTCCAGGTCCACATTCTATCAATGGAAAAAGAAATTAGAAGATTCCAGCGGCAGGCTGATCGCCCTTGCTCCGGGTTCCCGTGCGCCGAAAAACAGAAGAAAAAGAGAATGCCCGCCTGAAGTCATGCAATTCATTCTTGAATATCGCCGTGCCCACCCCGGAGTTTGCCAGGATGCCGTTAAAAAAGGACTGGACAAGTATTGTGGAGAAAACGGATCAAAGCTGCTGTCGACTTCCACGATAGCCAGGTTGATCAGGGATCTGAAAGAATCAGGCCGTCTTGCTGATCATCATACAAAACTCACATATAACGCAAAAACGATGAAAGTGAATAAAAGGCTATCAAAAAAGAAAAAGAAGCTCAGAAGAGGAAAATATCAGCCTGAGAAGCCCGGAGATCTTGTTCAGATGGATACGGTGGAACGCTTTGTTTTCGGGTTGAAAAGATATGTCATTACCGCTGTTGACCTTAAAACACGAATCGCTTTCGCCTTCGCATACAGAAGCAAAAGTTCCGCACAGGCAAAAGACTTTCTTATCAAACTCCAAAGAGCTTTTCCCTTTGAGATCAAAAGAATACAAACGGATAACGGCAGTGAGTTCATGAAGTACTTCGCAAAATATATCAGCGATACAGAAATGATACACTATTACAACTACCCGAGAAGACCTAAGATGAACGCATATATCGAAAGCTATAACAAAACGATCAGCAGTCAGTATATTTATCCTCATCTGGATGAGCTTGAGGACGTTGAGGAATTCAATGTGGGCTTGATGGAATATCTCATATGGTACAATACAGAGAAACCACATTCAGGCCTTGCAAAAATGTCTCCGATGGAGTATTATATGGAGAACTTTATGGATCGGACGCAAAAGTCCAATATGTTATGGCATCAATCACAGGCTTGACTAATTGAATAAATTAATCTATAATTCACTAGGAAATTAATTGAGGAAATTATGGTGAGAAAAATTGCAAGTAAGGATTTAGGGGAAAAAGCTCGAGAATGGATATTATCAAAGGAAGGAAAGAAAGCATTAAAGCAATCAAGAAAACATTCAACAGAGATGCTAAATAAAATAAAGATAATGAGTCGTCCAAACAAAAAGAATCTTACAGAGGTTCTAAATATTTAGGTACGTAACCATTGGTAAATTGAGAAACAATTGGATTCGATCTTAAACGTTGAAAAATTTTCAATTGAGAAATTAAGGAATTTAATTTCAAAAGACACTACCGTAAATAAGAGACTTCTTATAAATAAATATATTTGGGGATATTTTCGAGAGTATTTCAGTAAAGTCAATTCTAAGACTATGATTGTTGAAAACGTTTATATTGATAAAGACTATTTAGAAGATTATTCATCTTATTACGTTAGGTGTTTTAAACTCTATGAGCGACGGTGTCGAAGAATTCACTTTTTTAAAAAAATATCTTTTACAAAAGACCAATTTATGAATTTTCTTTCTGGGGATGATAAAATAATTACTCAAAAGAAGCTACAAAAGCATTATCTGGGTTTCATTGTAATTAAACCCTTACCAGATACAATCTTTGGTAGAACATGTTTAGTAACATATCCAAAGAAACAAAATAGATTCTATCCAATTATAAGAGAATATAAGGTAAATCTTTTTGGCATTAACCTTATTATTGAGAGTCTTGCTTTTCAAGAACAGGATCGAATTGTTGCAGCGTGTGCAACGAGTGCACTGTGGTCAGTATTCCATGGTACTGGAATATTATTTCATCATGAGATTCCTTCTCCGGTTAAGATAACCGAATCTGCAACCTCTCTTTCTCCAATGGAAACTCGGACTTTTCCAAATAAAGGACTTAATGGTGAACAAATTGCACACGCAATCAAGAAGGTAAATTTAGAACCTTTCTCCATTAAAGTAAAAAATGACCCTTTCATATTGAAAAGTAATCTATATGCATATATCAAATGCAACATTCCTTTATTTTTAGGGATGCAACTAATAAATATTGACAGTAATATTAATGATGTCTTTGGGAGTCATGGCGTTGCAATAACTGGTTACAATTTAAGTGATAAAAAACCTGATGCATATAGCAAAACTATCAAACTTCGAGCTTCTAGAATAAATAAAATATTTGTACATGATGATCAGATTGGTCCATTTGCTCGAATGGAATTTGGAAATCAAACAATTAGGATTAAATCGATCTATGGTAAAGCAATTAATAATACAAATGAATATTATAACTTAACAACATCTTGGATCAATAATAGTCATAAGCCCAATAAGGTACTAGCAATTCCCTTACTATTACAAATACCTTTATATCATAAAATCAGAATTCAATATGAAATTATTCAGGAGATAATTGTTTGCATAGAAGAACTAATCGGACCATTAATTCTCGAAGGACCATTTAAGGAAAGGTTCAATGAAGCATTTGAGTGGGATATATACCTTTCTCCTTCAAATAGATTTAAAACAGAGCTTTTTTGCGAGAGAAATAAAATAACGATAGATCTATTAACTAATCCACTTCCGAAATTTATCTGGCGCGCTGCGGCATTATATCATGAAAGAAAAGTAATCGAATTTATTTTTGACGCTTCCGATATAGATCAAGGAGATATATTTATATGTCCTCTTATCTATGATGTGAATTTCGCTAGAGACTTGTGTAAAATTTCACTCCTGCCAAACTTAGATAAAATTATTAGATTTAAACCAGCATATGAAATCATTCACTGGTTTGCTAGGAATAAAAAAATATTTAATTAATCTTTACTGGTGAGTTTTCTGTTATTTTTCTGAGAACTTGTGAAAAAGTAACATGCTTTCAGGAATATTTCCTTGAATTATGAGCAAATGCAATTTACTTATAAATAATGTCCGAATGATACTTCGCAACTCTACAAAATGTCAATTGAAGTTTCGGTCGTTGAACCTTGTTCCTTGGTTTACTGGATCCACCCTTTGGCGTGTGATGTGTGGTGTGTAAAAAGAACGGGTGGATCCTTCGTAAAAATCTCAGGATAACGGCGTGGGAATGATGAACCTTGAACATTTGAACATTTGAACAATCTTCTATGCCTTGTGCACTTGTGTACCGTTTTATACCCTATCTGAACTTATATTTGAGCATGAACCTGCTGTCTGTGGGATTTCCCTTGTCCAGCACGGTATCCAGGACCTTCACCTCTATTGGATAGAAGCGCGTATTCCCTTTAGGCTCCTGTACGGTCTCCTGATCAAGGGTCAATGAATCCCGGGTCGCCATACTTTTCGTTATGATGATCATCTTCAGGTGATAAGGGTCGATGAATTCGAGTTCCTCTCCTTCTTTGGTCTCTGATGCGGTATTGAAGATATCAAAAAGAAAAGGAAAGCCCGATAGAACAGGCATCATATGCCCGGTGTTCAGAAAACCTTTCTCGACCTGCTCGCTTTCCAATGCGTTGGGGTCCCAAATGGAAAATATATACCCCTTTTTTTCGGGTACCCACTGTACCTTTACTTCTCTTTTTTGTTCGGGATTATCCGGCAACGCCTCTTCTGACCTGAAATAAACGCAATTCCCCTTGTCATCAATCACTATCATCCCCTGATAGAGGTGGTCGGGTTCGGAATATGCGGCCTTCTCTTTGGTCTTATAATTATCCGATTCAAAATCCGAATCCTGGGAATGTCCGCTGATAAATTTAGAGCCACCTTCGTCCTTGGATGAGATCTTTCTCTTTGAAAAGATCTGTTTTTCCAGATAACGCCCCGCTGAAAAAATATAATAAGTGATCGGAAAATTATCCTTGCCTGAGCTGTAGCTTGCGTTTTTATGGACAGCATATTGATCCCAGCCCAGATAATTATTATCAAGGTCAAATACATCCATCTGTAATTCGCTGGAGCTCCCATTAACAGCAAAGAATATCAATATTATAGAAATAATATACTTTTTCATCCGGTACCTCATATTAAAATTATAATTAATTAAATGGAAAATGTCCAATTGTATACCCTAAATCAGAGAGAGTACCGCTGCTTGTTTGATCAGACGGAAGCGTTTCCCGCCCAGGTGCTTGCCGCCGTACCAGCGGATAACAAAGGTTATAACATTGCTAGCATTTTTTGTTTTCAATACCTGAAGTATGTTTATTCCGCTTCCGGACTCCCCATCATCGCTTTTACCCTCATCAATGCCGCTGCCCGCCTCGATCCGATAGGCGTACATATAATGCGTCCCTTTCGAATACGGCTTTGTTTTTTTCAACATCTTCATAAGCCCGGAGATCTCCTCCTTTGAATTAATAGTAAAAGTAACTCCGAGAAATTTCGATCCTTTCTCTTCCAAAACGATACTTTGGCCCATTATACTGTGTCCCATGGTGTATTATAGGATAAGCGCCGTTCTTTTTCAAATTCACATTCAAATTCACAATAATTGATTTTCCCGTGGAAAAATTATATGATATTTCATATAGGAGAGTACTATGAGAAAGAGTATATTGGTATTGATAATGGTGGTTCTGCTGCTCAGCGTGCCGTTTGGCATGCGCAAGGCAAAAAAAGGTTTCGAACCCGTAAACCTTAAACAAATAGAAGAATCATTTACGCTTCCTCAGGACATCCGAATCGAAGGGTGGGCTATCGTTGAGGGGTATGAACCCGATCTGGAGAGATTTTACCGAAATCTGAGAAACAGGAAAATACCGATCCTCATCACTTCCGACGCGGTTACACACATCTTCCATGTCCTTTTTGACAAGTCGCTGCAGAGAAAAGAGACCAATGAATTCATTCCCGCGCTGTCGGAGCTTTTAAAAGATACGATCAGGACCGTGGAAAAACATGAATATCACTCCCAATTATCACGAGACGGCCTTGAACTCCTGATATCATATCTGAAAGTGTCATATGCTCTACTCAACGGGCCTTCTTCGATAGTTCTGAACAATAAAGAAAAAAGCGAGTTGAAACTTATTACGGAAGCTAGCGGTTTTGAGGAAAGTCATCTCTTTAAATACAAAGAGGATTATTCTCAATATAAACCCCGCGGGCATTATACGAGAACGCAGGAACTGAAGAATTATTTTAAGGCGATGATGTATATGGGAAGAATGACATTTCTTGCCCAGAATAAAAAGGTAAGTGAGGACGAATTGAACCGGCAGACCGCCGCCGCGATCATCCTGACCGTAAATGTGGTCGGCAATACCGTATTAAACGAAAAATGGCATCAGATCTTTGACCCCATTTCTTTTTTGATCGGCCGTTCGGATGATCTGATCCTGACCCATTATGACGCTTTGCGTTTTCAGCATCCCGGTGTTAACGGCTTCAATTCTCTATCGGAAAGCGAGGTCGTAAATTTCAGAAATGGTGTAGCCAAGCTTCCCGCGCCGATGATATATTCCGGTCTTGGCGACCTTAGCGCCGAGAATAAAGCGGAAGGGGAGGAAAACCTCAAAGCAACAAAAGGCCTGCGCTTCTTCGGTCAGCGATTTGTACTGGACTCCTTTTTATTCTCACGCCTTGTTTTTCCGTGGGTGGACAAATATGAAGGAAAATCCCCCGCTCCGTTCACATTATCCGGCGGAGTACGAGGAATGCCCCGCGGATTGGACCTTCTGAATGTGCTGGGATTCGATTACGCCGCCTCTGTCCTTTCTCTTACCGGGGACTCAAATTATGAAGGCTACGATGAAATGATGGACAAGATGCGAAAGGTCTTTTCTTCCATGAAGGAAGATGAGTGGTATTCCACGGTATATACCGGATGGATACATACACTCTCCGCTCTTTTGGATAATATTCCGAAAAACAAAAAGTGGGAGAAGCGTATTGCGAGGAGCTTTCTTGGTTCTTGGGCTGAATTGAGACATGATACGATTCTTTATGTGAAGCAGTCATATACGATGAAGGCGACATCTTTCAGACCTCGTCCGGGGCCTAAGAAGAATTTACTTGCGGGATTTCCGGAAAATAATGTTGAATTCTGGACCCGTTTTCTCAAGCTGACTGATATGGCGGGTGGTTTTTTCAATGATGACTACGATATGCACGAAAAATTCATCATTCTTTCCAAGATGTCATCCCGCATGCTTGAAATACTTGAGAACAAAGGAGTATTGAGCGAGAATGACGGTGAGTATTTTTATAAATTCCCGGATCTTATCGGCCGTATCTTTAAAAATATCGACGAGAAAACAAAAAAAGCCGTTCTGATCGCCGATGTTCACACCGATGGCAATTCATCAATGGTGCTTGAAGAGGGAGTCGGCGGTTTTTCCATCCTGCTATCCGTGGAGAAGGCAGGGGAAAAAGTTGCTTTTGCCGGACCGGTATTCAATTATTATGAGTTTAAAATGCCGATGGATAAACGCCTCACAGATGAGGAATTCGAAGTCCTTCTCAATAGCGGCAAGGTGGAGAGGCCGGAGTTTCTTAATTGAGCTCGATTGTCCGATTTTCAAAACTCATCTATGAAAGGGGATATGTAACATCGAATCAGGGAAATCTGTCGCAAAGGATACAGGGCGGTCATTTTCAAATAACTCCCTCCGGCATTCCAAAATCAATGGTGCTGGAGGATAATATCATTACCGTGGATATAAAAGGGAGGGTCATCAAGGGTACGGCAGCGCCGTCGATGGAGACTTCAATGCATCTCGGCCTGTACGCCGCTTTACCGAATATCAATGCCATCATCCATGCGCATCCCGTTCATACAACGGCATTAACGCTTAAGGGAGTAGAGATCGATCTGACACAGATTCCCGAGGGCGGCGATATGCTTGGGGATGTTCCCGTTGTGAAATATTATCCAGCCGGCTCCGCCGATCTGGCTGCCGCCGCCGCTTCGGCGGCATATGACGGCATCAAGGCGATGATCCTTGATAGGCATGGAGCCATTGCTTTCGGCGAAGACCTCTTATCCGCATATATAAACCTTGAGCGTCTGGAATATGCTTGTCGGCTCCTGTATTTGGCAAAAAATGGGGCCGGTGGTTGAAAAGTTGAAAGTTACAGGTTGAAGGTTGATGCAGAGAGAAATTAAAAAGAGAGACTGAAGGATGAGGAACACTAAGTAAGTGAAAGAAGTGAAACACCCTCCCTTTACTCACGCTTCGCAGTGGACCCAGTGCACCAGTGTCCCAGTGGAACAAAAGAGAATGAAGAAATGAATAATGAACAAAATAAGCACGAAGAATCCAAACTGAAAAAGATATTCTAGGGACAATTAATATTATATCCATTACTGGCTGTCTTGCTGTATTTGGTTTATCTGGGCTCCGGGATCAAGGGCATTCTTGACGGCGAGCTTTTTGGAATCGCTACAAGGACATGGTTCATTATTTCCATTATCACCGCCTTTGCCCATCAGACATATGTATGGTTCTGCTGGAGAATGCAGCTGCACTTAGGATTCATCACTAAACTTATGCCCAAGACAGGATTTTATGTTTACGCCGCCGGCTTTTTTCTTTTATTCTTTGCAAGAATGGCAGTGGTTCTCCTTCTGGCTATTTCCAATAGAGGATCCCTTGGATTCAATTCTCTCATTTTGTATATATTAGCCGCAATTGTCACCGTCCCTGCGGTTTACGCATTCTATTCCGTGTATAAATATTTCGGATTATTGAGAGCGACAGGACAGGATCATTTTGATGAAACATATCGAAGCCTGCCGTTTGAAAAGCGTGGAATGTTCAAATACAGTAAAAATGCGATGTACACCTATGCATTGCTTATATTGCTGGTTCCGGGGCTTCTTTTCAATTCGTCTGCCGGCTTGCTGCTCGCGATATTCAATTATACCTATGTCTGGATACATTACTATACACTGGAGCTGCCGGATATCAGAAGAATGTACGGGTAGAAAGAAAGAGAAAGGAAAAGGGAAAGGGTATCGTATCTTTACCTTTTACTTTTTCCGATTACTGGCTTCAATATCTGTGAGGAACAATAAATAAGTGAAAAAAGTGAAACATATCTAAAAATATATTGGGATTTCCCTTGGAAATGTCCACTTTGTCCACCACCGGCCCCTTATACTATTTGAAAAAACTTTTTAATACAGGTTCCTGCTTGACTGCGTGCCCCGACCCCATGACGACAAACACCCTGTCATACTTCTTCAGAGCATCAGAAATTAAGTTTACTATATATTTATCACGAAATTGACCTGACTCTCTAGATATTTCATTTAAAACACTCTCATTACCCATAGGAGAAATATTCTTACGGTCAAAGGTCTTCCAATCGAATTTCTCCTTAAAGAAATCCTCATAAACGGTGATTGCGTATTTCAAGGTTGCCTCTTCATCGGAAATGGGGAATCCTTCTTTTTGAAGCTGCTTTAAAAATCCGTATATATAATTATTAAAATCAACATCCATAGTCTGGCTCATTCTCTGTATTTGCAGTATCTGCCGGCAAAAATACATTAATAATAGATCATTTCTTGAATATTTCTTCAGAAAATAGTCAAATTGATCTTGAAGTGTCGGTTCGACATTCTTGACCGGGACATTATGCTTCTTACCCAAATGCTTGAGCAATCCCGCTTCTCCGAATTTTTCCATGGCTATCTTTCTATCATCAAGTGAAGGCGGGTCTCCCCCCTCATTAAAGGCAATGTCGGGCTGCATATCAAGAAATCGCTTTTCAATATCGTCAAACATTGGATTTGCAGGATCATTCGTGTGGTCTGATCCATAAAAAATCAGATGCTTTTTCCCTTTCTGAAGGTCAATAATATAGGGAGTTTTATACTCCATTTTCTGCAATTGTTCAAAGGTCAGGATCTCGGGTTGTTTGGTTTCGAAATTGGAACAGGAATAAAGTGTAAGGATCAGCATGATTATCAAAAGGGAGATCGCCCTTTTGCTACTGTGGAATAAATAAGATCGTTTCATAAAACCTCCCTCGGTTTATGGCAGTCTTAAATGATTCAACTGCCCATTCAACTATTTTTTTTCACGGAAGTAAATCCATAGGAATTATAACATATTTTCTTCTTAAAAAGGTATCGTATTTTTACTTTTTACTTTGTTACGACTACCGGCCCCAATATTTGTGAGGAGCAATAAGTAAGTGAAAGAAGTGAAACACCGTCCCCTTACCCAGCAGAAATTTGTATATTATTTTCTTTTATGATATAGTCAAATAGCAAAGGAGTAGGATTAATGTCTGAAATCCGTATCGCCGTGTAATGAATGGGAATGTATGGAGAAGAGAGGCATTTTCTAACGGAGAAATGGAAAAGAATTTCCTTAGATTTCTTAAAAATGATCCAGTAATGCGGTCGTACCCCCTTTTTTTCGTATCCACAAATAATAATCCAGAGGATGGTATAATTATACTAATGATTAATATCTCCGCAGCGAGGAAAAAATGAAAAAGATCTATTCTAAAACAAGATTCATACTGCTTATCTTTTCACTACTGTTATGTATCAATGCATATTCAGCAAAATGGACAGTAATGGTCTATATGGCTGCAGACAATGACCTGGAAACGGCTGCTCTTGATGACTTTATTGAGATGGCGATCGTTGGTTCCACTGCGGACTTCGATATTGTAGTCCAACTTGACCGTAGTACAGGCTATTCCACCAATTATGGTGATTGGACAACCTGTAAAAGGTTCCATATTACCCAGGGAATGACTCCGATCGTAGGTAATGAGGTTTCTGATATCGGCGAGCCCAATATGGGAGACCCGGAAATACTTGTAGATTTCTGTAAATGGACTCACGATAACTATCCTGCCGACAATTATTTCTTGATACTCTGGGATCATGGTGAAGGTTGGAGAGCCAGAGGTATTAAAAGAGCCGTAGGCGATGATAACACAGGAGACAAAGCAGTCTGTTATGATTTTGATGGTCCTGCGGACACTGATGATACGACAATGAGTCAATATTATTTAAACTTCTGTAATGGTGATATTCAAGGCGCTTTTGCTGAGATAATCACCTATGCCGGTGTTGGGAAATGGGCAGGTGTCGGTTATGATGCTTGTTTGGTCGGCATGTGGGAAAACATGGTTGCCAGTGAACCTTATTTCGATTTCTTTGTTGCATCAGAGAGACCTGAGTGGAACGATGGCTGGAGTTACTGGTACTTTTTAGAGAAATTGGACCAGGCAAGTGGCAATTTAACAGCAAAACAACTTTCTGACTACATAGTTGAAGCTTATGAAAATGGAGATGACGGGAATAATGCTCCGGATCCTTCGAACACAGGCTATACACTCGCATCAGTTGACCTTTCACTGCTCCCTGCTTTCAACTCAACAATCAATACACTTGCTCAGGAACTGATGTGTGCCAGAGAATCAGGCTATGGTGTAGAAATCAATAATATTAGAGCTGCAACGTATGAAATGCACACTTCCTATCCATGGTATAATCAAATTGACCTGTATGATTTAACATTAAATATTGGCATATCAAATTTACCAATGAGTGTGAAAAACGCGGCAATAGATGTCCAGACTGCTTATATTGCAGCTGTTTCAAGGAATTTTGTCCGTTCTGATCATCCTGATTGTCATGGGACTGCCATTTATTATCAATATCCTACAGACCCTTACGACACACTTTATGATGGAACAGATGTCGCCCCTATTACATTTTGGAATAATTTCCTTAGGGGTGATGGTTGTCCCGTTCCCTTATTAATAACTTTTAGATCAAGGACAATCGATGATTCAGTAGGTGGAAATAATAATAGTTTTATTGATCCTGGTGAGACCGTTAAAATGGATATTACTATGAGTAATATGGGAACTGACGGGGCAACAAATGTAAGTGCTGTATTATCTACAACAGATACATATGTAACCATGATCCAAAACTCTTCTACTTATCCAAATATTGCAAGCAACGGAAGCGAGACTTCTAATTCAAGTTATGAATTCTCTATCGATGGAGGTTGTCCTTTAGGTCATCAAATTGAATTTGTCCTGTCTATTAGTGCAGATACAGGTTACACAAATACAAACGAATTTACCGAAATGGTAGGTAAAATTGTCCCTTCTTCAATGGATACTCCAATTCCAATTACAGATAAGAACACAATTATAAGCACAATCAATATTTCGGAATTTTGCGATATTGCCGATATCCTGGTATCCGTAGATATTTCTCATACATATATCATGGATCTGATCATTAAATTGGTTTCTCCTACGGGAACTGCAGTTTATTTACATAATAGAACCGGTGGTGGTGACGATGATATTATTACGACTTATGACAATATTACTATACCTGATGGTCCCGGTGTAATGGATGATTTTAACGGTGAAAAGACATGGGGTATTTGGGAATTACATATTTATGATGCCGCGATAGGAGATGAGGGAACTTTGAATTCCTGGTCACTTGAGATTGAACCATGTAATTGTTCCGATCCATATCCAATTGTTGTGTATAATTCACATTCTATTGATGACAGTGCTGAAAATGACAATGGAGTCGCACAACCCGGTGAAAACATTATAATGCCCATAACTCTTCAAAATGAAGGCTATGCAGATGCAACGGGTGTAAATGCAACTTTATCAACTCTGGATTCTAATGTTACAATAACACAAAATTATTCAACTTATCCAGATATTCCTTTCAGCAATACCGGAATTTCAGAGACAAACTTTGCTTTTTTAGTTGATTCAGGTTGTCCCATAGGGCATGAAATTACATTTACTCTGGATATCAATGCTGATTCGGGATATACAAATCAAATTAATTTTACTGTTGTGGTCAGCGAATTTATAGTTAGTTCTGCTGATACACCTATTAACATACCCGCTTGGGATGCAGTTGGAATTGAAAGTATTATTAATGTTCCTTATTCTTGCAATATCGTTGATATTTTCGTCAGTGTTGATATAGCACATAATTATACGGGCGATTTAGTAGTTGAATTAACTTCACCGACTGGAACGATTGTAAGATTACATGATAGAAGCGGTGGTACAGTAGATGATATCTATACAATATATGATTCAACAACTGTACCGGACGGGCCAGGGTCAATGCCGGATTTTGATGGTGAAAATTCTATAGGCGAGTGGAAATTACATGTTAGTGATCATGATTCCTGGGCTACTATAGGTACACTAAATTCATGGTCAGTAATTCTTCATTTAGATACTTGTACTCAACCTTTACCTGAAATTGTCTATGATTCCCATGCTATTGACGACAGCACCGGAGGAAATAATAATGGAATAGCTGAATCTGGTGAACAGATCGATATGTCCGTGACTTTAAGAAATATCTGGTATGGAGAAGCGACTAATATTTCCGCGGTATTATCAACCGGTTGTACATATATTACTTTTTCCGATGATACTGCAAGTTATCTTGATCTATCTTTTGACGAAACAAGTGAATGCCTGACTCCGTATCAATTTGATGTTTATAGTGGGCTTCCGATGGATTATGAAGTTACCTTTGATTTGAATATTACTTCAGATGAAGGAACCTGGTCTGATACGTTCATAGTAACTATCAACCCTTCTGGGACAGGATGTGATTGGTATGTATCCACTGATACTCCAATTGCAATTCCTGATAGTGAGCCTGCAGGAATTACAAGTATAATCAATATTACTGAACATATTGATATATTGGAAATTAATTGTCTTGTTGATATCACACATACTTATAAGGGTGACTTAATAGTTGAATTAACATCCCCATTAAACACAATTGTAAGACTCCACAATAAAACAGGATTTGGTGATGATGATATTTACACTGTTTACGATTCAACTACTGCCCCGAGTGGCCCGGGTACAATGGATGATTTTATCGGGGAAGATGCATTTGGGAATTGGGAACTTTTTGTTAGTGATACCGGTGGTGGTGATACAGGAACGCTTAACGAGTGGCAGTTGGAAATATGTTCTAATGCACAGTCTGACATTGACCTTGATTCTGCTTCAGCAGGGGCAGGGATATTCCATCCTGAATGGTCATGGAAGAATAGTCCGAGAAAAATTGCTTATATTCATAGAGACAGCGGCGGAATTTCAAATATCAGGGTAATAAATGATGACGGCTCCGGAATGATCACTATAACAAATTCTCTGGATATTGTTTCGCACCTTTCTCAAATTTCGTGGACCCCAGATGATAATTATGTTGTCTTTACAAGTACTGCTTCTTACGGACAATTGCATATAAGAAAGATCAAAGCCGATGGCACGGAAGCCGGAAATTCAAGTCTTTTCCAGCCATCGCTCATCTATTGGCGATGCATTGATCCCGATTATGGTGATAAGTTAAACCAGTTCAATGAAAAAGAGCGGATAATCACTTCAATATCTGGCGATATATGGGTGTACGAACCAAATAATACCATTGATCCGGACAGCGGACTAAAAAGGATTACCCATCTTTCAGACCCGTATTTGGATCTATCCCAGACAGACAAATTACTCCAGCCGCATTGGAATGGAGACAATACGGAGATCGTTTTTGTAAGAAGACCCGCATGTATAGATAATGAGGTAGCAGACACCAATATATGGAAAGCTGTGGATATTCAAGATATTATATCCGGGTTAAGCAATCCTATCGGAGATCCGGATGGGGATGGCACCGGCGGGGATTGGGGTGATACAAGATTGATCTCTATTGGAACCACCACTCACCCCGAATACTCTCCTTCATTTTCAATAAACGGCTCAAAGATCGCCTACAATTGTGATGTTCTGGATAGTTTTAATAATTGCAACTTCCGGTTTGATCCCATTTCTGAAGTTTCAAATTCTAATTTTGATGTCTATATAAATAATAATCCTCAATCCGGTTATTGTGAAACGATCAATGAAGGCTTCTTAAAGTGGTCTTCCGGCGGTGGGGACCGTTTCGCTTTTATAAATGAAAACGCGGGGCTTTTCTCTTTGAAAACAGTTTATGATGAAACAGTCGGCGGTTTTTTAAAGGGGAATTTCAGAATCGATGGCGATTATTTGATTATTGAAGATAGTTCAAGAACAAAGCTCTCTATTCCACTTGATATTGCTTCACACTATCCGGAGTTTTCCATTCAATCCGTTTCTCACATTGACTCTAATAAATCAAATTTGATCCCGATCGGTGAATTCAGACGGGTATCAATACCGGGTGAGGTCGATGAGGTAAATTTTCCGAAAAAACTTACCTTGCGGATCTACTACACCTATGAAGAGGTGATGGATTATTCCGAAGAACAACTTGAATTGAGAAGATACACCGATGGAAAATGGGAATATGTAGATTCATATTGTGTAGATGACATTGATGGAAATCCTGACAACGATAAGTATGACGGCGGATTTATTATAGCCGGAATCGAAGGTATCGGTAATTACGGAATTTTTGTAAATACCAATAAAACTGTCAGCAAGAATTATGATGCGGATCTGCTCCGCTTATACCCGAATCCCTGTACCTCGGCAAATGGGGATTCATTCGTAATAATGGATCATTTCGGAGATATTGAAAATATCGAAGATATAACAATATATACTATTTTCGGTGAGATCGTTGCAACGTATAGGAATGCGGTTAAGCATTACAATGATGGAAACGATTTTCTCAGATGGGATCTTGAAAATGATAGCGGTTTTTCTGTTGCCTCCGGAATTTACATTATTATTATTACGCCCGCGTCTGGAAAAAGTGTGGTAAAGAAAGTTGCAGTAATAAAATAGAAAAAAAGGTATCGCATCTTTACCTTGTATTTTTGATGATTACCGCCCTCAATATATGTGGCGAATAATAGCTAAGTGAAAGAAGTGAAACACCGTCCCCTGCATATTTTACATTTTAGCAAAAATTCATTATAATATAGGAGAGGTGCATTATGGCTGTTAATCCCATCAAAAATATTCTAATAACAATGGTTGAAAAGAAGGCTTCTGATCTGCATTTTCGAACCGGAAAGCCGCCGGTCATGCGTATCAATGGAGAATTGGTCACTTCCAATTTTCCCGCCATCCCCGCTTCTGGAATGGACAAGATCGCGAGATATTTCGCTGTTACCGAGGAAAAATATAATAAATTCATTTCAGAGAGGGAAATGGATATCGCCTTTGAAGAGTCGGATGTCGCCAGATTCCGTATTAATGTATTTTTTGAAAAGGGGAATATCGGCGCTGTTATCAGGCATGTCCCCATCAGCATACCCTCCTTCAAGACCCTGCACCTTCCTCCGGTCTTGAAAGAACTCGCTTCTTACGAAAGAGGCTTGGTGCTTGTTACGGGAACCACAGGTTCGGGAAAATCAACAACCCTTGCCGCGATGGTCGATTACATCAATCATCATTTCAAGAAACATATCGTTACAATAGAAGATCCGATCGAGTTTATCCACAATGATTCCTTATCATCGATCACTCAGCGGGAGATCGGTATAGACACAAAGAATTTCCACAATGCATTGAAATATGTTCTCCGGCAGGACCCCGATGTTATCCTTGTCGGAGAAATGAGGGACGAAGAGACCGTCGGAGCTGCTATCTCAGCGGCGGAAACCGGCCATCTGGTATTCGGCACCCTGCATACATTGAACGCACTCCAGACCATCAATAGAATAATTGATTTTTTCCCTCCTGCGCATCAAGAGCAGATCAGGGTTCAATTAGCATTTACTTTAAGGGGTGTTATTTCTCAAAGGCTCCTGTCGCGAATTGATATGGAGAGCCGTATTCCCGCTTTGGAGGTGATGGTAGTAAATGAAAATATCAAGGAGCTCATACAGGATCCTCATCGTGTAGGAGAGATCCAGGATGCGATGAAAGAAGGCGGCCAGTATGGTATGCAGACCTTCGACCAGCATCTTATCCGTCTTGTAAATGAGGGCAAGATCTCACAGGAAGCCGCAAAGCAGAACGCCAATTCGGCAAGTGATCTTGATCTGGCTCTTAAGGGTTTTTCGATCCAAGGGGGCGCTTCGGGAGAAGTCGCCACAGATGTTGCGGAAACAAAGGAAGAGGAAGTCAAAAAGATCGATAAGGATTTCACCGATTTTTAAGAATGCACCTTCTCTTCAATGAACGATAAATTCAAAGAATTCCTCAATCAGGAGCAATACGATATTGTAAAGGCGCGTTCTCCGATAAATCTGATCTTTGCCGGAGCCGGGACGGGAAAGACGCGAACTCTTTTATACAAGATCTACTATCTGCTCATTGAGGATCAGCCGGAGTTTCATAATTTCTTTATTACTACTTTCACCAATAAGGCGGCCGGCGAGTTGCGGGAAAGGATATCTCAGCAATTGAACGAGAAGGTCTACTTCCCATGGCTGGGCACCTTTCATTCCCTATGTTCGAGGATATTAAGAAAATACGCATCGCATCTTGGATTCTCTGAGACCTTCACGATCTATGATGAGGATGATTCTGTCCGTTTATTGAAGCGCATAATACCCAAAGATAAACACAAAGAAGATAAGCCGGAGCGGATATTGAAAAAGATATCCGTTTTCAAAGAAAATTATCATGAAACGGGTGAGGTGATCGACAGTGATATAGAGAAGTATTATCGGACTTACGAAAAAGAACTTCGCAATAGCGACGCGATGGATTTTTCAGATCTTCTGGAGAAAACCATTGTTCTCTTTGAGAAGGAGCCCGTTATATTAAATGAATTTACAAGGAGCATCAAATATGTATTCGTGGATGAATTCCAGGATACCAACCTCGCTCAGCTGCGTATCTTAAAACTTCTCTGGAAGGGACTTCTGTTCAATGATAATTCTCCGATGCTCTTTGTGGTCGGAGATGAGAATCAGTCCATATACGGATTCCGAAATGCAAAGGTCGAGAATATTCTGAATTTCCCGGATTACTTCAAAGGGTCCAAGATATTCACATTGAAGAAAAATTATCGTTCGACCGCTCAGATCCTTGATGTCGCTGCGCATCTGGCTTTTGATAATCCCTATAAAACAGGCAAGTTGGAGCCTGCCGATCCTCATCGCGGCGGCGAGAGGGTCAGATATGCGATCTTGAAGAATGACCGCGCCGAAGCGGAGTACATCGTTGACCGTGTGCAGAATGTCAATGCGGAAGGAGTGGACTTCTCGGATATCGCGGTTTTTTTCAGAACGAATTTTCAGGTTCGTATCTTAGAGACATACTTTCGTGATCATGGAATACCATATGTCGTGGTCGGCGCTCAGAAGTTCTATGAAAGAAAGGAGATAAGGGATATTATTGCCTATATCAAATTAGTGTTGAATGATAAAGATACGGTCAATTTGAACAGGGTCATAAACATTCCCCGCCGTGGCTTGGGAAAGAAGACGGTGGATAACTTCAATGCCGAGATCAGCAGAAGAGAGCTTCCTTTTTCAGCTGCCGCGGAAGAGCTTCTGGCGGAGAATGCATTTTCGGCGCGTCAGGCTCAAGGGATAAGGTCCCTAATGGATGTTCTGAAAGAGATCCGTGAAATGATCTCTTCCCCGTCGGAAGCGCTGATGCGGCTCGTTGAGATGCTTGATTATTTCGATTATCTCAAGGAATTTGATGACGAGGGATATGAAGACCGCATAGACAATGTTAATTACCTTATCAGGGAGATACAGCATCTCGAAGACGAGGGCTTTGAAACATTGCATGAGATCATGGAGATTTTGACCCTATCCTCTTCGGTTGACTCGTGGAAGCAGGAGAAGGGTGCCGTGAATCTTATGACGCTGCATCTTTCAAAAGGGCTTGAGTTCGACACGGTTTTTATTACCGGCGTGGAACAGGGCATACTACCCCATTCAAATTCGCAGCACCCGGAGCAGTTTAAAGAAGAGCAGCGGCTTCTGTATGTCGGGATCACAAGGGGCAAGAACAGGGTGTTTCTGACACGCGCCAAGGAAAGATTCCGCTTTGGTGAATTCGTTAAAAATTCAGAATCGGAATTTATTCAAATGATCCCGAGAGAACAAATGAGATATGAAGATAAGACATATTCCAAGAGATGGACAACAGAATCATTATTTAGAGGCAAGGGCGAAGTCAAAAAGTCCCGCCCCTCGACACCGTTGCCCAAAGAGATCACATATGTTCCCGACCTCTCCCCAGCTACGGGGAATCCGTTCAAAAAGGGGATCAAGGTAAGGCATCCGGATTATGGTGTCGGCATGGTGATAAGCTCGCATGTCGCAGGCAGCAGGATCAAGGTCGATGTCAGATTTTATAAATATGGTAAGAAGGTTATGATTGGCGAATTTCTGGAGATCGTGGGATGAGAGAGCTAATTAAAAGATACCGCCCTCTTGATTATGCGTTTTCTCTCTATCATATAATTATTATCATGCTTCTTTTGATCTTTGGATTTGGAAAGGTCCATAACATCTGGTTCTATTTGGGCCGAAATCTGGTATTTCTACTTTCAGCAAATCTACTTGTAAGATTCTTCACACCAGAGAGAAAGAATATCTTCTTAAAATTCTTGAGAAATTTCTACCCGCTTTTGTTTTTCGCTGCTAATTACAAAGAGCTGGGGGAATTTGCATTTATGATAGTTCCTGAATTGCAGGATCATTTGATCGTTAATTTTGAACTCATGATATTCGGAACACACCCGACATGGTGGCTTGAAGAGCATCTTAATTATCGGTGGTTGGCGGAATTCCTGAATTTCGGGTATATGTCGTATTATGCCATGCTTCCTGTCTTGGCATTGATACTCTTCTATTGGAAAAAGGATAGATATGCTTTTGGACACCTGATTTTTACTGTAGCGGCATGCTATTATATTCACTTTCTGTGCTTTGTATTGTTTCCGGTGGACGGACCATGGAGATACGCTCCTATTTTATCTCATTTCTCGGATCCGGTGAACGGATATATTCTGGTGCCCATTCAAAATAAGATAATGGCCGCGGGCGCAATGGTACACAGCGGCTGCTTTCCATCTTCTCATATAGCTGTAGCTCTCGTAGTAACCTTGAACGCCTGGCGATTTTTCAAGAAACTCCTTTTACCATATCTCACAATTCTCTTTCTCATGTCGCTTGCAACATTTTATTTGAGATATCATTATATAAGTGATACGGTAGCAGGACTGCTTTTCGGAGCATTGCTTTACAGGGTTTTCGGCAAGGTATATGAAAAATGGATGAAAAAAAGAAATTCTCAGTAATAGTAGTGGGCGCCGGACACGCCGGCTTGGAGGCAGCCTTCGCCGCGGAAAAAATGGGAAAAAGCTGTGCTTTGATCTCACTGTCTCTTTCAAAGGCGGGTGAGATGCCATGCAATCCGTCGATTGGAGGTATTGCCAAGGGACATCTGGTAAGGGAAATAGATGCCCTGGGCGGTATGATGGGTATTGCTGTTGATGAAACGGGAATTCAATTCAGAATGTTGAATAAATCGAAAGGGCCCGCAGTATGGGGCCCAAGAGCTCAAGCAGATAAGGAAGAGTATAAGAAGTTCTTTGTGAAGAAGATAAAGAACTCCGAGATAAATTTTATTAAAGCGGAAGTGACGGGTCTCATAATAAAAAGCGATAGAGCTGTCGGTGTCAAGCTTGAAGACGGCACTCAGATTTATGGAGAGAAGATCATTATAACCACGGGAACCTTCCTTCGCGGGAGATTATTCACCGGATTGGCATCTACTCCCGGCGGACGGCTGGGCGATCCTCCTTCAAATGAACTCTCCTTATCTATACAAAGGCTCGGTTTCAATACGGCGCGGCTTAAAACAGGCACACCTGCCAGGATATTCAAGGATTCTATTGATCTGAGTAAAACAGATGAGCAGAAAGGCGATGATGAGGACTATTCATTTTCATTCTGGAGCGATAAGTTTATTAGAAATATGATCTCATGCCATATTACCTTCACTTCAGAAAAGACGCATGATATCATAAGAAAGGGATTGAAGTTCTCTCCGTTGTATTCCGGGATGATCGACGGTGTAGGCCCGCGGTATTGTCCTTCGATCGAGGATAAGGTAGTGAAATTCTCAAACAGAGACTCGCATCAGATCTTTCTGGAACCTGAGGGAATAAATAGTGATCTCGTTTATCCTAACGGCATCTCTACATCACTATCGCCTGAAGTCCAGGAGGAGTTCATTCATAGCATAACCGGATTAGAGAGAGCAAGGATCGCCAAATTCGGATACGCGGTAGAATATGATGTAGTGCTTCCCACGCAGCTGAAAAAGACAATGGAGACCAAAGAGGTGAGGGGGCTTTACTTTGCCGGCCAGGTGAACGGCACATCGGGGTATGAGGAAGCTGCGGCGCAAGGATTGATGGCGGGCATCAATGCGTGCCTATCGATTGCCGGGCGAGATGCCTTTATCCTGAATAGGGATGAGGCCTATATAGGGGTATTGCTGGAAGACCTTGTACTGAAGGGCGTTAATGAACCCTATAGGCTCTTTACCTCTCAGGCCGAGCACCGGTTAATGCTGCGGCAGGATACAGCGATGCTAAGGCTTGGTAGATACGGGGTCGATCTGGGATTGCTGGACATCTCTCAGCAGGAGCGGTTTGAAAGGTATAAGGTGTCGATCGGGGCGATAAGAGCGCGATTCTCTGAGAGAGTTCGAAGTGATGAAAAGAAGAGAGATTTTATTTCAATTGCGAAGGCTGATCCTGAAGAGGCAATTGTACAATACCTGAAAATGTATGACGATAAAAGAAGTGATGTATTTACTGTTACATACGACTATAAGTATAGCGGATACATAGAAAGAGAAGTGAAGAGAATTGAATCTAAAGCATATTTGAAAACCAATATCCCGAAGGATATTGACTATTACGGGATCGAAGGGCTCAAAATAGAGGCCAAGGAGAAGCTGCAGAAAATCAGGCCGGAAACCCTTGAGGATGCCGAGAAAATACCGGGTGTGACGGCGGCTGATATAGATGTTATTCTGATAAATATCAAAAGGAAATAGAAGAGATAGTCAATAAGTTGCAATCGCAACAAAAAGGCATAAAGGCAATGATCATGGACGATAAGGCCTAAGGAGCTTCGAGGATATGTATTTGTAAATAAGCAGGGCTACTGAGGGTGAACGGCAGAGTGATGCGCATACAACAATATGTGACTAAATGACTTGAGGATGAAAAGTGAGAGGTCGGCGAGGCGTGCATATGCAACGATAATAGAGTTCATTGGTTTTTGCGAGGTATTTGCCGTCGGAAATAAGGATGCATATGCAATTCATGATGTGGTGTTTATTATACTTGGATCCGCATTGCTTTTGTGTTATAGATGCATATGCAAGCCGTGTATATGACTTGAATTCCTTTCACTTATAGAATATAATTATAACATGAAGGAAGTGTTAATATTCAATATTCACGCCACTGCTACAGAGAGGAATATCAAGACATTGATCAAAAAGAGGATCAAAGGTGTCTTTGTTGACTCCCTTCGTGTAAAAAATATTTCTCAGGGGAATTTCATTGTTTCAGGACCAGAAAGATTTCTCCATGCAATAAAGATGTGGTTTTCCGGAAGGCAATGGCATGGAAGGAGAATAAGCTCTTTCATGTTCAGCGAGGGAAAAGAAATAACTGATTTAGATGATTATAAAGGCCGCTTCCTGAGATACATTTCAATGGAGCGTGAGCAGGAGATCCGCCAGATAACACAAGAAATAAAGAAATTGAGCAAGGAAGAGCGGCAAAGAAAAGGGCGTTGCCTATTTGAAATGAGAGGAACATATCAGGGTGATGTTCTGGGAGGCTTTGAGTATGCGTTCCGCAAAGAGGAGAATGGGGAGCTTCCTGAGACGGAGTTCAAGCCGGGTGATGTAATCACGCTTGCAAGAGGTAACCCCTTGCAATTCCAGAATATTTCAGGAACTTGCTGCGGGAACAGGAGATTTGTTCTAAATGTCATTCTCCAGAAAAAGCCTGCTGTAAATTACTTGAGACATGTGAGGATTGATCTATTTTATAATGAGAGTACACACGAAAGGATGGAGAATGCTGTTCTGGCTCTGAATGAAGGCTCAGGTTTATCTGATCTTCTGCTTGGCCTAAAAATAAAAGATTCCGTCGACACGACGATCTCAATTAATAGAAAAGATGAGCTGAATGATTCTCAGGCAAAAGCGATAGAAGGCTGTCTCAATGCCAAGAGGTTCTTTCTTATTCACGGCCCTCCTGGTACGGGAAAAACGCTCACATTGAGCAATCTGATAAAATATGAGTTAAAAAAGGGCAATATTAAGATATTGGTTACTGCGGATTCCAATACCGCTGTCGATGTACTATCGGAAAAACTCCTTCTAATGGGGATCGAGGTCCTTAGAGTCGGTGTCTCCGTTAAGATAAATAAGGTGATACTTCCGCATACACTTGATATGAGGGTAAAAGGGCATAAGGATAATAATAAGGTCATGGAGCTTGAGGAGGAACTCAACGGTCTGAAAAGAGAGTTATCGGAAATCCGCCGCCCTTCGCAGGCAATAAGAAGAGGGCTTACTTCCGATGATATTCTCAAAGCTATAAAAAAGAAACGGACCATAAGGGGAATAGCTTTCGCTGAGCTGAATAAAATGGCCGCTTGGGCTGAATGCAGCTCACGAATCAGCAGCATTCTGAATGAACTTGTCTTTACCAGGCAAGCGATCATAGGCGAGATATTGGGGGAAAGCGCGGTGATCGCGACCACTAATTCCAATTGTGCTTCTCAGATCATGAGAGGATTGTTCTTTGATCTTGTAGTACACGATGAAGCAACACAAGCCACAGAAACATCCTCCTTGATACCAATCTCAATGGGAAAGCGATTTGTACTCGCTGGTGATCATCGTCAACTCCCACCTACGGTACTTTCGAAAGCGGCTTCCAAAGCGGGGTATTCCATTTCTCTTTTTGAGCGGCTGATAAAGTATTATTCGGATAAGTCGGAGTTGCTCCTGACCCAATATCGGATGAACGAAGAACTTTGTGAACTCATCTCCCACTCCTTTTATGGTGGAAAATTGAAAACAGCGGAAAAGGTCAAGTCGAATTACTTGGATATAGCTACGGGGATAAGTGACAAATATCGAGAATTATTCTGCGCCAAACCCTTTTCTTTCTACGAAGTGAATGGCGTGGAAGAACAGATGAAGGATTCCAAGTCCTATATGAATCGCAGGGAAGCAGAGATCATAGGGGAGATAGTATCGGAACTTTACGCAAATAAATTTACCGGTACCTTGGGGATTATTTCAGGATACAGTGCTCAAAAACAATTACTAAGATCCGTTTTATCTGAACATTCCGGTAAAATGATAGTTGATACCGTCGATGGTTTTCAGGGAAGTGAAAAAGATGTTATAATATTTTCGATCACAAGGTCAAATGAAAGAAACGATACAGGTTTTCTGAAAGACCGGCGACGGATCAATGTCGCCTTTTCGAGGGCGGCAAAAAAACTGATCGTTGTCGGAGATAAGGGGATCTTTGATCGTTTGTGCGGACAAGTTGGTTTGAAGAAGGAGTTTTTATGATACCGATCGTTGCGATCATCATTTTTGTTCTCGGGGGAATAATAGTATTAGTGACACTTGCGTCGAAGTATGAAAGCAAGCAGAAAATGGATATTGAGCAATTGTGGGGCAATAAGGGATTTTTTGCTCATATAAGCGAGAAGAAGGTATTAGGATTCAATACGAAGAATATTATCGCTGTGCAGTCAGCGGACAAGTACTGCCTGGTCGGAGCGAATTGGGTCGTAAGTACCGGAAAGACAACGATCCCCTATTGGGGAGTGGCTATCCTTCTAAGACATATCGATTTTCCTAAATTTTCCATTTCGAAAAGAAAGCCATGGATATTCGACGGCGGCCGTGTCAAATTCAATGATTTTGAACTGGATAAAATGATCACTGTAAAATGCAAGGATAAGGATTGGTTTCTCATATATTTTTCAGAGGGACTATTGAGGCAAACCGCTGAAATGATGCCAAAGGGTACCATAATACATTTAGTGAAAAACATTCCGGTAAATTTTTCCGATCTTTCTGAATTGACTGGTTTTGAATTGTCGCCATTTGTTATTGTTCAGCGAACTGAAACCATAAACAACAGCAATCATGTTGACAGCATTGTAAATATCGCGCAGCAGCTTGGGAAAATGCTAAGCAGGTAATCTTCTGGAAAAAGATCTTTTTAAACTATCTTCATATATTTATGAACTGCCGCAGGAACTCATCGCGAAATATCCTTCGGAAGAAAGAAGCGGCTCGAATCTTCTTGTTCTTGACAAAAATACCGGCAACATCGATAAAAGAAAATTCCATCAGATCACTGATTATTTCTCAAAGGGCGACCTTCTGCTCTTAAATGATACCAAGGTCTTTCCCTCAAGATTCTTCGGGAAAAAGGAAACCGGCGCAAATATTGAGATAATGGTGATAGATAATCTTGGAAGTGAAAGTGATTGGACCGCACTTTCCAGGCCGTACAAAAGATTAAAAGAAGGTACCGTGATCAGCTTCTCAGATAATTTCAACTGTGAGATCATTGAAAAATTAGGAGAGGGAAAGGTATGGGTGCGCTTTAATGATGCGCGTGAATTCTTTGCTCAGGCGGAAGATCATGGGCATGTACCTCTGCCGCCGTATTTAAAAAGAGCAGATGAGGAGAGTGACAAGGAGCGATATCAGACCGTATACGCATTGAACAAAGGCGCGGTCGCCGCCCCTACAGCAGGGCTTCATTTCACCCTTGATACTTTGAAAGCGCTTAAAGAGAAGGGCGTAAATAGCGCGTATATTACATTACATACAGGGTACGGCACCTTTGCTCCCATGGAGGTCGAAGACATCCGTGATTTCAAGATACATTCAGAATATTTCAAGATATCAAGCTCTACCATTGATCTCATACGGGAGACGAAAAAAGCCGGAGGCAAGGTCTTTTCCGTCGGCACTACCACTACCCGGACAGTTGAGTATGTATTCAAAAATAAGTGTAAGGTGCTTGAAGGAAAATGCGACCTGTATATTTATCCTAGATACGAATTTGAAGTTGTCGACCGGCTTCTTACGAATTTCCATTTGCCTAAAACCTCTTTGATACTTCTTGTTTCCGCTTTCGCAGGGCATGACAATACCATGAATGCGTATAAGTGGGCGATAGAAAATAAATTCAGATTCTATTCTTATGGCGACAGTATGCTGATCATCTAAGTGATGCTTCGGGGTGCCGAAGCGTTCAAAGGTTCAAAAGTTCAAGGTTGCACGTTGAAAAATAACAAATAGAGGTCAGAGGTGATAAAAACAGTACCAGTCGGAGTGCGATGTACGAGGTGAAAACGAAAACAAAATCCACATCCGTAACATAGGAAAAGAGGGATGTGTCGTCGACAATTTATTGGAACGACCGTCCCGGATAGAAGTACCAAGTGGAGAGTTGAAAATTGTGAAACAATTGTACACTCTACGCCTCGTTAAAATCATACGATAACGCTTTTCACATCTATTTTCTTGCATTTTGAAGGAGCACAAGCGTTGAAAAATGCATCCTTTCCTTCTCGGAAGGACACGGCATGCCGTGTCCCTACGGTTGTTCTGATTTCTCTTTTCTCAACCTTGAACTTTGAACATTGACCTCACTGCAAA
>JAGLWT010000132.1 GCA_023133295.1 bacterium | reverse complement strand
CTTGTCCCTTGTGCTCTGCGCAGCGTCATTCTCAATTGCATTTTCCCACTTTACACTTCAGACTTCACACTTCACACTTTCTTTCGCACTCTAATACCTTATTGAAAAGCAATCATATTGCCCCGAGGCGTCATCCCAAAGTGTCCGCACATTGTCTACTACAGCAGATCCGGGCCCGATATTTGCCCACTCAAGCAGATCGTTCAGTGATTCTTCCGTACCTTCCGCCAGTATCTCTACCGTTCTGCCGTCATAGAGGTTTCTCACATATCCTGTCAGCTCAAGTTCGACCGCTTTTTTAACGGTATAATGCCGGAAAGCCACGCCCTGAACCCTGCCCGAGACCGTTATTAAGATCGATCTATTCATTTCCTTCACCTTCTTTTTCTCCTGGCGCGAAATTGCTTTATTACCTTTCTGGTATAAGGGATATCCAGAAAAAGCGCCTTCTGAGCGACAAAGAGAAATGCGGCGATGGGATTAAGATTAAGTATTACGAGTCCGATCCGATATAATGCTCTTTGCCTTGAATACATCCGGACCAACAGACCCTTTTCAAAGGAACTGAGGACCGCTTCTTTTCCGATGGGAAATTCAAGAAGTCCCATCAATGCGAGATTATATCTCACATATTTATACGCCTTCAATCTTTTTGCCTCCGCCATGAGTTCCGCCCATCTGAAATCCTCGGAAGACGAAAGGAAATAAAGGTCGAAAAACCTGTCAAGGCGGGAGAACATATGAGCAAGATTATGAATTGAGAGAAGGATGAAGGCATGATATGGGCTCAATCCTTCCTTGCCTAATTTACCGAGAATGCCTTTTAAGGTCTTCTGTCTTTCAAAGGGCATAAAGAAAGAGAAGAACCTGTCGAGGAAATCGTATTTTATCTCGATCTCAAGGCCTCCCTTTCGGAAGATCAGACTCTCATTCTCTCTTGGAAGGGATGATCTTAATTTGCGGAAGTCTTTTTTAGTGACCAGCAGATCAATATCAGAGTATATCCTTATTGATCCGGAAGGATACAGTCCTTCAATCGCCTTGCCCTTCCAGGGGGTGAAATCTATATCGGGAAAACGATTGAGCAATTCGTTCAGCAGAGCGTTCAGCCGCATCTTGCGGACTTCCCAGGTACGCAGCTCATCCCTGTATTCATCTCCAGCATTGGAGAATCCCACGAGGCCGTTTTCCCTTATGAATTCAGAGTTTACCGCAGCTGAAGTATTTCCCCGAAAGAAGGATGAGACAAATTCTCTGGATGATCTAATCTTCAAGGATGCCTCTTTTCTCCGATATGGAGTATGTTTTATTCCAGACTGCGTTTACCGCCTTGTAATATAATTTGTGTTCGATCTCTAAGATGGCGTCTGCGACCGCTTGCGCATTTTGATGCATCGAGATATCGATACATTCCTGCATTATTATCTCCCCGCCGTCAAGGGAATCATCGACAAAGTGAACGGTTGCGCCGGACATTTTTTCTCCCGCTTCGAATGCCTGTTTTTGTGCGTCAAGCCCTTTAAAAGAAGGCAGAAGAGACGGGTGGATATTGAGTACCGGGTGGGAGAAGTCCTTTAAGAAAGAATGGGGAATTATCCTCATGAAGCCGGCAAGGGCGATCATCTCTATTCCATGATCAATAAGAAGGCCGAGAAGACGGCCGTGATTCTTTGCATTGAAGGGAAATGAAAATGTGGGTATTCCTTCATTCTTGGATCTCGTTAGGCCGGCGGCATTTCTTTTATTCGAATATACCATATTTATTTTCGGGACAAGATCGCCTGCCTTGTTTCTTTCGATAAGGGCGCTCATATTTGACCCTCTTCCTGAAATGAAAACAGCGATCCCTTTAGAATCCATAATCCGCCAAGATCCGTTCTTTGTGCAGGCACATGGCCTCCAGCATCCTCAATTCACGCCGGCTGATCGTTTCCAATTCCTTGCGGCAGGTCAATCTTACATAATGTATCATGAATGTGGATTCATCATCCTGGGAATAGGGGAGTATTTCCTTGGCGATCTTCAGAGCGCTTTCAAACCAGCGCAATTGGAGAAAATTCAGCATTGTATAATAATCCTTATGAAAATACCTGCTCTCTCCTAATTGAATGAAGTCAAGTGTGATGAGTGAGTCGGCGAACATTCCATCCCTATACAGATCAATAGCTTTGCCCATATGATCGACATCAAAAGGGGAGGGATCCTCGATCCAATATTCACTATGACAAGAGGAAAACATTGCCAGGGCCACAATAAACAAGAAAAAAAGTCTAGTGCTCTTATTCATAAATATGGTAACAGTCGTTCACGAGTGAACGAGGTACGAGGGGAAGAAGATTGTTCAAAAGTTGAAATGTTTAAAGTTGAGAAATAGGGAGGGAATTTCCCCTGGCTTTCACCTTGTTCCACTGGGACACTGGGTCCACTGGGCCACTGCGAAGCGTCATTCTTCATCCTTCATTCTCTCTTGTCTGTTGTTCCACTGGGTCAACTGCGAAGCGTGTGCCTTGTGCACTTGTCACTTGTGCCCCTATCATCATTGTTAACGTATTTATGAATAAGAACACAAATGCTTCTGATTACAATTTTTTAATGGATTTTCCGGGTATGAAGCGGACTACTTTCTGTTTCGGTATGGTGATTATCTTTCCCGTTCCCGGGTGTTTCCTCTTCATTGCTTGTCTTTCTTTTACTATGAAACTTCCGAGGCCTCTTAATTGTATACTTTTCCCGCTTACCAGAGCATTCTTCATCTCATCAAGTATTATACCGATGATCTCCTTTCCCTGAACCACGGTCACATTCAATTCACGGGCAATTTTTTCCGCTAATTCGTTCTTGGTCATGTATATGCCTCCTTACTTTTTATTATGATATTTCTCGAGAAATGGCTTGAACAGGTCAATAGGCAGAGGGAAAATGATCGTTGAATTGTTATCTGCCGATATCTCGGTCAATGCCTGAAGATATCTCAATTGGATACCGTTCGGGTCTCCTGAGAGTATTTCCGCTGCGCTTCTCAAGGTTTCACTGGCCTGAAGTTCACCCTTTGCATGGATGATCTTGGCTCTTCTTTCTCTTTCGGCTTCCGCCTGATATGCCATGGAACGCCTCATTGATTCGGGGAGATCCACTTGCTTCACTTCAACCATACCGACCTTGATGCCCCATGGGTCAGTTGCCTGGTCGAGTATTTTCTGAAGTTCCTTATTAATATTTTCTCTCTCGGATAACAATTCATCGAGCTCAGACTGCCCGAGAATAGATCTGAGTGTGGTCTGCGCCAGCTGTGAAGTCGCGTATTTAAAATTCTCAACTTCCACGATCGCCTTATTCGCGTCAACAACGCGAAAATAGACAACAGCGTTGACATTCACCGAAACATTATCCTTGGTGATAATATCCTGAGGAGGAACATCGAGAACGATCGTTCTCAAGGACACTCTCTTCATCTGGTCAACGAAGGGAAAGATCAAGAATAGTCCCGGTCCTTTCGGGGTTTTCAGCAATCTACCCAAGCGGAATATAATAGCTCTTTCATATTCCGGTATGATCTTGACAGCATTAAGTATTAGAAAGACAATGATACCTGCAATGATCCAACCCATCAAATTTCCTCCTCAACATCCAATCTCATTTCGTCTAATAGGGCTTTTACCTTGACGCGGGTGCCCTTGTTAATATTTTTTGATGAAACCGCTTTCCACCTTTCTCCCTTGATGAAGATCTCTCCCCCTTGGGAATTGATCTTGGTGAGCGCTCTCCCGATAGAATCGACAAGGCCTTCGGGGCCGGTAGCAACCTGCTCCAAATGTGCCATTATTGATATGTAAACAGCAATAGCTGCAAGAAATACTACGATGATAAGCACGATGACCAATAGAAGTAGTGTCATTTTTTAAAACCCTCGTATATATTATAAGGGATTTTGAACATAAGTCAAGCGAAATTTGGGAAAAATAGAGTTTGACATTTGTTTTTCCATCGTGTAAAATAAAATACCTAATAAATGAAAACGATTTTATCTCAGCCGGAAAAAAATACAATAAAAGCCATGATGAGCTTGCCCGTTGTCCCCCTACACATACATTGGGACGGTTCGGTTCCCGCCGCTTCCATATATAATTTCTACGCAAAGAAAAATGAAGGGCTCTTTCTTCCCGAGAAGGATTTCTTCGGAAATGTCATTAAATACAGAAATGAAGGGGACAGGATAATTGATTCTCCCGAAAAACTTATGACTTTTCAGCAGGATATGCGCAAATATAATATTACTGATGTATTTCTTCCCTCGATCAACATGATGCAGACGAAGGAGGATCTTTTCGCAATGGCATTTGCCCATTGCAGTTATCTCAGATCACAGAATATCCGCTTTGCCGAAACCCGCTTTGCGCCCCAATATCACACGAAAGCTGGGCTTGGTATAGAGGAAATTATTTCAATATCCTTAGATGCTTTTCAGAAGGCATATGAGCAGACCGGTGTCAAGGTCGGCCTGATACTGTCGCTTGACAGGGGCAGTGACCCTGGTTATACAGAGGATCTGGTCAGGGAATTCCTGAAATTCGAGGGCCGCATACTTGGTATTGATCTGGCTTGCGAAGAGACATTGAATCCCCCCGAAAAGCATTTGAAGGCCTTTGAGCTAACATTCGATACCGAAATTAAGAGGACTGTCCACACCGGAGAAATGTGTACGCAGGAGGAGAATCTGGATAATACTTTGACCGTATTGAAACAATTCCGTCTGAGCGGGATCGGCCATGCCATCCCTCTTTGTAAAGGTTCTCATAAGGGAAGTGATATGATCGAAATGATGATAGAACAGGATATCCGCCTTGAATCCAATCCAGTCTCCAATTATAATTTCTTCATAGAGAGTTTGGATGATCTCCACCTTGACCGGCTTCTTGATGCAGGAGTTAAGGTGACACTTAATCCCGATGATCCCGCGATGTGGAAGTACGGAGATAATGCCTGTGTAATGTCATTTATGTACGATCTTTATGGAAAAGAATTTATCTTTCGCACATGCCGCAATTCCATCGAAAGTTCCTGGCTCCTGAACGATAAGGAGAGAAAGGGCTTGCTTTTGGAGTTAGAGAATATTGTTCAAAAGTTCAAGGTGATGAAATAGGTGATAGGATGATAAGGTGATAGGTTTGTAGGTGGAGAAATATGGATCCTTCGCCCCAAGGGGTTCAGGATGACAGAGGACAGGTCGAGCCCTGTCCCTACATCACACGATACACGGATAAAATATATGTTTTTCAACTTTAGCGGGAATGACAGAGGACAGGTCAAGTCCTGTCCTTACGATCATTCTTTGTTGTATTTATTTCCTCTTCAATTGTTCATTATTCATTTCTCAATTCTTCATCTCTTAACTAACCTCTATCCTCCAGCCTCCAACCTCTGCGAAGCTTAACTTGTGCCTTGTGCCCTTGTCGCTTGTGCACTGCGAAGCTATTGTAAATTTCTCGTGTTAATGGTAAAATATTCCCATGGTAAAGAAGGTTGTACTCCCATTGATATTAGCGGTACTGGTATTTTCCGCGTCTCTGATCCTTGGCGGGATCAATAATAATATTCAATTATCCAAAGAAAAAGCCCTTGTTTACGATGCGCATACTAAAGGCGAGCTGACAAGTGAAACATTTATAGATTTTCTAATGATAGAAGGTGTTGAGGTGATAGACATCCTTGACAGCGGAGCGCCCGTTAACATAGGTAAGGTTACCGGGGATCTTTGTTTTGAAATGAAGGAGATGGCGGCAAATGATTTTAAGTATTTGCGCGTACATTACCGGAAAAAGGGAAATTCAGGCACTTCATTATTGATAGGGCTTCTTGCTGGTATATTTCTATTTCTGCTAAATATGGCGGCATTGAGATCTACACCTGAACTTACGGGTATGACAGGATTTCTTGATGGACCCATCGCGATATTTTCTCAGAGTGGAATACCGCTTTTTTCATCCGCGGGAATAGGCATACGCTCTCTTGAGAAGCTCGAGGAGATCGCGCTTACCGGAAAAAGTATACAGGCGCAATTGAATTCCTTGTCTGAGGGAGTTACGGAGCACTTCGAAAGTGTTATCTTTAACGGGCGTGAGCATGATCTTTATGTCAGGAAATACCATGGCCTGACATATGCTTTCTTCAAGGATATTCTTACTGAAAATGTTCTGAGAAAGGAGATCGAGAGAAACAGTGAATTGTCCACCATGGGTAAATTCAGCTCAATGGTCGCGCATGAATTAAGAAACCCCCTGGGAACGATCAAGGCCTCCGCTTCTACCATTAAGGACGATGAGAAGGATGAGTCAAATATTAAACTTCTTGACTATATTATAAAAGAAACCGAGCGTTTATCCAATCTGGTAGAGAAGATGCTTAACTTCTCCCGGCCGTTCGAGATCAATAAGAACCGAATAGATATTAAGGATTTCTTTTTGAACCTGAAGGACGATATCCTGAACATAATTTCGGATGATATCGATCTCAAGGTAAATATAAACGCGACAACATTGTTCTTTGAGATAGATGATATGCTCTTGAAGAATGTGATATTCAATATCTGCGAGAATGCCAGCACGGCCTTGACGCGATTCAATTCATCCGGGTCATATATCGATATCAAGGTGACAAAGAATCGCCAGAGAATATTGATAATAGAGATCGAGAACAATGGCCCGATGATACCTGAAGTCGAGTTGGAAAGGATATGGGAACCGTTTGTTACCAGCGATACAAAGGGCGTAGGCCTGGGGCTTTCCATCGTGAAAAGGATCATTGACAATCACGGCGGGCGTATTGAAGTTGAAAGTTCTGCTGATAGAACAGTTTTTAGAATACTACTGAGGTAATGATGTATAGAGTTCTGATAATAGATGATGAAGAAAATCTTGTCAATGTAATGAAGATAAACTTCGAGAAGAAGAAATATCAGGTGAAGACCGCATACAATGGCAAGAGCGGTTTGAAAGAATTCAGTAAGTTCAAACCTCATTGTGTGCTTACAGACCTTAAAATGCCCGATATAACGGGTATCGAGGTTCTAAAAGAGGTCAAGAAGATCGATTTTGATGTTCCCGTGATACTTATTACGGCTTACGGCTCGGTAGAAAGCGCTGTTAACGCGGTTAAGGTAGGGGCATACGATTTTATTTCCAAGCCCTTTGATTTTGAGATACTCCACAAGATGGTGAAGGAGGCGATCGATATGTACTTGATCGTCAGGAATGAAAAGTCATATCTTTCCAGTGAGATAGAGAGGGCTTTTCCCGGTGTTGTAGGCAAGAACAGAAAAATGAAGGAGATCTTTGATATCATCTCAGAGATATCAGGATCGGCGGCAAATATACTGCTGACAGGGCAATCCGGCACCGGCAAGGATCTTGTGGCAAGGACCATTCATTATGTTTCAAAGAGAAAGAGCGGCCCCTTTATCGTCATTAATTGCGCGGCGGTTCCTGAAGATCTTCTGGAAGCGGAGCTCTTCGGATATGAAAGGGGGGCTTTCACGGGCGCGATGACAGAGAAGCCCGGCCTTTTTGAGGTCGCCAACGGCGGGACCGTTTTTCTGGACGAGATATCAGAGATGTCGCCGAAACTGCAGGCGAAACTGCTGAATGCGGTGCAGAACAGAGAGATAAGGCGCGTCGGAGGGGTTAAAAGTATAAAGATCGATGTCAGGTTCATTGCCAGTACAAATAAGGATATAGAGGAAGAGGTCGCTGAGAAGCGCTTCAGAGAGGATCTCTATTACCGGCTTAATGTTATCCGGATAAATCTTCCTCCGTTAAAACAGCGTAAAGAGGATATCCCGCTACTTTCAAGTTTCTTCATGAAGAAATTCTCTCTGAAGAATTCAAAGAAGATAAAAGGTATTTCTCCGGAAGCACTTTCAAAATTGATGAATTATGAGTATCCGGGAAATGTCCGTGAGTTGGAGAACATCATTGAAAAAGGTGTTATCATGGAAAAAGGGGATTATCTTGGAGATGAGACACTTCAGATCTCCTTAACCTCGCATAGCTCTCCCGATAGCGAAGAGAGTGTTGGCGAGAATATGGTCAAGGTCCGCTGTCTTTTACCCATAGAGAACGGCTTTGAGCATTTGAATTTCATGCAGGAGGATGCCGAGAAGGAGATCATTCTGCGCGCCTTGGCCCTGCATCCCGAAATGTCCAATCAGGAGATCTCAGAATTCCTTGGGACCAATAGAAGGATACTTGAATTGAGAATGAAAAAGCACAATATCAGCAAAAAGGACATTAAGGGTTAATTCCTGTACATCGGTGTTCACAATATAGTCAACATTCTCCTAAACGCCCAACAATAAAGTAGTTACTATGTGGCATAATTATTGTACTCTCTTGTCCAATGAACATGTGGGAAAGGATGTTAGCCCTTACTTTATTGCTTTTACTTTCGCCTCTTATGTTATTGATCGCCATAGCGATATATATATTTGAGCCCGGTGCTCCGATTTTCTATTCAGGCATCAGGATCGGCAGATTCGGACACAGATTTGTGATATACAAATTCCGTTCTCTCAAAGTTAATGCTGAAGCCATTGTGGGTAAGGCGCTCTTAACAGATGAACTTGACCTTAAGACACCTTTGGGAAAATTGCTCAGACAGACGAAATTGGATGAACTGCCCCAATTGATAAATGTGGTTCGCGGTGAGATGTCTTTCATAGGCCCCAGGCCGGTAAGGCCGATCAGGTTCTATTCCAACCTTGCCTCCATTGAGGATTACAAAGAGAGATTTACCGTACTGCCCGGCTTATCAGGCATTGCGCAGGTGGAAGGGGATTATTATTCCTCTCCGAGGGAAAAACTCTATTGGGATATACACTGGATCAGGAACAGGTCTCTGAAACTCTATTTCTGGTATATGACCAAAACAATATTTATGGTCGGTGCAAAGATCAGTTCGCGCTTCCTTTTCCCTGTACGGAAAGCTGTCCCCTGGGTGAGCCTCCTCTTCCTGCTGCTTTCAAATTCTCCCAATTAGTATGCTTCGCAGTCCCCCCAGTAGGGAGATCGTTCAAAGGTTCAAAAGTTCAAGGTTGAGAAACACCATCCGAGATAAGAATCTCTTTGTTCTATCCTATAATTGTCAATGTAAAATTGACAATTGAA
>JAGLWT010000131.1 GCA_023133295.1 bacterium | reverse complement strand
CTTTGCATCTTTCTTCAAGGATAATGATTTCTTTCAAATTTTTACCATCCTTGTTTAGATCTGTCTTTTCTATTTTATCCATCAAGTTCTCCTTTACAATATTCCGAATTTCTCGTATGTATTTAATATGCAGAGATCATTCTTCATTATACTTTTTCATGCCTTCTTCATAAAGGTCGCTTCCAAATGTATCGTTTGCGACGATACAGGGAAAATCCACGACCTCAAGTCTTCTAACGGCTTCCGATTTCAGGTCCTCATATGCGATTATCTCAGCTTTTTTGATCGTTTTTGCAATTAGTGCGGCCGCGCCTCCTACCGCAGCAAGATAAACAGCAGTATTCTTCACCATTGAATCAAGAACCTCTTTAGACCGGTTCCCTTTTCCGATAGTGGCTTTCAGTCCTATATCCAGAAGTGCCGGGGTGTATGGGTCCATACGGTAACTCGTCGTTGGCCCTGCAGAACCGATAGCATATCCTGGTTTAGCGGGTGCCGGGCCGACATAATAGATCACCGCGCCGTTTATATCGAACGGGAGATCCTTTCCTTCTTCAACCAATTGTACAAGCCGTTTATGCGCGGCATCCCTAGCGGTATAAATTATTCCGGTGAGCAGAACCTTATCTCCGATCTTCAACTTCTTAAGGTCTTCAACTGCCAATGGTGTGTTGAGTTTATATACTTCAGCCATTTTTTACTCCTTTATTAATTTTGTTCAAAGTTCCAAGTTGAGAAATGCCACCCGAGAAAAGAATCTCTATCTTATAATTCTTCATCATTCATTTCCCCTGCAATTGTCAATTGTCCATTGTCCATTGTCAATTTCTCTATAAGCCTTGAACCTTTGAACTTTTGAACCTTTGAACTTTCTATGTACTTTCATATGTACCTTCATATGACTATTACTTTATGTCTTGCCGCATGACAATTGATATTGACGGCAACCGGCATTGAGGCGATATGGCAGGGAATGTATTCAATAAATACATCCAGAGCCGTGGTCTTTCCGCCCAATCCCATGGGGCCTATCCCAAGTTTATTGATCCTTTCAAGAAGCTCGACCTCGACCTTAGCCATTACAGGGTCGGTGCTACGCTGGCCGATATCACGCAGAAGCGATTTTTTCGCCAGTATCGCGCTTTTTTCAAAATCACCTCCAATGCCGACTCCGACTACAACTGGAGGACATGGGTTGCCTTTGGATCTTCTTACTCTGTCAATAACAAAATTCTTGACGCCTTCAATGCCGTCAGCGGCTTTCATCATCTGTACTTCGCTCATATTCTCCGCGCCGCCGCCCTTCGGAGCAACCGTGATCTTTATGCTGTCTCCGGGAACTATCGTAAGATGTATGATAGCGGGCGTATTATCTCCGGTGTTCTTTCTTTCAATGACGGGATCGCCTACCATCGATTTTCTAAGATAGCCCTCTTCATAGCCCTGTCTGACGCCTTCATTGATGCTTTCCTCAAAATCTCCGCCTGTGACATGAACTTCCTGCCCAAGCTCAATGAAGAATACCGCTACTCCGGTATCCTGACAAATGGGCATCTTTTCGGTCTCGGATATCTCGTGATTATCTAAAATAATATTCAAGATCTCCTTTGCCGTAGGAGAACTCTCCTCGCTGACCGCCTTTTTGATAGCATCCGATACATCTTTGCCAATATAGTAATTGGCATCGATGACAAGTTTTTTCACCACTTCGGTGATCTTCGATACATCTATTTCTCTCAAAGCCGCCTCCTAAAAAATGTTATTGCTATTTGATGCGAATTGCCTGTATAAGGACGAATAGAACAGGTTTTAAAGCGCATCTGATTCCATTTGTTTCTGAATGCTTTTTGATTGGGAAACCTGAAAGTCCCCTACACTGAATAGCGGGGTTTGCCTAATAGAAGAATGAGTGCATTTTCTACTTCGGGGTATTACCATAACTCCGCGTATATTTTACTATATATACGGTAAATGTCAAGGAGTTTTTCAAGGTATTTTAGCCTAGTGTTCCGATTCACAAATACGATGACAGTCGTTCGCGCAGCGAATGATGTGTGAGGGGTGAAGTGGAAATGTTTCTCAGTACCGAAACGTTCAAAGTTCAAAGGTTCAAGGTTCCATGTTGAGAAATAGATAGCCGGGTTATAGGATGATAGGGTGATAGGCTTAGGTATAGTGAACAGTGAACAAATGAACAGTGGGGAAAACACAAGAAGTAAATACCTGATGGATCTTTCGTTTCACTCAAGATGACGCGCTGCGCAAGCCGGTCTTTCCCAATTAACCTATATTCACTGTGAGTTTTTTATTCCAATCTCCAATTATTCATTGTTCATTTCTCAATTATTCATTGTATTTATGCACTTGTGCCTTGTGCACTTGTCGCTTGTGCTCTGCGAAGCAAAGCCTCTATTTATGAATCTTTAGCTTAGTGTTCCGATTCACAAATACGATGACAGTCGTTCGCGCAGCGAATGATGTGTGAAGTGTGAGGTGTAAAGTGGGAACCAGGATGAAATAAAACTTGGATCCCACGGTCGCAAGCTCCCTCTGGATGACATTCTCCTCTTCTTCATTTCCTTCCCGCATCCGCTCATCGGGAGCCCGGCACCGCCGGGCGACCAACCCAAAAGAGTTTTGAA
>JAGLWT010000130.1 GCA_023133295.1 bacterium | reverse complement strand
TATCACCATTTACATCTTTTTCAAGTACATAAGGTGTCAGATCTACGGAAGAACCTGTTCCATTGTAAATTTCAATTGCTTTATTAACGCCCGATCCTTCGATATATTCTGAAATGATCAGGTCCGTTGCACAGCCGCCGCCGGTTCCACCGGAAGGCGTTGTCCCTGTGACTTCATCGGAAGAAAGCCGTGACAAAGGCACACAGTTCTTTGCAACAACCCGATAATAATAGGTAGTTCCTTCAGTCAATCCAGTATTGATATAATTTACGGTTGATAGATCTGATGCCACAAGCGTTGAGGTTGCAGTATTCACAGGAGAAGTTGTATCTCTATAAAGATCATAGGTTACAACTGTGTTTTCCGTATCGCTTGCCGCATCCCACAATAAACTCATAGATGTTGTCGAAGAGTCTGTAATACTGATATTTGAAATACCGCTTGTTGTCCAATCAGCAGCAGTAGTATCAGTCATATTACATGCGGATTCAATAATATCCGAAACATTTCTCGGATTTAATCTATATCTGTCATAACCGTAAAGCAGAATACCTGTAACCTGATCAAGGTGTGTCCCTGATGTCATCGAGGCACTATAGAATGTATCATCACAATCAAGCTCCAGTGTACCGCCTTGGTCCTTTATTCTCCAATAACCATAAGCGCCGGTTGATGAACTTACCTCTACATCATAGAAGGTTACCAGAACACCCTCATAGGGTTCGTCCGTTGCGCTGCATGTTATTCCAGGAAGATTTCCGCCTATATTTTCAACCGTTTCCGTACTTGCTGTATCAATAGTATTTCCCGAAGAATTGACAGTATAGGCCGTAATAGAAGTTAATTCTGTCAAGCCGAAATACTCGTCAACCGTGCCGGTTACCGTAACTGAATCACCTAAGGTTGGTGTATTTACAGCATCAATGATCAATATACCGTGCCAGCCGCCGGATGCTTCTTCTATAGTATACCTTCCTGTTCCGATCGCCGAAACTATACCGTTAAGCGTTACAATATTGGAAAGTTCTGGCGAATCGTAGCATTCCGTACCCACTGCGGCAGTATATTGAACATCATAAATAGTCAAAACCGCGGGGATCGGCACCGTTACACCGATCTCATCCGTTGCTGTCTTTTCAAGCGGTACACAATTCTTCGCGACCACTTTGTAATAATATGTGGTACCTGAGGAAACCGTATTGTCGGTATATGTGAGCGCGGTAGCATTAGAAGAAACAAGAGTCGCTGTAGATGTATCCACGGGTGAACTCTCACTTCTGTAAAGGTCATATTTAATCGCTTCTGTTGTATTCTCTGAATCTGTGGCAACATCCCAGCCCAGCTCAACGCTGGATGTCGTGGAATTGGTCACAGCGACATTTGATATGCCGGATGATGCCCAATCCGGGGGCGTGGTATCCCCTGTATCACAAGAACCGCTGCCGCAATCCATTGTGTGTGAACCTAAATTTGTATACACAACAGGTACAGTACCATTCCACTCTGTTGCAGGATCAAAAACATCGCTGCCATCGGCATCGCCTGCAGTTATAATACTCTTCCTGACTAATGTAGCATCTGCTGTTTTCGTAGGTGAAACTCCCCAAAAACTACCAGGATCAAAACCAATCTGGCCAATTACGTCTATCGTAGTTGATGTAGATATTTTATATAGTGCAAATGCATCGTCACCATTGAAATTGACTGCAGTTGCATTGATTCCTGAAGGATATTGAGTGGACCCTGAATTTTTATAAACAATAACTGTACCATCATTTAAATTACCTGACATTGAACTGGTAGTTGTCGGAGTTCCAGAACCATTTGAGTATAATTGCAGCTCATAATCTGAGAGATCAACTGCACTACCTGTTCCGTTATATATTTCAATATACTTTTCTCCTCCGGATTCAACATATTCTGAAATGATCAGGTCCGTTGCACAGCCACCGCCAGTTCCACCGGAAGTAGGCATTGCAAAAAGTTGATTTGAATAATTACTCAAGGTAGGAAGTTTTTCAGCATCATAATTTTTTCCTACATAATAATATGTCGTATCATTGCTAAGTCCCGTATGAGTATAACTTGTAACTGTCGTGGAAACAATTAATGTATATGGGCCACCATTAATGGTAGAATAGAATATTCTATATTCATCGGAGCCTGTAACACTTGACCAAGTAAGCGATACCTGAGCATCTCCCGGAGTTGCTCCTTGAAGCGTCTGGGCTAATGCAGGGTCAGTGGGTATTCCCATTCCCTCATCTGTATTCGTGGATTGAACAGGAACACAATTATATGTCTGAACTGAATAGTAATAAGTCGTGCCTAAGGTAAGTCCGGTGTCCGTATATGAGGTTGAAGCACCGGTATTGATGAGCGTTCCCGCACCGGGAGTAAAATTCGGAGTAAGCGACCTGTATAAAGCATATTCCACACTATCGGGATTCTCGGTGTCATTCGCGAGATTCCAGGAAATCTGAAGAACGGTGCCGTTTTCCTGATCCGCTACCGATATTCCTGAAATTCCTCCGGAAAATACCGGAGCTGTAGTATCACCGCTATTGCATGAACCACCGGCGGGAGCATCATAACAAAGTTCAATAAAGGCAGTTTGATAAGTGTGCTCATCCGTATATTCATTGATAACAAGTCCAGCATCAGAAGAAGTTCCTGCTCCTGCACCAGGGCTGGGAGTATGATCACTTGTCCAACTACCAATTAAATTTGCTGCATCTCCAGGATTATTTCTTTTTACAGTAAATGGGTCGCCGCCAAAATCGTCATAAGTTGTTTCAATAGTTATTCCGCCATTGTCTTTTAATTCATAATATTCATTACCATTAATAACAGGAAAACCATTACCTGCAATAACATCAAATCCATTAAAAAAAAGTGTCCCGCCAGGAAGTGTTCCGTAATCTGTTTCAAAAGTTGCTTGATTTGCAGATCGGGCAATAACAATATATTGCCCGGGATTAATGCTGGTATCAGCAGGAAAGGTAAATGTTACAGCAGAATCATATTGAATGATCTGATAATTGGAAATGTCAAGTGGACTGCTGCCCCCACCGGAACTCGGTGTTCCCGATGCTTCGTCACCGACATTGTTTGTTTTTGAAAGTGGAACACAGTTCTCTACTGAAACCCTATAATAATATGTAGTTCCATTTGATAATCCCGTATCAGTATACAAGGAATCTGATAAACCTGATGTGATTTTATTTCCCACCGCGGGCGTAAAGCCGGTAACAGTATCTCTGTAAACAGAATATGTTATACTGGGATTTTCTGCATCCGAGGCATCATCCCAATCCAGGCCATTCACCGTATTCCCGGGAGTAATTGTAAGATTTGAAATGCCGCTGGCGGCCCAATCAGGTGCCGTAATATCCGTGCCGTCACAGGAGCTTTCCAGAAGCCATTCCATTCCGTTCAAGAACGCTTCTTTATCATTAGCTTCATTCCAGCCGTCGTATAAGGTATCTCCCGAATATCCTGTTCCGTCATCCGCAGGGGATGAATCACCAACCGCGCAGACACGGCCGGAGCCGTATTCCGCAGATGCGAACATGGCATATGTACCGCCTACGGAGTCCCTCCAGATATGTCCCTTCGCTGTAGCGTTATTTCCCGTATTGAGAGTGACCGCTGTACCGCCATGGAAAGCGAAAGAAGAGACATCTCCATTTGAGCCGTGAACTATCGGATCACCAGCGTCCGAAGATACATAACTCGAAGTATAAGAGAAATTATCATATGTTTCGTTCACCTGAAAATGAAGTCCGAAGTAGGTCTCTGTTCCGAAATCGTTCCATATCTCAGGGGAATCCCAACCGTTACTGTTACGATCGGAGATCCAATGGTCAGCGACCATGAAAAGACCGCCGCCGGCATTTACAAATGCCAGGATAGCGTCTCTTTCCGAAGTCGTGAATTGATCCTGCGGTTCACAGACCACAAAAACATCATAATTAGAAAGATCGTAGGCATTGCCTCCATCACCATAAGTAATACCGTAAGTTGAGATCAATGTGTGGCATGTATGTCCTTCAAGGTACATAGCATAACCCCAAGCCGATATTGCGCCGTCCCAATCGTCTTCCGCCGTGGGATCCGAAGGACTCGGAACCGGATAATTCGTATCAATTACCCAGTCAGCATTACCTGCTCTCTGGTCCTTGGTATAGTCAAAAAGTATGTTTGCAGAAAATCCATTCACGCCGATGCCAAGGAGCAGCACGGCCAACACGAAAAACAGAGATAATTTCTTCATATATGCTCCAACATTCATTTTATCATTTTTCCCTTATTAAAACAAAGTTTATGTTCAAGTTTCGTTCCACTATTCGATTATTCGCAGGAAATATCGCAAATATATATCCGATGGGATATAATGAAGTTCTAAAGGGTATTGTTCTGGCTTGTTTTACGGCGAATTATTCCAAATTTCTGGAAAGTACTACTGAATACAGGAATGTTACTTAGTGTTCTGATTCATAAATACTATGACAATCGTTCACGAGTGAACGAAGTACGAGGCATTAAGAAGTGTGAAGTGTGGTGTGTGAGGTGTAATGTGAGGAGAACAAAGCAATATCCACACCGGTAAACGAAAAAACAATATTTCGCTTAACTCATTAATTCTCCTGTCACAATCATATCACGCCGTACCCCAAACAAGGTATGGGACATGTCGTACGCCACAGGCGTTCGTCTGTCCCGATGTAAAAGTACCAAGCAAAGAGTTGACAGGAAGCGGAGCATGTAAACTCTTTGCAATGTTTAAATTCACATGCAACAATTCTTCACACTATTTTTCCGTTATTATCGGGCTTGACCTGTCCTCTGTCATGTTGAGCAACGCGAAACATCCATCCCTTTTCTTTTCCCCACCTTCAACCTTGACCTTTCACACAAGCTGA
>JAGLWT010000013.1 GCA_023133295.1 bacterium | reverse complement strand
GACCTCAACTTTTCCTTTGAAAAAGGGATGCATTTTCATCGCATCCTGAGCAGGCTTCTTTGCTTTCGCAAGAAGTTTTTCAACATCTACTTTTTTATCGTTCATTATTTTCTCCTATCAAACCATTTCATTTAAAAATATCCAGCATTCTTTCGAGAGCTTCTTTTCCCCTGTAATCGGGAAGGACCATCGGGGCTTTTCTATTTGTTTTGATTTTCGCGTCATTTAAGAGTTTTTCATATCTTTCAAGGTGCTTGAATGAGAGTTTGCCCGCTGTCTTATTCTTTTTAAGGTATTTCGCCGCTGTACGGCCTGAAATACGGCCGAACACTATACAATCAAGGGTAGAATTACCCATAAGTCTGTTTTTTCCGTGTACGCCCCCTGAAACCTCTCCCGCAACGAACAAGCCGTCAATGCTGCTGTTTGCATGAGGATCCGTCTCAATACCGCCGTTTTGATAATGTAGCGTCGGGAAAACCAGCACAGGGTCTTTTACCATATCCACACCGAATCTTTCGAACATTCTGACCATGCCGGGAAATGAATCTTTAATGGTTCCCTTGCCGTTGATAATGTCGATCAGCGGTGTGTCAAGCCAGACACCCTGCATTCCAGTCGGGGTCGAGACGCCGTTATTCTTTACATAGCATTCTCTTATAAGAGCGGAAGCCTCCACATCTCTTGGTTCCAGCGGATAAACAAATGCCTCACCGTCAGCATTTACCGGCTGAGCTCCCATTGATCTCAATTTCTCTGTAAGAAGAAGACCGATGATCTGCTGAGGGTATGCGGCTCCGGTCGGATGGTATTGCACGGTATCCAGATCCCTTAGTTTCGCGCCGGCCCTGTATGCGAGCACAACGCCGTCATTTGTAGCGCCATAGTGATTTGTTGTCGGAAAGCCCCTGACATGAAGACGGCCGAATCCGCCGGTCGCCATAATAGTGGCTTTTGCTCTGATAACTTTATAATCGCCGGTTTCCATTTCCCATACCACAGCTCCGGTCACCTTTTTTGTTGTCGGGTCCGTCAGAAGTTCGATAACGGGACAATATTCCAGCAGAGGGATCTCCCTGTTGCGGAATTCATCTCTCAATACCCTTACTTCCTCCATTCCGGTATAATCTTTACATGCATGCATCCTTTTTCTGGAGGTTCCGCCGCCGGCAAGACGCACAAAATCACCGTCTTCTGTACGGTCAAAAAGGACACCGAGGTCGACCAGCCACTTCAATGAGTGTGGAGCTTCTTCTATGAGGGCTTTCAGAACTTCTGGTTTATTTGTAAAATGTCCGCCGCCGAAGGCATCAAGATAATGGATCGGAGGTGAATCTTCGGGCGCATCAGCTACCTGAGTGCCTCCCTGGGCCATGATCGAGTTGGAATCGCCGTGGCGTAATTTATTCACCAGCACTATCTTATCTGTTTTCACTCCGCCGTCATTGGCTAATAGAGCCGCCGCTGTACCGGCAAGTCCCCCGCCGATAATAAGAAGGTCAACATCGTGATCGATCTTTTTCAGATTTATTTTTTTAGGATCTACCAGCGGATGCGCTTCGATAAGGTCAGCTACTTCATTCGGGGCGATGTCTCCCTTGTTCAGACCAAGGCCGATCTTCCTTTTTCCACCGGGCCGGAAATCGGGATGGCATTGATTCAGAACCTCTTCCCTCTCTTTCAGCGACATGCCTTCAAGTATTTTGCCTGCCCTCTTTTTTCTGGTGGCTTCCACCTTCTTGATAGAGTTCCTCATATCCTGAGGGTATCCCCCGATAAGTTTATATTCGGTTTTCGCGCTCATTTCTTACCCCCTTTGAGAAATTCGGCTTTATTAGCCTGTTGTTTCTTATAGGCTTCCTTGGACTGCTTCAGATTCAGGCCCAGAAGGTTCTTGAAGTCCTTATTGTATTCACCTTTCTCTGTAGCCTTAACCACTTTTTTCAATGCTTTGTTCTCAGGGAAACCGTTTCGGCCGTACATAACCCTGCCGAATTGCGAGACATTGTACTGAACGATCTCAGCCGGGCATCTCAAAGCGCACATTCCGCATTGTATGCAGTCAAAAGACAGCTCCGCCACCTTCTGAAAATCCCCTCTTAATGCCGCTTGTACATAATCCATTACCTCCAAGTCCTGAGGACATGCTTTTGTACAGGTATTACAGGAGACGCATCTTGCAATTTCAGGAAAATATTTCAAGAATGAATTGCCCTCATACGGTTCCTTGGTAACACTGTAAGTCGGTTTTTCAGCCGGTGAGAACGGAAGTTGAACCAGATACATCCCGTCTTCAACCCTTGTCTGACAAGCCATTGCGGTACGAAGCTTGTATTCCCCCTTCATCCTGTAGATGGTCGAACACGCGCCGCAGAATCCTGCCCGGCAGCCGCAGGAATGAATGAAACGGTATCCCGCATACTCCATCGCCTGCATTATTGTCAGATCGGCCGGAACCTCATAAACTTTTCCCATGATGTAGATCTTTGCCCAATGTTTGATATCCTTGGGATCAATCCCCTTTGTAACGGACTGATTTGCCTGGGCGATCTTTTCCATGATGTTCTTTTCTTTCGCCATGT
>JAGLWT010000129.1 GCA_023133295.1 bacterium | reverse complement strand
CCGAAAATATCCAATTGTCTGAGTGAGCTAAAGCTAACGAGTTTTGGGATTTTAATGAGTGATAGCCGTGGTGAGTATCGTCGCAAAAAATGACATGAGAGCAAAGACGGATCAAAACTCCATTAAATAATATATTATTTTTCTTTTTGAACATCATGAAATGATGGGAGAAAAGCATATGTTAGTAATAAAACGATGGATTGTCGAATCAAGTTCGACAATGACGGATGTGATTCCTTTTTTCTGCATTAACCTCAAACCTCTATACTCTATTTATGAATCAGAGCACTACTTATAGCCGTCCCCTGGTCTTGATCTTGAGATATTTATTGATAGTGGAGATCGAAAGCTCGGCAGCAGGAACAGATACCACATCAACTCCCCTGCCTGAAAGGAGTTTGACCGATCTCTTATAATCTTCCATAAGCTCCTGTGAAGCGAACTTTCTGAAAACATCTCCGGGATGTGAGGCCTCCCGCAGGGTCTCACTTTTAAGATCGGAGTCGGACACAGAGACCACCAATGGAAGGTGTTTCGAGGAGATCATCTGATTGTACTTAATGACCCTTTCCGAAGAATAGGGGTCCAGTAGATCGGTAAAGGTCACTACGAGCGTTCTCCTTTTGAGTTCTGTCAAAGCTCTGCCATAGGCCGTTTCATAATCTGACTCGCAGAAGCGCGGCTGAAGATTGTATATCCTGTCCAAGATGCGCATGGGAGAGGTCTTGCCCTTGTCCTGCTTGATAAAACTTATGACCTCGTCGCCAAAGACCATAACGCCTATGCGGTCATTGAAATGATGCGATACATATATCAGCAATGCAGCGGTATTCATCATATGATCGAACTTCGTATGCACGCCGACGCGATTGATCATATTTCTGCCGGCATCAAGCATCAGGAGAATGGATTGATTCTTTTCGGGCTGAAAATTCTTACTGATGGGTTTGCCCCTTCTTGCGGTCGCTTTCCACTCTATCCAGCGGAAGTCATCATCCCTGTGATATTCTCTGAGGCTCTCTATCTCGGTTCCTTCCCCCCTCATTCTGCCCAGGCGTATTCCCGAACGGTGGGATAATCCCTTTTGAATGAACAATCCGTATTTTTTAAATATTGAGATATCGGGGTACACTTTCACTTCCTGAGTTGCTGGAGTTTTGATCTTTTTACTGAAAAGCCCAATGGGACTTTCCGCCTTGATCAAGATCTCTCCGAAATCAAATATCCCCCTCTTTCGGGGCAGTATCTCATAGCTGTACTCCCTGAGAATACCTGTGGATAACGGAAATATCTTCAGGGGATTTTTATGCAGCATATCCTCCGGTACCGAATCAATGGCGGTTATCCGAAGAAAAGAAGCGCTGCTCAGAACTATGCTTACCTTGACCGCGGACTCAACTCCATTGGATAATAAAGTTTCCACTTCTCTTTTGGCAGAGCTTACCTTAACCCTGTTCAAGTACAGCGCGTCCAGTATAACGGCAGCGCATAAGATCATGGCATACAGCTCGCTCAAACGGTCGGCCTGAGGGAATATTCCTCCAAGGAATACTGTTGCGCCAATAAGGAATATCGCTCCGATCAGCCGGAAGGTAGGCCTCATCTGGGAACTTCCACCTCAGCCATTACTTCCTCAATTACCGAGTCGGGAAGGATCATGTCCATCTCCGTCTCCGGTTTAAGCATCAATCTATGCCGCAATACGGGATATGCCATTTTCTTGACATCATCGGGTATGATGTAATCTCTATCTTCCAGCAGAGCGTTCACCTTTGCGGTCTTCAGGAGGAAGATGCCGGCTCGAGGAGAAGCGCCGAGCGTAAGCCGGGGAGATATTCTCGTTCCTTCAATGATCTGATAAATGTATTCGTAGATCTTTTCTTCTACACGCACATCTTCAACGACGGCACGCATTTGCTGCATATCCTGCTGTTTTATGACCTTTTCGATCATCTGCTCAAGAAGCTGGGGTTTACCGGAATCCGCAGAATGCTCTTTCAATATTTTGATCTCAGCTTCCTTAGAAGGATATTCTATCAATATCTTCATCAGGAATCGATCCGTTTGCGCCTCAGGCAGAGGGTATGTGCCCTCATATTCAACGGGATTCTGAGTTGCGAGAACAAAGAAATTATCGCCAAGGTCATATCTGTTCCCTTCGATCGTCACCTGCCTCTCCTGCATTGCCTCCAAGAGGGCGGATTGTGTTTTAGGGGGTGTTCTGTTTATTTCATCCGCAAGAAGGACATCTGTGAAAACGGGCCCTTTCAAGAGCGTGAATTTCTTATCATGCATGTCAAATACATTGGTTCCGAGAATGTCGGAAGGCATCATATCGGGGGTAAATTGTATCCTTTTGTACTTCATATCGGAAGCAAAGGAAAAGGATTTTGCCAAAAGGGTCTTTGCGGTGCCCGGGACACCTTCAAGCAATACATGGCCCCCTGCTAAAAAGGCGGTGGCGATCTCTCTTATGACCTCATCCTGTCCGAAGATCACTTTTTTTACTTCATTTATTATGGCGTTAGCCTTCAAGATCAAAGGATTATCCATTTTGATACCTCCATATCTAATTTATTCCCATTGTAATGGCTGCCTTTGAAAGCATTTTTTCAAATTCAACCAACTCCTTATTTCTAAAGGAGATATTAAGCTTTTTCATTTTTTCATCTATATCCAAGAGTAATTGATGAAATTCTTTTGAGCGAAGTTTCATTTGTTTGATCATGTCTTCTGTGTTCAAAGAGTATTTGATCCCGAAACGGCGGCAAACCTTCTTCAAAAAGAGCGCGTACATATCCTCAGCGATCTCAGGGCCTTTACCGGATCTTCTGTAGAGATCACCCAGAGAAAGTATATACGAACGGATGGAAACGGTTTTTACGGGCTCCAAAGAATAGATGGGTCCGAATCGTGAATAACCGGAAAAGATCAGCATGACGAATGCGGTAAAGAATATCAATATCATATACCATATCCTCCGCCTTTGAAGCGGGTTCAATTCGAATGAATCCTCTTGGAAGGTATGATGGTACCTGTCAAAGATCACTCTCTTGTCAACAATAAGTGAATTGAGGGCATTGATAAGGAACGCGGCATTCTCCTCATTTCTTAATGCCTCATTTGAAAAGAGATATGTAGAAGGGATATAAAGAAGCCGTCCCTTACCGAAATTGGCCTGATAAATATTGGCATCTCCACTTTGCTCCTTGAAGATGGGGATCAGAATGCCTTCTCTGGTATTCATTTCGTGAGTGAACCAATGCTTGAACTCCAATTCTTTCACATCCTTTGAAAAGGCCGTAGCAAATATGGGACTGAGCGATGCGGTGATCTTGTATTTTTTTGAAGGTGAGGTTGTCACTCCAAGGTATCTCTCCAATGCCGACGAATACCGGTCATAGTAATAGCTTCTCTTCCCTGTGGCGGAATTACCCCTTGAAGACAGATAGATCACCGAATTGCCCTTTTCTACCCACTTGATCAAGGCAGATATTTCCTTTTCGGAAATAGCTGTCACATCGGGACCCGCGATGATCAAAAGCCCCCCATCCGAGAGCGAGGCAAAGCTCTTGTCCAGCATAATTGCCTCATAACCTTTTTGTTCGATGAATCGCTTGGTGGCGGCATAACCGAAGCGGTCACAATTCTCAACTGTAGGAGTAAGATCCTCGTCATAAGGCCGTAACAGTGACGAGACAATGACTACAAGAATTGAGATGAGGATAAGTACGGCGGGATAAAGAAAGCGTTTTCTACTCATTTGCCTCTCCCAGAAGCCCGTCAATAAAATGATTCACTGCATTCTCGAATTCCTGCAGTTCTTCATCATCAACCTCTTTCACGCCATACCATTTATCCTGAAATATATCCTTGATCTTGTAGAAATCATCCACAGCAGTATTATTTTTGCCCAGTTCGTCGGCGAGAAAGAGAGCGTATTCATTATTGGTATGACTTTTATCCAGAAATAACCATCCTTCATCCTCAAAACGGGAGATCAGGAAAAGAAAATATGCTCTGAGCCCCTCGCGAAATCTCTTTTCACCCTTCAATTGTGAATAGGTCAAGTTAAGGTCGCTTGAATTCAATTGGGAAGAGCGCCGGAAGGATATGTGCTCCTCATTATAAGACCTTCTTCGTAAATACGGGCGAATAATGATATAAAGAACGATCAGGATAAATAAAAAGAAGAAGGTGTAATTCACGCCCTTGGCAACCTTTTCCACATCCTCCATATCCCAATTTAATTTAAAGAGCTCATTCATCATATCGCGGAACCACCTTTTTAAACTCAGCATCCAGGTGTTTTGTTTAGTACTCCTGACTATAAATTCTTTTGAGGAAAGAATATTCCGGATCAGCTCTTTATCCTCTTCTTCAGGAGACGGAAATTCATATCCGAGATTGTCTCTGAGGATCATCACTTCATTCAAGATGCCGGTCTTGATCCCGTTTATCAATCTTAAAGAACGGTGATACTGGGCCGATGCATCGGTTATTGTGAATAATTCATCGAGAGAAGACCTTGCAGAGCGGAAATAAATGCCCTTTTCATCTGAGGGTATATTCTTGTTCAGGATACGCCTGATCGCAAAGCCGTTCTTCTTGACCTTTTTCAGCACTTCTTCCTTCTTCTTGTCGGTGAGTTCTCTATTTTGTTTTTCTGTTAATTCATATACGGTAAGGTCTATGACTTCAACGCTCTTTTCGATATTATCCAGCCAATGGGGAAATACCGCAACGGCAATAAATAGAAAGATGAGGAAGGTAAAAAATACCTTAATGTACCCTTTTTGATTCAATGTATAGATCAAACCCCTCAACCCTGATGCGAGTATCATAATACATAACTGTCAATCCGATCAGAAGGAACGGAACGACCGCTGAGGACCCCAGGTTCTCAAGGAGCTCAAAGGGAGCCATAGCAAGCTGGGTCTTGTAGAGTTCCGCGGTAGTTTCAGCCGTAAAATAACCCTGCATGCCGGCAACAGAGGTGAAGATCATCCTGGGAATGACAAGGAACGCACCCACTGTACCCACGATGAAGCCGTTCACCAGAAAAAGCAGAAATCCCCGCCAGGAATTGCTTCCCGCCATCCCTTTTTCAAACTTTGTCCTCATAAGTTTTCTGGATCGGGCAAGCGCCTTGAACCCGCTTTTCCGTTCAAGCACAACGATCACCTGGAACATCAAATACGAGAACACGAGTATAATACCGGGAATAATCAGCAGGATGAAACCGCCGGTCACCATAAACCATGCGATCAATCCGGTGCCAAAAAGAGGCAGTATAGCAGATTTTCCTAAGGAATATGCTTCTCCCGGCTTCATATCCAAACCGAATATCTGCGCCCGGGTAGCCTTAATAATGGCGGCAGAGATCAGCAGATAAGCCAAAGATGACAGTATAATACCGGGGAGTGAAGAGATAAGATTCAAGGTATTATAATCATAATTGGTATCTTGGAGAAAATGAATACTTGAAAATTTGATCAATTGATTTACCAGATATACAAAGACCTGAACAAAAAGAACTATTTTGAAATTCCGCCAAAATTTATTTTTAAAAAGGAAAAAGGTCTTGTCCAGCAATTGTCCCATACGAAGCGGCTTCAAGTCAGAAAGAGCTTCTTCGGTCGCATTTGTGATCAGTTCTTCTTCCTCGTCTATAAATGCGGGGTCCAATGAGAAAGAGACAACCCTGCCTGATCTGTCCTTAAAGTATTTTCTGAACACATCATCATTTTTCAATTTAGCCCAAGGCGACGAGCCCTCCAGATCTTTGTATTCCTCATTTCCATCATAATGTCCCGCTTTTATCCCTTCGATCAGGGCATTTTCATCGACCATGATCTCACGGCCGTTCTTCTTGATCCTGTAATTCTTTATATCCATCAATGCTCCTTATTGTTTTATTATATCACTGCTTTTTATCTCAGAATAATCCTCAGTGGGAGAGGGTTGTATGATGAGCATACCCCAGAAGATAGCACCCAGCAGGATGCCCACCAGATACTTAGACCATCCGGGGAACATAGTTCCCGGAGACATATACCCCTCGATATATCCGCAGATAACAAGAAAAGGCAAGCCGCCAAGAACAAGGGTTGCCGCCTTTGCCCCATTATCCTTCAAAGCGTCGTTTCTACTCAGATTTCCGGGATTTATCAATGCTTTTCCGAGAAGGAAACCGGCACCTCCGGCAACCAGTATCATTGAGATCTCAGTTATCCCATGAGCAATGATGAAGTTGAAGAGATCGCCGTTCATATTATACATGGTGGTCATGGCAATGACCGTTCCCAGATTCATCCCGTTTATCATGAGGATGTAAAAAGTGCCTACTCCCCAAAGCATACCGGCAGCGAATACAAGAAATGTCACTACGATATTATTCGTGAGTATCTGTGCGGAAGCAATAGATGAAGGGATCATCACCCCTATGGCATTGGTCCACATCTCACCATTCTTGATATTCTGAATTATACCGGAACCCAATACCATATATGCCCATTTCTCATTCATGATCGTAAGAAAATACGCAAGTATTCCCGAACCAAAAAAGACGACAGAAGAAAGGTAGAACATTTTTCGTGTATCACGAAAGGCCGCGGGGAAGCGATTGAAAATATATACCCACACATTCCTGAACGCCGTAAATCTCGGATGATAAAAATGTGTATGACCCCGCAATACGAGAGAATTCAGATAATCTTCGACATCACTGGCGGGATAATATGTTCTTGCATATGCGAGATCTGAAGAGACGGTCTTGTATAATCTGCTGAACTGCTTTATTCTTTGCTTCTGTATAAATCGCGTTTTACTCTTGTCCAGCTCCTTAATAATACCTTCGTATTCTGCCCATTTTTCTTGCCTTCTTTGAACGAACTTTCGGATATTCACTTAATTTCCTTCTGTAAATATCTTATACAGTATCGCTTCTTTTTCCTTCAATGGCAGTCCTTCCGGCAGGTTCTTCAAAGCGAGACCTGAAAGCATATTGTCCACTATTCGGATCCTGACTTCAGGGGGAAGTTTTTCCTTTCTTTGAAAAAAGGAATCCAATGTTTCGTAAGTATGATGAGAAAGTTTAATGCCTGATAGGCCGGATATCTTGAAAGTCGGCGCCTCTATCCCATTGCTTTCCTCTGACATATATCTCTTGAGATCAAATTTTTGATCAGTGATCACAACGGTACCGGCGACCATATCACCAAGCCGCTTATTCTTCTTGTTAAAAATGATCGCAAGCACTCCTATGGCGTACATATAAGGGAGGTAATCGGCGACGCGCATCAGATTGCGTGTCAAGGTGGCGGAAAAGGTCAATGGAGAACCGTTATCCATGCGGACCCTTATCTTCAGTGCTCTCTTTCCCGGGGTCTTTCCGTTGCCGTAGAACTCCCAGAGCGGGAAATAACCCCAGGACAAAACAAATAGCAAAATAATCAGTATTGCGATTACCCACTCCGGCAATGCTTCGACATATTTAAAAAGATTGCTAATATTTGCCACTATAAAAATGAAGATCATTGCGAAATATATTATCAGGGTATCAATAATATTCGCAAGTATTCTGGTGCCTAAACCGGCAAGCGGTAATTCGACAACTACATTCTGCGAAGTCGCCAGATCAAGTTTTTCCCCGTAACGTTTCCCCATAATAGTTGATTATAACAAATATATGGACAATTGACAATGGCACAAGTGCACAATTAGAGAAGAGGTTAGAAGGCTAGAGGTTGGAGGTTGGTGCAGAGGGGAATGAATACAGTGGACAAGGGACAAGTATTATTAAGTGACCCAGTGTCCCAGTGGAACATTCTACGCAGTGCGCAAGGGACAAGTATTCACGTGTGAAGTGTGAAGTGGGGGAATAGGTGATAGGTAGAGAAAGATGGATTCAACTGAGTCGGGAATGACAAAAGGGAGAGAGGATAACATTCAAAGATGTGTGGAGGATGTTTCCGTGTGATTCTATACCCATTCTCCCGCCACCCTCCCTAATTCTCCAGGGACGGAGGTGATGAATTTTTCAACACACTTATTTGTCTAAATTGGATGTATAAAGTTAAAATATTCAACCTTCCGTCCCGTAGACTGATAGCTCCGGCATTCTATTATTTTCACGGCTGATTCTATTGAATTAAACGAAATAGCGGTTTTCCGGTTACGGGTGTGTTTCTTTTTCCACTTCGTACATCGCACCTCGCACCTCGTACATCCAACCTCGTACACACCCTGCTACGCGGGCTGCTAGTGCCAAGTAACTATATAACTACAGGTGTTGTCCCCATTATTTCTACAGCTTTTTACACTGTCATGCTCGATATTCACAACCCGGCAATCTTCCGGCCTGAATCTTCTCGCCATGGCTTCAATGATTCCCCTATCGAAATCACAAGGATAAGGATTATCACACAATATCTCTACTTTCTTATCACTGATTTGTGTAAAGGTGTAATGCCCGATCCCCTCTTGCAATTTTCCGGTCAGCGGATCAAACAAGGCTTTACCGTATAAGCGGTGATTCATATGATACGCAATATCAATTGCTGCTAAAGCCTTCTCAATACTGTCAATATGAGGAGGGAACTCAGCATTTTCGGGAATTGATTTTCCAATTTCAAATAGTGTGTAGTTTCCTATCTCTTTAGAGATCTGCTTAAAAGCATCCAGCCAATCCTGCTGAGGATACCACTTTCCTGGTTCAGGGTCATGAATATTATTATTGGCTAAGATCTTCATACCCATCTGCTTCATCGAACCCATACCATTTGCAATGGACAAAACTGTTTGTCCGTTAACTTCCACTTTTGGATCAATCGATTCAAACTGTCCCATGATTACACTCCTACATACATCTATTCGCTACATCATTTACTAATCGTCTGTCTGAAGAGATCTGCTAAAAAGAAAATCGGTTGTCATCTTGTTAGTAGTATATCATATTTGGGCATTCATGCAAGTAGTCAAAGTGTTAATTTCTTAAAAAGTGTGTGAAATATTACATAATTTGTGAAAATTCGATGTTGCGATACCGAGGCATCGCAGGTATGAAGGATAGTGAATAATTGGGAAATGAACAATGAACAATTATTAATAAGTGACCCAGGGACAAGTGGGGATAAAGAATGTCGTAGGGGCACGGCATGCCGTGTCCGGTGCGAAGTACGAGGTGGGAGAATCATATGAGGAAATATTCACAAGAAAATCCGGACGATTGTGGCGGAGAGAGAGGATTCGAATCCCTACGAAACATAAAGCAGTTTATGTTGCTCTCCCTCCAATAAACTCATGAATAATACGCCTGCAATAAAGTTTATAGTATATTTGTGTGAATCTCGTATCCTTACTGGCGGAGGGAGAGGATTCGGTCACAAATAAACTTCGCGTACCTCAGTTTTTCGCGACCCGCCCCTCGCCTGTCCGTAGACAGCCTGCGGTCTTCGAATCCCTACGCAACATAAAGCAGTTTATGTTGCTCTCCCTCCAAGTATATCAATGATAATAAACCCAATTAAAAAATGTAAAGTATATTTTTGTGAATAAAGTAACTTTAGTGGCGGAGGGAGAGGGATTCGAACCCCCGGTGGGTGTGACCCCACAACGGTTTTCAAGACCGCCGCTTTCAACCGCTCAGCCATCCCTCCGCGGAGATAAGTATATTTATACTTTTTTTTCTGCTAAAAATCAAGCTGCAGGTCACACTATGTTTGACAATGCCCGCAATTTGTATTAGAATAAGAGATGGATATAAAGGCAAGCATAAAAAGAGTCCTGGCGGATGAAATTGAAGGCATTCAGCAATGTCATTCACATATTGATGAGAATGTTGAAAACGCTGTGACTGCCATATTTTCGCTGAAGGGAAAACTGGTGATAAGCGGAATGGGAAAATCCGGTTTGATCGCGCAGAAGATAGCCGCGACATTCTCTTCAACCGGAACACCGGCGCTTTTCATTCACCCTACAGAGGCGGGCCACGGGGACCTGGGCATAATTCAGGATGATGATCTCTTTTTTCTTCTGTCATACAATGGCCAACAGCGGGAATTTGAGTATTTCTATAATATATCGTCTGAAAAGAAGATCCCGATAATCGCCATCACAGGGAAGAAAGACTCCGCATTATTTAAGAACGCCTCGATACCCATCCTATTAAATATCTCCAAAGAAAGCGAGATACTCCCCTATGCACCTTCTGTTTCATCAACTGCAACCCTGGCAATGGGAGATGCGATCGCGCTAACTGTCGCCAAGATGAGGAATTTCGAACAGAAGGACTTCGCGAAGCTGCATCCCGGGGGCGCTCTCGGGCAATTACTTGGTGTAACCATCTCCGCCGTGATGCATAAGGGAACAGATATACCCATTGTGGAAGCGGATGCTGAGATGACGAATATTCTCTATACTATTTCTTCTTTTAGGATGGGTGCTGCTCTGGTCTGTTCAGAAGAAGGCGATTTACTTGGCATCATTACTGATGGAGATATCAGGCGAATGTTTGAAGAACATTCAAAGGAAGCGTTTGACCTGAAAGCGGAAGAGATCATGAACCCGGACCCTACTTCTGTGGCACCGGAACTCTTCGGAAAAGACGCTTTGGAGATAATGGAAGACAGGAAGATCACAGTTCTTCCCGTTGTTGATAAAGGCAAGATCTGCGGCATCATACACATGCATAATATTCTTGGAGGGAATAACTGACATGAAAAAAATATTTTTCTTTGTTTCGATAGTACTTCTGGTGATCGTTCTTGTGGTTGCGGGTATTCTACTGACACGCAACCTTAATAACAGGAATGACATTCCTAAAGAACCTTTCGTTTCTTTCAACGGAAAGATACTCAGCACATACGGTGAATTCGAAACAGTATTTCCGGAGATCGTCAAACTCTCTATTCTGGCACATGCCGAAAGCATCATCATCAGAAAGGCGCGCGGCGAAGATACCCCTATGCTGAAGATCACATATTGGCACGATTCGGAAGAAAAGCTTAAATTCAATCCCGAGAAAGGCCTTTTCGATATCGGGGAAACCTCGGTAGCATTCATTGATACCTTTGAAGCCATTCTTCCAGCCGGTGTTGAAGTAAATATCAGACAGAAATCTTCGAACATTACGCTAAGCGGACTTGTGGGAGGGACAATATTTATTAATTCAGATTATTTGACCCTTTCGGCAAATGAACTCCAGAGGGTTAACTCGCTTTCCATAATCACGAAGAACGGCTCGATCTCATTAAGAAATTCATCTGTGGATAAACTTAATATTAATGCGTTTTGCGGTGAATTGTCAGGAAATTCCCTTGATAGCGGCCATGCCGAATTTACATTGAAGAATATGAACTCACTCTTTTCAAATTGCAATTTCGGTGAGCTTAAGGCGGATGTGGATTCCGGTTATTTTCAGATACAGGATTCCAAAGTGAAATACCTGAATAACATTTCCAAAAGAAATATCCTTTGGCTGCTTGCAAATGACATTTCCAAGGTGGATTTTTCCTTTGACAATGCAAATATCAATCTGAAAGACAATCTGATGAACAAGATCTCCGCATCGGGAAGCAATTCAATTGTCAGGACCGATTATCCTTTACCGGAGAAATTTTCCTCCAAAAAGGACAATACGATCATTTATTCACCGAAAGTGGAAGAGAAAAAAGAGATCTGATTCGTTCATCTGAGGTGAACGAGGTACGAGACATTAAGAAGTCTGAAGTGTGAAGTCTGAAGTGTAAAGTGGGAAATACAAGAAACAAATACGAGATGGATCCTTCGCGATAAGCTCAGGATGACTCAGAAATATTAATAACATTCAAAGATTTTTGGAGACTGTTTCCATGTGATTATAACGAGGCAAAGAGTTTACACGCTTCGCTTCCTGTCAACTCTTTGCTTGGAACTTTTGCATCGGGACAGACGAACGCCTTCGGCGTACGACATGTCCCATATCTTGTTTGGGGTACGGCGTGATATGATTGTGACAGGAAAATTAATGGGTTAAGCGAAATAACTGTTTTCCGGTTACGGATGTGAGTATTGGTTTCGTTTTCACCTCGTACATCGCACCTCGTACTTCGTACCTGCTGAGCTTACTCAGCACAACTGCTTGCTCCTTCCGGAACTCTCGGTTGGGCGCACGGCTGCGCCGTGCTCGAGGGGGGTGAGAGACGAAGTAGAGAAAAGAAATAAAAATAGTGATCTGATTTAGTGTTCTGATTCATAAATACAATGACAATGGAATGTTTAGATTTGAGTCAATTCCAACAAGCGATGAGTGTAGTGTAAAGTGGGAACCAGGATGAAATAAAACTGGATCCCACGGTCGTAAGCTCCCTCTGGATGACATTCTCTTCTTTATTTCCTTCCCGCATCCGCTCATCGGGAGCCCGGCAGCACCGGGCGACCAACCCAAAAGAGTTTTGAACCGTTT